>JANPAZ010000354.1:0-2094 GCA_031430225.1 Rhodoferax sp. | reverse complement strand
ATTGATGGTGGTGCGGATGCGCTGCAACACACGTGAAGCAGTTTCCGCTTTGGATTTCCAAATAGGTAGCAGGGATTGGCGAATCTGGTCGCGGGTCAATTGGCTCATGGGGACTTTTCCGAAGACTGGAAAAGCGTAAGTGGTCAGGGTGTTAATCCACTGGTCTTTGTGCTTGGTGTTTTTCCAATCGTCTGCATTGGCATCGTGGTACTCCTTTGCACATTCGGCAAACGTGCGCCGCAGTCGCGATGCTTCTGTTTCTTGGGCAGTCCTATGCAAGCGTTCTTGTTCGCGGAAGGTCTGAGGGTCTATTCCATCGGTTAGCAATTGACGGTACTTGTGGGCACGTTCTCGGGCCTCGGCCAAAGTCCAGTCGGCGGCAGAACCTAAGCCCATGTATCGGACAGATTTATCCAAGGTGTATCGCAGCACCCAAGATTTTGTTTTGGTGGGGCTAACTTGCAAATAGAGCCCTCCGCCATCGTGGTGGTAACCCACCTCGTTGAGATTACGCACTGCAACCGCCGTAAACCTATTACGGGCGCGGCTTTTCGGGGTTTTTGATTTATTATTTTTGGCTGCATCGTCCATCAAAGGCTCTCAGTTCTATCAACATTTCAATCCACATTCAAAATTGAAATAGAACTGTAGCAGGCTAGATGAGATGAGGCAAACTTGGAGCGATTGGCGGGCATTTTCTCCAATGCCGATAAGTACTTGCGATAAACTGAGAGCAATTGCGAGATTCTGCGATTGCACTTTCTGCGGTCACAGCTTCCGCCAGAACCCCAGTATCCATGCGGGTTTCAAGGCCAGCAAACCGATTACCCCCCAAAGAACCCACCAAAACTTTTGCGCTTGGATGCGACGGGTTAATCCAATTCGCCTAACGGTGAGAAACATTGGATCGACATGTCCGGGTCCGGAAAGTAGCTGTTGCAATCATTGACGTTTTTGCTTTGAATGACTTTATGGGGCTGGAATCCGACGGCCACGGATGACCGTTATAGAGCAGTCCAGCTTCAGATTTCTGCCAGCACGGCCACCATCACAGTTCGCAACTCGTATTCCGTAAATGGCTTGGCCATGTAACCCGCCGGATCGGTCAGCTTCGCCCGAGCCTGAATCTCCTCGCCAGTAAAGGCACTCAGAAATACGCACGGAATGCCAGATTGCGTACGAATCTCCTGGGCAGCCGCTATGCCGTCCATCAGCGCCAAGTGCGGTCGCAGCCATCCTGCCATTTCGATGGCCTGCTCGCCAGTAGTGGCCGGACCCAGTGGCTCGAAGCCCAGTTTACCCAGCTGCATGGCAATGTCCATGGCGATGATGGCATCATCTTCTACGACCAGGATATGGGGCCTGGGCGCAACGCCGCCATTGGGGTCAGACATATTTATCCTTCAGGCTGGCATGACCAGCGGTGCGGGCTCCATGGCCGGGAAGTTCACTGTAAATGCCACGCCTTTGTCCTGATTCGGCTCTATCTCCAAGGCCCCGCCAATCTGGCGCGCCAGATCAGTCGCCAGCTGCAGTCCGAGTGAATTTTTGCGCTTGTCCTCAAAATTCTCTGGCAGCCCAACCCCTGTGTCGCTCACACGCAAGCGCCATTGGCTCGGCGCGTCCAGCGGCTGCAGGTCAATGCTGACATGGCCCGCGACACCCGTCGGGAATCCGTGCTTCAGACAATTAGAGATCAACTCGTTGATCAGTAATCCGCAGGGGATGGCTTGGTCCATGCCAACCTGCACCGAGCCCACGTTGAGCGCCAGCTGAACAGTACCTGCGTTTGGTGACTGGGTCTGAAATGATTGTGTGGAGAGCTGTCGCACGTAGCTGCCCAGGTCAACTGATGCAAAGGTGCCGGTGCGGTACAGCGACTCATGAAGCAGCGCCATGGCGCGGATGCGTGCCTGCATATCGCCCAGCACTGCCTTGGTATTGTCCACTGTGCTACGCCCACTCTCCAGGCGTAGCAAGCTGGTAATAACCTGCATGTTGTTCTTGACGCGGTGGTGGACCTCTTTGAGGAGGGCGGTCTTTTCCTTGAGCGCCGCCTGCAGTGCATGTTCGGCCAGCTTGCGCTCGGTGATG
>JANPAZ010000353.1:0-2069 GCA_031430225.1 Rhodoferax sp. | reverse complement strand
GCGGTCTCTATGCGCTGCTCGTAAGGCACGTCAGGGTTGGCGCGTAAAACCTCACTCAGTTTGGCGGCCGTTTCAGGGTTGTGGTCTTCGTCCGGGCCGGGCAGGGTGACGATCAGGCCGCCGCTCACATAATGTGCGATGCGGTGCATGTCGTAAATCTTGGTGGCCAGCAGCAGCTTGCCGATGTTGCTGAACACCGGGTCGGGCATGAAGGTCTTGCTGTGTTCATCCGCCTTGCCATAGACGCTGGCGGCCACGCCACAGTCAAAGAAGCTCACGGAGATGGTGATCAGCTCCACCATTTGCTCGCGCAGATGGGTTTCCTTGCCTGGGTCGAAGCCGTTGGCCTCGCACATCAATGCGCCTGCACCAATCAGCAGGTCGCCAAAACCGGCGCGGGCGCCAATGCAGGTATGGCGGTGGTGGGTGGCGTAGGAGTAGGTGAGGTGCCCGCTGTGCTCCCATTCACCTGCGTAAAAGACGTCGTCTTGCGGCACAAATACGCGGTCAAAAATACACACACCGGTGCTCTGGCCGTATTTGCGGCTGAACAGGGCTTCGCCATGCTCCAGCTTTTCGCCGGGGCGTCCGGCGGGGCGGGCGACGATGGTCAGGCCTGGTGCGTCAATCGGTACCGCGCAGCACACCGCAAAGTCGGCGTCTTCCTTGCCCATATTGCGGCAAGGCATGACAAGCAGTTCGTGCATGTAGGGCGCGCCCGTCACGATGGCTTTGGTGCCGCTGATGACAATGCCGCGCTTGCCGTTGACCAGCGCGTTTCGCTCGACGATGTGGACATAGGTGTCGACGTTGGCCTGCTCATGGGGGCGCTTGCTGCGGTCACCCTTGGCATCTGTCATGGCGATGCCTAAAGTGAGGTCCTGATCCTGCATGCGGTGCAGATAGTTGAGGAATCGGGCCGTGTTCTCGGTGGTGCCGCGGGCGTCGTCAATGCGGGCGCTGACCTGTCCTATGGCATTCATGGCGTCGTGGGTCAGATAGCGCTGGGCGCAGCCTGTTTCCTGGCAGACCAGGCGCACGGCTTCAAGCTTGTTGAGCAGGTCACCCGAGCTGGTGTTGATGTGGGTCAGGCGGTTCACGGTTTTGCCACTGGTGTGTTGCACCGCCGTCATGATGGGCGCGTAGGCGGGTTTGAGCGCGTAGTCGTATGTGAGTGCAATGGCATTGATGCCAGGCTGGAAAGCGCGTTCGTCCACCACACTGTCGACCAGGTGGCCGTCAACAAACACCCTGGGGCGATAGCGCCGCAGAGACTCCCGGTAGTCCTGGCCTGACATCAATAAAGAGGTGCTGGTATTCATGGCTGATGGGTAGAAGTAATTCTTGAAAAATGGATACCAAATCAATTAAATTGGGTTTAGGTTAAATATTTGAACAGTGTTTAAATAAATAAACAAGTCATCAATTATTTAATTGTCTCGGCGGGCCTGAAGGTATAGTGAAGTCATGCAAGCCAAGCTCCAGCGCCAACAATCCAACACCGACGCGCGCCGCGCCTTGGTGCTGGATGCGGCGCGCAGCGTCTTTGCCGAGGCGGGCATAGAAGGTGCCAGCATCCGCGAAATCGCCAAAAAAGCCGGTTACACACCGGGTGCGATCTACTCTTACTTCGACAGCAAGGAAGCCATTTACGGCGCGCTTCTGGGCGAGTCGCTGGAGCGCCTGAACGCGGCCGTGGCGCAGGCACGCGCCTTTAAAAATAAGCCTGACAAGACGTTGCAGGCCCGGGCCCAGGCCTGGTTTGGTTTCTATCTGGCCCATCCGCGCGATCTGGATTTGGGGTTCTACCTGGTGCAGGGCATGAAGCCGCGTGGACTGGGAGATGCGCTCAACCAGCGGTTGAACGAGCGCCTTCATGACGCCTTGCGCCCGTGTGAAGCCGCCCTGCGGGACTTTGGGCTGGTGGAGGTGGATGCCCTGCGCGAGTCCACCGCCCTGTTCGCGCACGGTGTGGGCCTTTTGCTGATGCAACACACGGGTCGAATCCGCATGTTTGGGCAATCGGCGCAAGACTTGTTTGGCCGCTACCTGGGGCAGTTGATTTTGCG
>JANPAZ010000352.1:0-12028 GCA_031430225.1 Rhodoferax sp. | reverse complement strand
CCGGTTGCCACCGTGCTGGAAGCCTTTGGGGTGGACAAGGATGCGCGCGGTAATGCCAAAGCAAGCACTGACTTCACCGGTGGGTACGCCACCAATGTACCCAAAGTATTTGCCGCCGGCGACATCCGTCGTGGTCAGAGCCTGGTGGTATGGGCAATCCGGGAAGGCCGTCAGGCTGCCCGTGCCGTGGATGAATTCCTGATGGGATTCAGCGACTTGCCACGCTAAATCGCAATCTGCGACTGGCGGGGTGGTAAACGAAGGCCGCCTCGACCTAGCGTAATCCCTTATCATCCAAAAGCCGGAATCGCCCGGCTTTTGTTTTTTTGAATGCCCAAACCTGACGCATCAGTCCTCGTAGAACTGCGTAACCTCACCTTCGCCTATGGCGCGGGCAATGGCGATCGCGTCATCCTGGACGACATTTCGTTGACCATTGCGCGCGGCAAAGTAACGGCGTTGATGGGTGCGTCCGGTGGCGGCAAGACGACGGTACTTCGTTTGATCGGCGGGCAGTACAGGGCACAGAAGGGCGAATTGTTGCTCAGTGCTGCGCCTAGTCTCAGTGGCGAGACGGCAGGTGATAGCACGGCTCAGGATATTGGAAAACTTGATGCAACGGCGCTTTACGCCGCCCGCCGCCGTATGGGCATGCTGTTTCAGTTTGGTGCACTGTTCACCGATTTAACGGTGTTTGACAACGTAGCGTTTCCCCTGCGCGAACACACCGATTTGTCTGAAGTGCTGATTCGTGATGTTGTGCTGATGAAGCTGGATGCGGTCGGATTACGTGGCGCACGTGATTTGCGTCCCAGTGAAATTTCTGGTGGCATGGCTCGGCGTGTCGCTTTGGCGCGGGCCATTGCACTTGACCCCGAGCTCATCATGTATGACGAGCCCTTCTCGGGGTTGGACCCGATCTCTCTCGGCACCGCGGCGCGCCTGATTCGGCAACTTAACGATGCGATGGGCCTGACCAGCATTGTCGTGTCGCATGATCTGGATGAGACATTTGGCATTGCCGATCAGGTCATCATTCTGGCCAACGGCAAAATTGCGGCTCAGGGTACGCCTGACGAAGTGCGGCACAGCACAGATCCACTGGTGCATCAGTTCGTCAATGCGTTGCCTGACGGCCCCGTGCAATTTCACTATCCAGGCCCTTCCATTGAGCAGGATTTTTCTGCCGGCTTGGGGGTGGGTGCGACGGGCATCACAAGTAAAGGTACCAGGTCATGAGCTGGTACAAACCTTCTGACGTTGGGTTTGCAGTCCGTAACAAGCTGGTTGATATAGGGCGCGGGGCGCGCCTGTTCATTCAGCTCGTGTCCTTGCTGGGTGCAAGCTTGAGGCGCTTTGGCCTGGTTCGGGACCAGATTCATTTTCTGGGCAATTATTCACTTGCCATCATTACAGTGTCGGGCCTGTTCGTGGGGTTTGTGCTGGGCTTGCAGGGTTACTACACCTTGCAGCGTTATGGATCGTCGGAGGCGCTGGGCCTCCTGGTGGCCCTCAGTCTGGTACGTGAGTTGGGGCCAGTCATCACGGCCTTGTTATTTGCGGGCCGGGCCGGTACGTCGCTCACAGCTGAAATTGGCCTGATGAAAGCGGGCGAGCAACTCAGCGCGATGGAGATGATGGCGGTCGACCCAGTGCGCCGCATTTTGGCCCCCCGTTTTTGGGCCGGTGTGATCACCATGCCGTTGCTGGCTGCTGTTTTCAGCGCTGTTGGGATAGGAGGGGGCTGGGTGGTTGGCGTATTAATGATCGGCGTGGACTCTGGTGCATTCTGGAGCCAGATGCAGGGCGGCGTCGATGTGTGGCGTGATGTGGGCAATGGCGTGCTCAAAAGTTTAGTGTTCGGCCTGACCGTCACGTTTGTTGCGCTGATGCAGGGCTTTGAGGCCCAGCCTACGCCCGAAGGCGTGTCACGTGCCACCACGCGAACCGTCGTCGTGGCCTCACTTGCCATTCTGGGTCTGGACTTCATCCTGACCGCGTTGATGTTCAATATTTGAGATGTTCAAGGAGATGCGAGATGCAACGCTCGGCAAATGATTTCTGGGTTGGCCTGTTTGTGCTGATCGGTGCAGCAGCGCTGCTGTTCCTGGCGCTTCAATCGGCGAACCTGCTGACCTTGAGTTTTCAGTCCGCCTACAAGGTTACGGCCAAGTTTGACAACATTGGCGGTCTCAAACCCAAGGCAGCAGTTAAAAGCTCGGGCGTGGTGGTCGGGAGAGTCGAGTCCATCACTTTTGATGACAAATCGTTTCAGGCCCGCGTGACGCTGGCCATGGAAAACCGCTACGCATTCCCCAAAGACAGCTCACTCAAAATCCTGACCAGCGGCTTGTTGGGCGAGCAATACATCGGTATTGAGGCAGGTGCCGATGAAAAGGTTCTGGCAGGCGGAGACACTATCAGTACAACGCAATCGGCGGTTGTGCTGGAGAATCTGGTCAGTCAATTTCTTTACAGCAAGGCTGCGGACGGGCCTTCGACCAAAACCGCCAAGGATAAAAAATGAGACCTGACGTTTTTCGCAACGGTCGCTTCAGGGCGGGAACAATGTTCCGGCGCAGTTTTTCGGCTGCATTGCTGGGTTTGATGTTGTGCGGTTGTGCCACCGGGCCCAACGCCAACCCGCTTGATCCCATGGAGCCACTGAACCGGAGTGTGTTCACATTTAACGACGCGGTGGATCGTGCCGTGCTCAAGCCCGTCGCGACAGCCTACCGGCAAGTGACCCCGCAGCCCATCCGTATCGGCGTTGGCAATTTCTTTGCAAACCTCGAAGATGCCTGGTCGTTTGGCAACAGCGTGTTGCAGCTTAAAGGGCAGGGGGCCGTTGACAATTTCATGCGCTTTGTGGTGAACACCTTTTTTGGCCTGGCGGGTGTCGTCGACATTGCCAGTGATCTGGGAATTGAGCGACACCCAGAGGACCTTGGCAAAACCCTGGGTCATTGGGGTGTTGAGTCTGGGCCCTACGTGGTGTTGCCTTTGCTCGGCCCCTCCACGTTGCGTGACACGCTGATGCTACCCATTTACTACAAGTGGGATTTCGTCAGCAATATCGAAAATTTGGCGGTTCGCGATACGCTTGTGATCGTCAATTTGATTGACACCCGGGCCAACCTGCTCAAATCAACCGCAGTTATTGAAGGCGCTGCGCTGGACAAATACACCTTCACCCGCGATGCCTATATTCAGTTGCGGCGCAACGCAATCTATGATGGCAACCCGCCCGATGAAGTGCCTGAGGAAAAGCCGCCGTCGAAGTGACGGGAGTCGGTAGACGCCGTACTGTCCACCGGGCAGGTGGATCGGAGGTCAGCGCATTGGGTCGCATGCGCGTTATTGGTTTTGTCGGGCCAGTTTGGCCCTTGAAGGATTAAAGATGAATCGCCGTTTTTTGAATCAAATCGTTGTGTCCCTTGTTTGTGGCGCGTTCGGGCTATTGGCCCTGCCTTCGCTGGCGGCCGATGAGGCTGCCGACGGACTGATCAAGCGCCTGTCGACTGAAGTGCTCGACAACATCAAGGCTGACAAGGCCATTCAGGCTGGTGACATGTCGCGTGTGGTGGCGCTGGTCGACAGCAAAATCATGCCTAATGTGAATTTCCAGCGCATGACCGCTGCTGCGGTGGGTCCCGGTTGGCGGCAAGCTACTCCGGAGCAACAAAAGCGTTTGCAGGAAGAGTTCAAGACCTTGTTGGTTCGCACCTATGCGGGGGCCTTGGCACAGGTCAGTGATCAGGTGATTGCGGTCAAACCCCTGCGTGCGGGCACTGAAGACACCGAAGTGGTTGTGCGAACCGAGGTTAAAGGGCGGGGCGACACCATTCAGCTTGATTACCGTCTCGAGAAAACCCCAGGTCAGGGCGCAGGCTGGAAAATCTATAACCTGAATGTGCTGGGTGTGTGGCTGGTGGAGACCTACAAAAGCCAGTTCGCACAGGAAATCAACGCCAAAGGTATCGATGGGCTGATTGCAACATTGACAGACCGTAACAAGCTCAACGCCAAGAAGGGCTGATCCAGACATGCTGGTGCTTCCGACCGAGCTGACCCATGCGCAGGCGACAGCTTGTCTGCGCATGCTGGTACAAGGCCTTCGTTCGATACCCAGCCAGGATAACGTTGTTGTTGACGCGTCTGCGCTGAACCGTTTCGACTCATCAGCACTGGCCGTATTGCTTGAGTTCCGGCGCGAATCTCTGGCGATTGGCAAGAATTTTGCAGTTCGAGGTTTGCCAAAGCGCCTGACGAGTCTCGCGGCTTTGTACGGCATTGAAGGCTTGCTGCCCTCGGACTGACTCAGTCAGCCTAGAATAGGGGGCTTACATGCCTGCTATTTCCTTTCAGTCCGTCTCCAAAGCCTATCCTTCCCCACGAGGTCCCAAAGGCTCCAGCTTTCTGGCACTTGACTCCGTCAGTCTCGACATCGAAGAAGGTGAGTTTTTTGGCTTGCTTGGCCCCAACGGCGCCGGAAAGACGACGATGATCAGCATTCTCGCCGGATTGTCCCGAGCCACGGGCGGTAAGGTGTCGGTGCTGGGCAGTGACGTGCAGGTTGACTTTGCAGCTGCACGCCGCAAGTTGGGCGTAGTGCCCCAAGAGCTTGTATTCGACCCCTTTTTCAATGTTCGCGAAGCATTGCGCATTCAATCTGGCTACTTCGGTGTTAAAAATAATGACGCTTGGATCGATGAATTGCTGGACAGTCTGGGCCTGACCGACAAAGCCGAAGCCAATATGCGTCAGCTTTCGGGCGGTATGAAGCGCCGTGTTCTGGTCGCTCAGGCGCTGGTGCACAAGCCGCCTGTGATCGTGCTTGATGAGCCCACTGCAGGGGTTGATGTTGAATTACGTCAGACCCTGTGGCAATTCATTGCCAAACTCAACAAACAGGGGCACACCGTGCTTTTGACCACCCATTACCTGGAAGAGGCTGAAGCCCTTTGCGGGCGCATTGCGATGCTGAAAACCGGCAAGGTGGTGGCGCTGGCTGAAACGTCAGAGTTGCTCAAAGCGGCATCGAGCAATGTGCTTCGCTTCAAAATTGACAGCGAACTTCCTCCGCAGTTGAAAGCGAAGGCACGAATTACAGGCCGCATTGTCCAATTCCCGGCCCATGATGCTGCCGAAATTGAACAATACCTGGCCGCTGTACGTGAAGCCGGCCTGGTCGCGCAGGATGTTGAAATCCGCAAGGCCGACCTGGAAGATGTTTTTCTGGATGTAATGAACAGAGGGCATCAATCCGTAGCCACGGCGCAGGCGCTTCCCGCATGACCGGCTGGCAGACTCTTCTTTACAAGGAGACCCTCCGGTTCTGGAAAGTTGCGTTCCAAACCGTGGCGGGTCCGGTGCTCACTGCCATGCTCTATCTGCTGATCTTTGGTCACGCGCTGGAGGCACACGTCAAGGTCTACGACCAGGTCAGTTACACCGCCTTCCTGGTGCCCGGTCTTGCAATGATGAGCCTGCTGCAAAATTCTTTTGCCAACAGCTCATCGTCTTTGATCATGAGCAAGGTCATGGGCAACCTGGTTTTCATCATGTTGGCGCCGCTGTCGTATTTAAACTGGTTCGTGGCCTATGTGGGTGCGGCCGTCATTCGGGGATTGATCGTCGGGCTTGGGGTGTTCGCCGTGTCATCCATGTTCACGAGTGTGAGCCTTGTGGCGCCGTTATGGATTGTCATATTTGCCGTAATGGGCGCAGCGCTCATGGGGACTCTTGGTCTGATTGCGGGTTTGTGGGCCGAAAAATTTGACCAACTGGCGGCGTTTCAAAATTTTGTGGTCATGCCCATGACGTTTTTAAGCGGTGTTTTCTATTCCATTCACTCCTTGCCTAAGTTCTGGCAGAGCGTGAGCCATGTCAATCCGTTTTTCTACATGATTGACGGTTTTCGTTTCGGGTTTTTCGGCGTCAGCGACGTGTCGCCCTGGCTTAGTTTGAGCGTGGTGGCGACCGCACTGGTCCTGGTAAGTGCAATCGCCCTGTATTTGCTGCGCACCGGTTACAAAATTCGCAGCTGACTGACAACTATGACCGCAGACGAACTTAAAACCATCATTACAGCGAGCCTGAACTGCGCCCATTGTGAACTGGAAGGTGATGGGCGCCATTGGTACGCCACCATCGTGTCCGCAGAGTTTGAAGGCAAACGGGCGATTCAGCGACACCAACGGGTTTATGCCACGCTCGGTGCGAAAATGCACACAGACGAAGTTCATGCCCTGTCCATGAAAACCTTCACACCGGCGGAATGGGCGACCCAGGGCTAAAGACGCAAGACAGAGATTTCTGAGTGGGATCTGGGGGCGATTGGATCGCTGCTCGCGACATCGGCCGTCTGGCATGGCATCTGACCCCTGAAATTCGTCCCGTTCATGGCGACTGCGTTACTGAATCCTTTAATAGCGAATTGACCGATCATGATCACACTGGCACTTTCCAAAGGGCGGATTTTCGAAGAAACACTGCCGCTGCTTGCTGCCGCCGGCATTGAGGTTCTGGAAGACCCGGAGAAGTCGCGCAAACTCATTCTGGCCACCAACCAGCCCGATGTACGCGTGCTGGTGGTGCGGGCGACCGACGTTCCGACCTACGTGCAATACGGCGGCGCTGACCTTGGCATTACCGGCAAAGATACGTTGATCGAACATGGGAGCCTGGGCCTCTACCAACCGCTGGACCTGCAAATTGCCCAATGCCGTATCAGCGTGGCCGTACGTGCTGATTTTGACTACGCCTCCGCTGTCAAACAGGGCAGTCGCTTGCGCGTGGCCACCAAGTATGTGGCAATTGCCCGCGAATTTTTCGCGGCCAAAGGGGTGCACGTGGATCTGATCAAGCTTTACGGCAGCATGGAGCTCGCACCCTTGACGGGTCTGGCCGACGCCATCGTCGACCTGGTGTCCACCGGCAACACGCTCAAGGCCAACCATTTGATTGAGGTTGAACACATCATGGACATCAGTTCGCGTCTGGTGGTGAACCAGGCCGCTCTCAAGCTTAAGCAAGAACCCATCCGAAAAATAGTTGATGCGTTTGCGAAGGCCGTTGCGGCGCGCACTCCCTGCCTGACTTCCTGACCTGAAATGCGACAAAGCTCATTCATCCAAACGCTATGAAGTTAATAGCTACTCCCGCACGTTTATCCACGGCCAGCAGCACATTTGACGCTGATTTCAAGGCGCGTCTGCATTGGTCATCCGAGACCGACTCCGCCATCGAACACCGGGTGGCGGACATCCTGATTGACGTGAAACAACGTGGTGATGCGGCCGTGCTGGAGTACACCCAGCGCTTCGATGGCCTGAGCGCCGCCAACATGGGCGCGCTGGAGCTGTCTCAGGCAGACTTCAAGGCCGCCTTTGATGCTATTGCCCCTGCCCAACGCGATGCCCTGCAGGCCGCGGCTGCAAGGGTGCGTGGTTACCACGAGGCCCAAAAGAAAGCTTCGGGTGAAAGCTGGAGTTACCGTGATGAAGATGGAACCCTGCTCGGACAAAAAGTCACGCCGCTCGACCGGGTTGGCATCTATGTGCCAGGTGGCAAGGCGGCCTACCCCTCGAGCCTGCTAATGAACGCGATTCCCGCCCATGTAGCGGGCGTGGGGGAAATCATCATGGTCGTGCCCACGCCTGTACGCGGTAGCCTTGCTACCGGTGGAACCGGCACACAGGTTGCGTCCACCCACGGTGAGCGCAACGTGCTGGTATTGGCAGCAGCCTATGTGGCGGGCGTCACACGCGCCTTCACCATCGGTGGTGCACAGGCCATTGCTGCACTGGCGTATGGCACGCAGACCCTGCCCAAAGTGGACAAGATCACCGGCCCCGGCAACGCCTACGTGGCCGCCGCCAAGCGCCGCGTGTTTGGTACCGTGGGCATCGACATGATTGCCGGCCCCAGCGAAATCCTGGTACTGGCAGACGGATCCACGCCCCCCGACTGGGTGGCCATGGACTTGTTCAGCCAGGCCGAGCACGACGAATTGGCGCAAAGCATTCTGCTGTGCCCTGACGCGGCCTACATCGACCAGGTGCAAGCCGCCATCGACCGCCTGCTACCGGGGATGCCGCGTGCCGAGATCATTGCCAAGTCATTGAATGGTCGGGGTGCTCTCATCCATACGCGCAACATGGAAGAGGCCTGCGATATCAGCAACACCATCGCCCCTGAGCACCTGGAAGTTTCCAGCCGTGACCCGCATCGCTGGGAGCCCTTACTAAAACATGCAGGCGCGATCTTCCTGGGCGCCTATACCAGTGAAAGCCTGGGCGACTACTGCGCCGGCCCCAACCACGTGCTGCCCACCAGCGGCACGGCGCGTTTTTCCAGCCCACTGGGCGTATACGACTTTCAGAAGCGCAGCAGCCTGATTGAAGTGAGTGAAGCGGGCGCGCAAACGCTGGGCAAAATCGCCGCCGAGCTGGCCTACGGAGAGGGTTTGCAGGCGCACGCCCGCGCGGCAGAGATGCGCATGGTCGCCAAACCCGAATAACGCTGCATTTATATGACTGACATCGCCCCCTCGTTCAAGCAACGCATCCGCCAGGACATTCAATCCATGCACGCTTATGCCATTCAGGATTCGGTGGGCATGGTCAAGCTGGATGCGATGGAGAACCCCCACCGGCTGCCCGACGCTTTGCAGGCCGAACTGGGTGCGCGTCTCGGTGCGCTGGCGCTAAACCGCTACCCGGACGGACGGGTGAATGATTTGCGTACTGCGCTGGCTGCCCATGCGCAAATGCCTGAGGGCTTTGACATCATGCTCGGCAATGGCTCTGACGAGCTCATTTCCTTGCTGGCGATGGCGTGCGACGTGCCCTCCAGCGCAGGGGAGCCCGCCGCCGTCCTCGCGCCAGTGCCCGGTTTTGTGATGTATGCCATGAGTGCCCAGCTGCAAGGCCTCGCCTTTGTCGGCGTGCCTTTGACGGCCGACTTTGAGCTGGACGAAGCCGCCATGCTGGCGGCTATCGCCCAAAGCAAGCCAGCCATCGTCTATCTTGCCTACCCCAACAACCCCACCGCCAATTTGTGGGATGAGGCGGCAATGACCCGCATCATTGCGGCGCAACGCAAGCAGGGTGGATTGGTGGTGATAGACGAGGCCTATCAGCCATTCGCGTCGCGCAGCTTTATCGACGTGATTCGCCGGGACCCTGCAAGCCACCCGCACGTATTACTCATGCGCACATTGAGCAAGTTCGGTCTGGCCGGTGTCCGGTTGGGTTACCTGATGGGCCCCAGGGCCCTGATTGCCGAGATCGACAAAGTGAGGCCGCCGTACAACATCAGTGTGCTCAACTATGAGTGTTCCCTGTTTGCGCTGGAGCATTCTGAGGTTTTCAGGGCGCAGGCCCACGAATTGATTGCACAGCGTGCTATTATTTTGGAAGCATTGAGCGCTTTTCCGGGTGTTAAATCGTGGAAGAGCGACGCCAATATGATTCTGGCGCGCGTTCCCGATGCGGCTAAAACCTTCGATGGCCTGAAAGCCCGGGGCGTGCTGGTCAAGAACGTTTCTAAAATGCACCCCTTGCTTGCCAATTGTTTGCGTCTCACTGTTGGAACCGCCGAAGAAAACCGGCAAATGCTTGCAGCCCTTAAAGAATCCCTATGACCGCTACTCAACTTGTCAGTCTGCCCGCCCCCCGCATTGCCGAAGTGGCGCGAAACACGGCTGAGACCAAAATTACCGTCCGCGTCAACCTGGACGGCACGGGCATCGCCAAATTGAGCACCGGCATTGGCTTCTTTGATCACATGCTTGACCAGATAGCCCGACACGGGCTGATTGACCTCGATATTCATGCCGACGGCGACCTGCACATTGACGGCCACCACACCGTGGAAGACGTGGGCATCACCCTGGGGCAGGCCGTGCACAAGGCGGTCGGCGACAAGAAAGGCATCCGCCGCTATGGCCACGCCTATGTGCCGCTGGATGAAGCATTGAGCCGCGTGGTCATCGATTTTTCGGGCCGCCCTGGTTTGGTCATGAACGTCCCCTTCAAGAGCGGCATGATCGGCACCTTTGATGCCCAACTGGCTCACGAGTTCTTCCAGGGGTTCGTGAACCACGCCTTTGTGACCCTGCACATTGACAACCTGCGGGGCGAAAACGCCCACCACCAGGCCGAGACGGTCTTCAAAGCGTTTGCGCGGGCGCTGCGCAGTGCGCTGGAGTTCGACCCGCGTTCGGCGGGCACGATTCCGTCCACCAAAGGCTCTTTATAATAAAAATGGCCAGCGGCCCATGTATCCGTTGAATAGTTTGCTATGAAAAAAGTAGCGGTAGTCGATTACGGCATGGGTAATTTGCGCTCGGTGACGCAGGCGGTGATGCATGCCGCCCAAGGCTCGGGTGTGGAAGTGGTGTGGGCACGCACCCCGCAGGAAGTCATGGACGCCGACCGCGTCGTGCTGCCGGGGCAGGGTGGTATGCGGGACTGCATGCGGGAATTGCACGACTCCGGAATGTTGGCTGCGGTGCGGGATGCAGCCATGCATAAACCACTCATGGGCGTGTGCGTGGGCATGCAGATGCTGCTGGACCACAGCGAAGAGCTCGATACACCCTGTCTGGGCCTCATTGGCGGTGAAGTCGTCAAATTTGACCTGCAAGGGCAGCTTCAACCCGATGGCAGCCGCTACAAGCTGCCGCAAATGGGCTGGAACCAGGTCTTTCAGGCGCAAAAGCATGCGGTTTGGGGGGATGTGCCCGATGGCACTTACTTCTATTTTTTGCACAGTTACTATGCCCAACCGTCTGATGCGCGCCACAGCGTGGGCGAGGCAGACTATGGTGGCCGCTTTACGGCGGCGATTGCGCGCGATAATATTTTCGCAACCCAATTCCACCCTGAAAAAAGCGCAGATCACGGCCTGGCCCTGTATCGGAACTTCCTCCACTGGAACCCCTGATTCCTGCCCGCTCTTATTTTTGCCAACTCCCCGCCTGCTCGCGCCTCATGCTCCTTATTCCCGCAATTGACTTGAAAGACGGCCAATGTGTTCGCCTCAAACAGGGTGACATGGATCAATCCACCACCTTTGGTGAGGACCCCGCGCTGATGGCCCGAACCTGGGTAGACAAGGGCGCTCGTCGCCTGCATCTGGTGGATTTGAATGGTGCGTTTGCCGGACATCCAAAGAACGAGATGGCCATTCGCAAGATTCTCAAGGCGGTGGGCAGTGAAGTGGATGTGCAACTCGGCGGCGGCATTCGCGACCTCGATACGATTGAGCGCTACCTGGATGCCGGGCTGCGTTACGTCATCATCGGAACCGCTGCCGTCAAAAACCCGGGCTTTCTGCAAGATGCCTGCACCGCATTTGGTGGCCACATTATCGTGGGTCTTGACGCGCGTGAGGGCAAAGTAGCCACCGACGGCTGGAGCAAGCTCACTCGCCATGATGTGATCGATCTGGCCAAGAAATTCGAAGACTACGGTGTTGAATCCATTATTTACACCGACATTGGCCGCGACGGCATGCTGTCAGGTATCAATGTGGAGGCAACCGTCAAACTGGCTCAGGCCTTGACCATTCCCGTGATCGCATCCGGTGGCTTATCGAACATGGCTGATATTGAAGCCTTGTGCGACGTGGAAGGCGAGGGTGTCGAAGGTGTGATTTGTGGCCGCGCTATCTACAGTGGCGACCTGGACTTTGCGGCGGCTCAGGCGCGGGCTGATGAGTTGAACGGCTAACGCAATGGCTGGCGTTTCCGTGCCCTGAGACTGGCACCGTGACAGGGCAAGGTGACCCAAAGTCCGGTCACATTGCCCAATCGCAGAGCTTGTCTCTGCGTGAAACAAACTTTAAAGACCCTCGTCATGCTTGCAAAACGAATCATTCCCTGTCTTGACGTCACCGGTGGCCGCGTGGTCAAGGGCGTCAATTTTTTAGAGTTGCGGGACGCTGGCGACCCGGTCGAAATTGCCGCGCGTTACAACGATCAAGGTGCCGACGAGCTTACCTTTCTTGACATTACGGC
>JANPAZ010000351.1:0-4543 GCA_031430225.1 Rhodoferax sp. | reverse complement strand
CCGCTGGCGGGATCAAGATTCGCTGAATACAACGCCACCATAGGGAATAGCAAACGCCACGGCCAGTTGGCGCTCTCTTTGCGGGGCGCGACGTGAACCTGGGCGGCTTAAACGTCGACTACAGCCCCAAGAATCTTCAGGGTTCGACCTATACAGAGTTGACTTTGAACTTTGATAGCGCGCGCGGGGGCAAGTTCATGCGCCAGGCCTTCAGGTAAACGGTATATTCACGACTCAACCTAGGAGCCCTTTCCGTGCGTCCATTGCCTATTTTCTTCGCGTGTCTAAGCGTCTTCACCGCGCCCTCGTTCGCCCAGTTTGATCCTTCCAAAGTAAAGGCCGAGCCTGCCGTGGTTGCCGCCCGGTACGCCGACCCGGTGGTTCCCTATCGCACCCCCGGGCTGATGCCTGGGCGAGCAGACTTCACGAGCCATGACGAGGCGCTTGCCTACCTGCGTGAACTGGCCGCCAAACACACGCAAATCTCAGTTCAAGTGCTGGGCAAGTCTCAACAAGGGCGGGACATCCCTTTGGTGATCTTGTCGTCCTCACGAGGGTTTCAGGCTGGGAAGCCTACGGTACTGGTGGTGGGCCAACAGCACGGCAATGAGCCCGCCGGAGGCGAGGCTGCATTGGTTTTGGCCGAGCAGCTTCTCACCACAGAGCGGGCCTTGCTGGAGGAGGTCAACGTTCTTGTCTTACCCCGCGCGAACCCCGACGGGGCACAAAACTTTGTGCGCGCTACCGCGAACGGCCTGGATGTCAACCGGGACCACTTGCTTTTGCAAACCCCCGAAGCGCAGGCCATTGCCGCGACTGCCCTTCGTTACGGCCCCCATGTGGTTATGGACCTGCACGAGTTCACGGTGGGTGACCGATGGGTTGCAAAATTTGCCGCATACGCCAAATACGATGCTCTGCTGCAGGCCGCCACGGTGGGCAATATGGACCCCGGGGTGGCCGACATGGCCTTGCGCGACTTTGTGGGCGCAGCGCGTACGGCGTTGGAGTCCAACCAGCTGTCAACTTTTTGGTATCACACATCGTCTACCGATGGGGTTGATCGGGTCGTCAGCATGGGCGGCGTCCAGCCCGACACCGGGCGCAATGTTTACGGCCTACGCCATGCTGTGAGCCTATTGATAGAAACACGTGGTACGGGAATTGGTCGTGCCCACTTTGCCCGCCGGGTGCACAGCCATGTATTGGCGACCATCGCGGTGATCAAAACCGCCGCAACCAAGGGGCCGATCCTGGTTGCGGCCGTTGAGGCAGCTGGCCGGGCGACCGCGTCCACGTCGTGCCGTGGCGATCTGGTTGTGAAAGCACAGGCGTCGCCCACCAAAGAGACGATGCAGTTTGTGGACGCTGCCACGGGTGCTGACCGCTCTGAAGTGGTTGACTGGCGCACGGCCCTGCAACTCAAGGTCACCGTGTCCCGGCCTCGCCCTTGCGGTTATTGGCTGGGACCTGGCCAGGGCACAGCCGTCAGCAAGTTACAGGCACTGGGGGTGACGGTCAAGGCTTTTGGGCAAGAGCGCAAGGCTGTCGTTGAAGCTTATCGTGTCTTGACAGAAAAAGGCGGCCAGCGCATGGATGCGCGCGGAGCCATCGCCGCAAGTACTGACATCCGCGAAGTGACAGTCGCGCTGGACAAGACGACCCTGACCTTGCCGGCCGGTGGCTGGTACGTGGGCCTGGATCAGCCCATGGGCAGTGTCATCGCAGCGGCACTGGAACCTGATTCGCAGAACAGCTACACGGCCAACCATGTCATGGCCATGGACGAGAAGGCGTTGCTTCGGGTTTTGCAGCTTCTGGATTGAGCGTCTGGCGGATATCGCTTAAAACCTGTCTTGCAGCTGGACAAAGCGCTTACTTTGGCGCAAGCCTTGTGAGGACTGGTTTTGAAACGCCGTCAATGCCCACCAGCGCGAGTAAGGTCAGCAAGGTTTTTTGGGGCCCCAAATAGGCGTCTTTGGGGTTGAACCATTCCTCGGTTGAATGCATATTGCCATTGAGCCCCCCGCGACCCACGGCCATGGCGGGTATGCCCATGCTGATCGGCGCGTTGGCGTCAGTGCCTCCAGGCTGCTCCAGAGTGGGCTCAAGTCCAATGGCCCGCAATGCAAGCACTGCCACCTGAATGATCGGAGCATCGCGTCGCTGGGCTCCGCCAGGACGGTCGCCCACCAGTTTGATGTCAAGCGTGATTCCCTTGCTGTCCCAGCGCGCATTTTCTTCGCCAACGGCTTCATTGATCGCCTTCATGGCTGCATTTTCCACATCGAGCAACTGCTGCATTCCGACGGAACGCAAGTCCAGCTCCAGTGCGGCCATTTCTGCAATTGCAGTGACAGAAGTTCCGCCAAGGGCAGTACCCACGTTGAAGGTTGTCTTTGGGTCCGAAGGTGTGCGCAGATCGGCTATCTTCGTGATGGCACGGCCCATGGCATTAATCGCAGAGGGCCGCCCAAACGCGCTGAAACTGTGCCCGCCCGGCCCCTTGAAAGTCACGCGATAGCGACGGCTGCCAACAGCAATGTACGTAATGCGCTCAGGCCGCAGGCCGTCAATCGTGATGAAGCCGTCTATGTCCTTATGGTCGCGAAGCAGGGCCTTGACCCCGCGCAAGTCGCCGAGGCCTTCCTCCCCCACAGTTGCAACGAACCAGATATCACCGATGGTCTTGATATCGGTCGCGTTGAGTGCCCGGGCCATCGACAGCAATTCAGCCAGCCCGCGGGTGTCGTCACCAATGGCCGGGGCGTAAATCAATCCGGCTTTCTCCCTGATGGTCAAATCTGTTTCCGCCGGGAACACGGTGTCCAGATGGGCCGAAATAACGAGCTTTGGCCCGTTGCCACTTCCTGGACGAACCGCAATGACATTGCCTTCCTTGTCGGCGTAGGCCTTGCCGAACCCCATTGCCAACAGGCGCTTGAGAAAATCCCGGGTGCGTGCCTGCTCCTTGAATGGGGGTGCAGGAATGCCCACGATTTCCTTTTGTTCAGCAAGTGTTCTGGCCTCGTCGGCCTTTAAAAAATCAAGCGCTTGACGAACCTTGGGATGTGCGGCCATCAACTCGAACTGTTCGAGAACGGGTTTGGAAACCTCGGGCCCCATCCGATACGCATTGCGAAGATCAAGCGCTGAAAGGCGCTTTTGGGCCTCTTGAAGGCGGTCTTCTTCGTTGATGGGCTGCGTCGATGTTGTAGGCGTGGCACCCGCAGGGCTTAGTTGCGCGATAGTCAAGTCTGCATGGGCCTGGCGGGTGTGCAACGCTTCTTGCCCACCAGACATGGCAAACCCCGAGTGCATCAGCCCGGCCACTAAAAGCAGGCCTGTGAAATTTGCGCCAGTCATGGTGTGTCTTTCAAACCCGCTGGATTGTTTGCGATGCTGAAGGAACATAGTCGTCGCCAATGCCTGGTGGTATGGGCTTGTGTTCGCGCAGTGTCTGCTCGAATGCCTGGATCATTCGCCGCATGGGGCCGCGCACCCAGCCGTCTTCCATGGCCACATCGGTTTCCTCTTTGGGATCTCGTTTGATATTGAAAAGCCAGGGTGTCTCCAGATGCCGGGTGCCCTCGTTCGGCTCGCTCTCAAAAACCAGGTGCATCTTCCAGTGCCGCCACTTGGTCGCCCTGAGTTCGTTCTTGATGTAGAAGAGGAACCCTTCCCGGGCAGATTTTTCTGTGCTGCCCGTCCACCACGCAAGCTGATTGACACCGTCGATGGGGCGGTCGGTCGGCGTTTGGCCACCGCCCGCAAAGATGAGCGTTGTAAAGAGATCGGTGACGTGGACAATCTCATCGCTCACCCGGCCGGGCGTGACACGGCCGGGCCATCGAACGATCAGTGGCACGCGCAGGCCACCCTCCATGGCCGTGTGATAGGTGCCCGTCCAGGGTCCGGCTGTTCCTCGCCAGGGCCTGCGGAACTCGGGTCCGTTGTCACTGGCAAAGATGAACAGTGTCTCGTCACGAATGCCGAGTGCATCAACCGCATCCAGCAGCTGACCTACTCGGTGATCCATCTCCAGCATGGAGTCGGCAAAGTCCCCAACAGCGCTGCGTCCTGCGAAGTCCGGATGGGGCAGCGTTGGAAAGTGCAAATGGGTGAGCGGCACGTAGGCAAAGAAGGGCTGGTCAGCCGACACTTGCCGCTGCATGAAGTCAATGGTTTTATCAGTCAGCTCACTGTCAATCACTCGACGCTTCGCAAGGTCGTAGATCGCCATTTCTTTGGCGGGTTGACCGGCAAAGCCCTCCATCACATAGGGCAGACCAACCACCGACGGATCAAAACCGGGAGAGGTCATGAACATGGTCTCGTTGGTCGTTCGCGGAATGCCGTACCACTCATCGAACCCGCGCTGATGCGGAAAGCGGCCATCGCGGTCACCGAGGTGCCATTTGCCAAACATGCCGGTTGCGTAGCCGGCTTCTTTCAAGACCTGCGGCAGGGTTCGCTCCCACGGGTGTATGCCTTGCGGCAGTCCGGCCGGGACCGATTGCACGGCGCCCGTGCGAATGGGATG
>JANPAZ010000350.1:0-2240 GCA_031430225.1 Rhodoferax sp. | reverse complement strand
ACCTGTACTTTCCAGGAATAGGGCTTGAGGGAGTCGGTGCCACATCCTTCATGTATTCGCTCGGTGCTCGCACCATCATGTCCCACATCCGCGGCACGGCCAGTTTGGACATGGTGCCAGTCCCGCAAAAGCTAAATCATCTGGACCTGGTACGCCACCTAGCCGACCGCGATCCTGGCAGTTTCGGTCCTGGAAATGGGTGGGAGCATTTCAGAGACCTCACAGCTAAACTTTCTGATGACGCCCCATACCCGCTGCCTTGATCACGTCGCTCCAGCCACGGGACGGGCATGGTGAAGATTTCCGAAGATTCTTCGCACACCGGGAAAGAAAGGTGCTGGCGCGAGCAGACCAGCCATGAAAAAAGTTTGTGAAAGTTAAGTTTCGATTTCGTTCCAGCTGACGGGGAGGTTTTGACGACTGACTTCCGAAGGGGGGCAGCAGTTCGTGGGAAATGTCACAGGAATGTGCTCAGAACGTTTCGGGCACGGATGAAAGAGGCTTGCGCATGGGAGCGCTCAACTTTAAACAGACTCTCGTCGTCCTCAGGCCAATGCGCAGACGGTCTGCCGCATTGGCGACATTGAGGCTCGCAAGCCCCATCTAGACTTGGCCTAGTAACAAGGAGACAAGCAATGAAAAACTACATTGGCAAATCGATTTTGTGCGCTGGACTTTGGGCCTTTTGTAGCGTGGCCTCACAGGCGCAAACGGCCGTCAGTCCTTCTGTTCCTGCCCGAATCGAGGTGCGTTCACTGCCAACGCAAACACTCACGGGCGAAGAGTTTTTAAAAGAAGTGAGTAAGGGGCAACCGGATTTGCTGGCTGCGGAGTTGCGGATCCCGCAAGGACAAAAGACCAAGTACCCCGCCGTTGTTTTGATCCATGGCAGTGGCGGCGTAAGCGGCAGCATGGACCTGTGGGTGCATGCGCTAAACCAAGCTGGCATTGCCACCTTGGTGGTGGATACGTTTTCAGGGCGCGGCATCACCAGCACCGTGCAAGACCAAACCTTGTTGCACAGTTTGGCGATGATGGTGGACGGTTATCGCGCCTTGGATTTACTCGCCAAGCATCCGCGCATAGACGCCTCCAAAATCTCCATCATGGGCTTCTCCAAGGGTGCTGTGGCGTCGGTATTTTCTGCGTCAACCCGATTCAAAACACTGCATGGCAGTTCTGCCAAGTTCGCATCACATATTGGGCTCTACACCCCATGTAACACGCGCTTCATCGGTGATACCGACGTGACGGGCTCACCCATGCGGTTTTTTCATGGGACCTCAGATGACTATGTGAATGTGGTGCCTTGCCGCGCCTATGTGGCCGAGCTCAAGTCCAAGGGGGTAGACATCTCTTTGACCGAGTTTGCCAACACACAGCATGGCTACGACAGCCCTCTGGCACCGGAGAAGTTGGCCGTACCGACGGCACAGAGCACGCGCAATTGCCAGTTCATCGAGAAATCGAAGGGCGAATTGTTCAATGCACAAAGTGGCGCCCCTTTCAGCTACAACGACCCTTGCGTGGCACTGGGCGCGCATGTGGGTCACAACCCCGACTCCACGGCCAAAACGGTCAAGAGTGTTGTTGAATTTTTACAGGCGCTTTAACGTATCCGTCCCCTCTGGATGCCCGCTGGGGAATTGATCTGGTCGCCCACCAGGTACCCGGCAGGCAGTTTCACGGCCTTGGCGCTGTTGGCGGCTGCCCGTCGGCCACCAGCTTCAACATCGTTTTGATGTACCGCGCCTGGGGCAAGGTTTTGGAAAGGCCATGATGGAACAACTCGTGAAAGACAGTCCTGAGTACGTCCAGCTCACCGCCGTGCGAGTCAAGGAAAATGAATATCTCTTTCCCGTTGCTGGCCCCCTTTGCTGTAGTGCCAGCAGGCACGCGACGCCCGAAAGCATCGCTCACGCAACGTTCCATGAAAATCGGCGGAAGAGATGGAAAGCGTGCGCGGATGCGATCAAGCAATTTTTCAACCGTCTGCTTGGTAAGGCGCTGTGATTCGGGGACTGGCTGAACTTGGTTGACCAAATTGCAGGACAGGAGTCATTGAGGACCCTGAAGGTCTTCTTCCCAGAATCTAGAAGGGTAAGAGCAAGTCCGACGCATTTGAACTTATCTCCATAGACTGATGCGATTTGCTGAAGGGCAGCATCTGCCTGAACGACTCTGGCTCAAAACTGTGCACTTCAACCCGGACATTCAGCTCGATGCAGCCTGAGTTGTCC
>JANPAZ010000349.1:0-2295 GCA_031430225.1 Rhodoferax sp. | reverse complement strand
TGGCAAGAGCGCGAGTTCGCATCCGGGCGCAGTCTGGAGTCAAATCTCTCCGGCACGGCGCAGGATGAACTGGCGCATGTGCTCGACTTTGCGCTGGCACATTCCGACACCGATCTGGAAAACATGCGCTTTGAGCTGGCCTTGCGCGGGCTGGGGCGGCGCGATGCCGCTGTGGCGGAAATGCTGGCTGAGGTAGACCAAACCCGCCTGAAACTGTTTGAACAAAAGTTCCTGCGGCTCACGGGCGACGCGAGGGTAGCCACCGACCTGGCCGCGCTGTTTTATCTGGCCATTGTTGGCGGCAACCAGGCGCTGGCCCGCCCGGCCAACCCGCCACAGCTTGAAGGCTATCTGAAGTCCATCATTGGCAAGTACCTGATTCATGACCAGGTGCCAGTGAAGCCCACAAATGTTACAAAATAGATAGCGAACTATTCAATGGATACGTGGGGCGATGCCCTGTTTTACCTTCTATTGCCTTGGGGGGTCCTATCCGGCTCCTCGCACCGTTGAATTGGTTGATTTCCGGTTGTCAGTTAGCGGCAGTCTCGGCCCCAACCGGTCCATCGGAACCGAGGCATGAACCACAGCAATGCGGCGATACCCGAGCGTGGCGAATACCGGCTTTCTGGCAGCCCACTTAAAGTAAGTTCAACCGAGTTTTCCGTTAAATTTTTACGAAAAAATACGGTGCAAAGTTCGTAGTCAGCGCGCCAAAGTCGCGGTGCGTGGCGCTGGCTGTATCGACACGCAGGCGGCGCATTCGCTACTTGCCTGCATCATTTCGCGCGACCGCAGGTCGGGAAGATCAACCCGGTTCCCAACCGCCAGGCAAGAGATCTTTCGGCGACAGAGAAAGCAGGCGATCCACAATGTGTGTCCTATGCCGGCGTGGTGTGGTGATGGCGTAGAACCGTTCCTGCAAATGTGGCGACTGACTTACTGCCACCAGACTGCCAGAACGCAGCTCGTCCTGCACCACCACATCAGGCAATACGGTGAGCCAGCCACTGTCGCGTGCGATAAGGCGCAGCATGGCCATGTCATCGACCTCGGCACGAAGGCGCGGCGTGATACCCGCAGAAGCACACAGCGCATCAAACTGGGCGCGCACGGCGTGCCGTGGACCTGGCACCGCCAGATCCACGCCGTGTAGATCTTCGGGCAGACGCAAACTGTGCGCCTTCCAAATGTGACTGGGACCGACCAGTGAAACTGCCTGACTGCCGAGAAAGCGGCAGTGCAAAGGGCGCTCGGGGTCGGAGGGCACGGTTTCGTTGGCCAACACCACGTCGAGCTGGTGTTGCACCAGGCGCACCAGCAAACCTTCCAGCAGTCCCGATTCCAGCGTCAGCACGACAGATGGGTCCGAAAGCAAAGGGCGTATCCAGTTCTCCTGGTAATTGCGTGACAAGGTGGCCATGCTGCCCACCCGCAGCCTTGTTATGCCCTGGCTCTCACCCTGCAATCGCCCCAGCATTTCTTGCCCCAGGCCAAATATGTTTTCGGCATAAGAGAGCACCATTTGGCCGGTGTCCGTCAGCACCAGGCGGCGCCCCTCGCGGGAAAACAGGTCCTCGCCAATGCGGTCTTCGAGTTGGCGGATCTGGGCCGACAGTGCCGATTGCGAGGTATGCAAATCCTCCGCCGCGCGGGTCAGATGACCCAGTTTAGCGACCCGCCAGAAATAGAACAAGTGGTGGAAATTCAGTTGCTCAAGGTTCATTGATCTATTTTACAGAACCTATTCTTACTATCAATGTATTTTACAGAACGATAGAAGCACTGCACCATTGTGCAAGTTGTCTCCAAGGGGTTTTCATGAGTTTGCTAGAAATTGTTTCGATGGTCAGCGTTTGCGCTCCAGGCGCTCTGATGCTGCTGGCAATGCTGCCACCACAGCGCCAAAATGCACCCACCGACGAGCTCTGGCGCAAGCTCACTAAGCTGTCCGTGGTGGCCCTGGTTTTAACGGTCCTTGCTGTATTTATGGCCACAAACTTGCAGAGTTTGCTGCACTGGTTGCGACCTACACCCCTGGGTACCGGTCTGGCGGTGCTGGTGCAGTTGCTAGGCACTGTCATTGTCATGTTTTCGTACCGCTACCTGGAAGGCGAGCATCGCCAGCGGCGCTATATGGCAGCGCTGGCAGGCGTTTTGGCCGCCGTGCATCTCTTGCTACTAGCCGACCACTGGGCAGTGTTGATCGTTGCCTGGGCTCTGGTGGGTGTGGCGCTGCAGCACCTGCTGTGCTTCTACCCGGATCGGGCCTTTGCCCTGTTGGCGGCCTACAAG
>JANPAZ010000348.1:0-3470 GCA_031430225.1 Rhodoferax sp. | reverse complement strand
CTGACACATGGTGGCTGCGTGGTGCTGCAAGAGCACTTCAATGCCGGAGAGGCGCTGTCGCTGATCGAGCGCGAGAGCTGCACCCTCATGTATGGCACACCCAACATGGTTCAAGCACTGGTGGAGCACGCGGACCGGGCGAAGCATGACCTTTCCACCCTGCGCAGCGGCGCGATGATCGGCACTCCCGAACAGCTGATGGGTGCCGTGAACCTCGGTGCCTCACAGATCTGCAATGTCTATGGGTTGAGCGAGACCTACGGCAACTGCACGGTCATCGATGCGAGCGAGCCCCTGGAAGTGCGTTTGCAGTCGGTGGGCATGCCGCTGCCAGGTGTGGACCTGCAGATTTGCCACATTGAAACCGGTGTTCAGATCCCGGTTGGCGAAGTAGGCGAAATCCGGGTGCAGGGTCCGCTGTTCAGCGCTTATTACAAGGATGAGGAAAAAACGCGCGAAGCCTTCGATGCAAATGGCTTCTTCTGCACCGGCGACCTCGGAACGCTGGACACCGAGGGCCGTCTTTACTATCGCGGCCGTCTGAAGGAAATGGTCAAGAGTGGGGGCATCAACATCGCACCCATAGAGGTAGAGGAAACGCTGATGCGTCACCCAGCCGTTCGCAGCGCTTACGTCATTGGCATGCCCGACCCCTCACTCGACGAAATTCTGGTCGCCATCGTCGTCCTCAAGTCGGCAATCGCGGTCACTCCGGACGAACTCACGCAGTTTTGCAAAAAGGAACTCGCCGCCTACAAGGTGCCGGCCCGTTTTCGTTTCGCGACCGATGATGAGCTACCCCTCACCACGACGGGTAAGCTGCAAAAAATGAAACTGAAGTCACTGCTGTAGGCCCTGAATGAGCCATATTCAGACGACCGCAAGGTAACGAAGCAAGGAACGGACATGGATGGCAATGAAACAACAAACCTGCGACCTAATGCCTGGGGCCGATGGGGGCCCGAGGACGAAGCAGGCGCACTCAATCTGATCGGTCCAGAGCAGGTCAAACGCGCAGCTGCGCTGGTGCGCACGGGCGAGGTCATTCGTCTGGCACAGCCGCTGTCGCACAAGACACCGGTGCCGCGCCACCGTTCTGGCCTCCAGCATTTCATGGGCCGTGATGGTGGGGATTACGCGGCTGGCGCAAAACGCCCCGGTGGCTTCCAGTTCGCCGAGGACACAGTCGTGATGCCGCTGCACATCGGCACCCACATCGACGCGCTGTGCCACGCTTGGTGTGAAGAGAAGATGTTCAACGGCTATCGCGAAACCACCCTGCGCAGCACCTCGGGGGCGACCCGGCTGGGCGTGGAGAAAATGCCACCAGCCTTTACCCGCGGCCTGCTGATCGATCTGGTGAAGCTGCGCGGGCGCACGCTTCAGGCTGGCGAAGTGGTGTCGCGGCAAGACATCGAGGTCTGTCTGGCCCAGACGAGCCTGCGCATCGAGCCTGGCGACGCGGTGCTGTTGCACACGGGCTGGCTGGCGGCGCAGACCAACAATCCTGACATTGACTTCAACAGCGAACCGGGCATCGACTATGAGGCGGGCCTGTGGCTGGCGCAGCAGGATGTAGCACTGATTGGTGCCGACAACTATGCGATTGAAGTGCTGCCGTTCGCGCCGGGTACTGTGTTCCCGGTTCACCAGTGCGTGATCCGCGACTTCGGCATTCCGCTGCTGGAAGGCTTGATGCTGGAGCCACTGGTTCGCACGGGCCGCGTTGAGTTCCTTTTCGTCGCTGCGGCCCTGCCGATTGTCGGTGCGACCGGCAGCCCGCTGACGCCGCTGGCGGTACTTTAAAACGTTGCTCTGAAACGGAAGACTGCCATGAAACCCCAACGTCCCCTTGAGGGCACCCGCGTTCTTGAAATCGCCTCGATGATTTTCGGCCCGATTGCGGGCCAGTACCTGGGCGACATGGGCGCCGAAGTCATCAAGCTTGAACCGCCCGAGGGCGATCTGACACGGTCCATAGGCCCGCGTCGATCCCCGCTGATGGGTGCCTTCTTCCTGACCAGCAACCGAAGCAAACGCAGTATCGTGGTGGACTTGAAAACGCCCGAAGGTCAGGAAATCCTGATGCGACTGGTCTCCAAGACGGACGTGCTGCTGCACTCGCTGCGCACACCGGCGGCCAATCGGCTGGGGCTGAATTACGCAAGTCTGTCAAAAACCAACCCGGGTCTGGTGTACTGCCACGTCACCGGTTACGGTGACGACGGCCTTTACGCGGGTCGCCCTGCCTATGACGACATCATTCAGGCCGCCTCGGGTCTGGCTGATTTGCAGACCGTGGTAGCAGGTCAGCCGCGCTTCATGCCCACCATCGTCGCCGACAAAATCAGCGGGGTTCACGCCGCCTACGCCATCGTACTCGCCCTCATGCACCGGATGCGAACCGGTGAGGGGCAGCAGGTGGATGTGGCAATGTTCGAGACCATGGCAGCTTTCAACATGATGGAACACCAGTGGGGCCATGTGTTCGAGCCACCGTTAGGTACCATGGGTTATCCACCTGTAAGCACCGCTTCTCGCCGGCCCTACCAAACCAAAGATGGTTTTTTGGCGCTGTTGCCGTATTCCGATGCGAACTGGCGGCGCTTTTTCGAACTGGCCGGTGAGCCGCAGATCATGGACGACCCGCGCTTTGCCACCTTCGCTGCGCGCCAAAAACACTTCCGCGAGGTTTGGGACGAGATCGAGCGCCAGGTGGCGCGCAAGAGCAATGCCGAGTGGCTGGCGCTGCTATCGCCCGACGACATTCCCTTCTCGGTGGTGAACCGGCTGGAAGACTTGCCGAATGACCCACATTTACAGAGCGTGAACTTCTGGACGATTGCCGAGCATCCTACGGAGGGCGCGCTTCGCATGCCAGCCAATCCGGTTCGCATGAGCGCCTCACCTCCCGAGGTGAAGCGTCTGCCGCCAACCCTGGGCCAGCACAGCGCCGAGATTTTGCGCGAATGCGGCTATGACGAGGCCCACATCGCGTCCCTGATGCGTGCAGGTGGCGCCTGCAAGGGCAGTGCCTGAGCACAGCGCACAACTTCTATTTTTCAAAAACATTTTGTACAACCGCAAACAATGATTCCACGCACGATTTTCAGCTCCGACCACGAAGCCTTTCGCGATACGGTCAAACGCTTTATCGAAGAGCACGTGACCCCGTTTCACGCTGAATGGGAGAAGCTCGGGCAGGTGCCACGCTCGCTGTGGACCAAGGCAGGCGAACTGGGCTTGCTGTGCGTCAACGTGCCGGAAGAATACGGAGGGCTGGGCGGTGACTTTCTGCACAGCGCCATCCTGATTGAGGAGATGGCTCGCGCCGGGGCGACAGGTCCGACCTTCTACTTGCATTCAGACATCGTCGCGCCCTACATCCTGGATTTCGGCACCGAAGCACAAAAGCGCAAGTGGTTGCCCAAGATGGCCACCGGCGAGGTGGTGGTGGCTCTAGGCATGAG
>JANPAZ010000347.1:0-3151 GCA_031430225.1 Rhodoferax sp. | reverse complement strand
ATGAACTTCTGCGTCAACACCAGCCCGCTGGCCGGTCGCGAAGGCAAGTACGTCACCAGCCGCCAGATCTGGGACCGCCTGCAAAAAGAGTTGCAACACAACGTGGCATTGCGCGTCAAGGAAACTGACGAAGAAGGAATTTTTGAAGTGATGGGTCGCGGTGAACTGCACCTGACCATCCTGCTGGAAAACATGCGCCGTGAAGGCTACGAGCTCGCTGTCAGCAAGCCGCGCGTCGTGTTCAAGGACGTGAATGGTGAAAAGCACGAACCTATCGAAATGGTAACGGCCGACATCGAAGACCAGCACCAGGGTGGCGTGATGCAGGCGTTGGGTGAGCGCAAAGGCGAGCTGGTCAACATGGAGCCGGACGGCCGCGGACGCGTGCGTCTGGAGTACCGCATTCCAGCCCGTGGCCTGATTGGTTTCACCAACGAATTTTTGAACTTGACCCGTGGCACGGGCTTGATCAGCAACATTTTTGACGGCTATGAGCCGCACAAGGGCGAAATTGGTGGCCGTAAAAATGGCGTGCTGATCTCCATGGATGCCGGTGAAATCTTCACCTACGCACTGGGCAAGCTGGATGACCGCGGTCGCATGTTTGTGCGCGCCAATGACCCCGTGTACGAGGGCATGATTGTGGGTATCCACAGCCGTGACAACGATCTGGTGGTGAATGCAACGCGTACCAAGCAGCTCACCAACTTCCGCGTTTCCGGCAAGGAAGATGCCATCAAGATCACGCCGCCAATTGAGTGCACGCTGGAATACGGCGTTGAATTCATTGAAGACGACGAGCTGGTTGAAATCACGCCCAAGTCGATTCGACTGCGCAAGCGTCACCTGACCGAGAGCGAGCGCAAAAAAGCAGGCCGCTAAAGTAATGGCCCCCACGCTCCTACGTTGTGTGGGTTGCTGCCCCCCGAGGGGGCAAATTCCCCTTGGGGAGGCCCAGTGGGGAATTGCCACTTTGGTTTACGTTCAATCGCTGTAGTTGGAGTGTTACGTTTGCGTTTGACCCACAACCGCGCGGTTTTACTCATGGTGGTGGTGACCTTGCTGTGGTCAACCGCCGGTGTGGTCACGCGCCACCTTGAAGCGGCCCGCAGCTTTGAGGTGACCTTCTGGCGCAGTGCGTTCACCGTGCTGTCGCTTCTGGTGATGCTGCCACTTCTCAAAGGCCGCGAGGTTTTCCCGAACATGCTGAAGCAGGGACGGGTTTTCTGGATCTCGGGCTTGTGCTGGTGTGGCATGTTCACATTCTTCATGATGGCCCTGATGCTGACCAGTGTGGCTAACGTCCTGGTCACCATGGCCATCGGCCCCTTGCTCACTGCACTCCTGGCCCGAATCTTCCTGGGTCACAAAATTCCCCTGCGCACCTGGGTCGCTATTTTGGTGGCAGGCATCGGCATTGGCTGGATGTATGGCGCCCAGATTTCAGGCGGTCAGCTCGCAGGTACGCTGGTGGCGCTAGGTGTGCCTTTGTCGGGTGCGCTCAACTGGACGATCACCCAACACGCCCACGCGCAGGGTGAAGATGTTGACCTCATGCCGGCCGTACTGGTGGGGGCCGTCATGTCGTGCCTCATCACGCTTCCGTTAGCGCTGCCTTTGCAAGCGACACCACACGACCTGGCGCTGCTGGCCGGCCTGGGACTGGGGCAACTCGCGATTCCCTGTGTGCTGGTCGTGACGATCGCCAAAGTGCTCAAAGCGCCCGAGTTGTCACTGCTGTCGTTGCTTGAAGTGATTTTTGGAATTTTGCTGGCATGGGTTGGGGCCAATGAAGTACCCCAGGCGTCCGTATTGACCGGTGGAACCCTCGTGATCGGCGCTCTGGCAATCAATGAATGGATTGGCTGGAAGGCAAGGCAATGAACGCGTCGGGGCACATCACGTCTGAAATTTGTGGGCAGGTGGGCTTCATCACCCTGAACCGTCCGGGCGCCCTCAATGCGCTGTCGCTGCCGATGATCCGCGACCTGCTCGCCATTTTGCTCAACTGGCAAGCCAACGACAGGGTAAGGGCCGTGGCGTTTCGCGGTATGGGCAAGGCTGGACCATTTGGCGTCTTCTGCGCAGGGGGCGACATCCGATTCTTTCACCAGGCTGTGCTCGCCGGCAACCCGGAGCTGGAAGACTTCTTTACCGAGGAATACACCCTCAACCACTTGATCCACAACTACCCCAAACCCACCATCGCCTTCATGGACGGCGTCGTAATGGGTGGTGGCATGGGCATTGCACAGGGCACCACCTTTCGGCTGGTCACCGAGCGCACAAAAATGGCCATGCCAGAGACGGGTATCGGTTTGTTCCCGGACGTCGGCGGGGGACACTTTTTAGCCCGCTGCCCGGGTGCGCTGGGTGAATGGCTGGCTTTGACGGGCGAAACGATCGGTTCCCAAGGGGCCATTGCCTGCGGTTTGGCCGACACTTGTCTCGAATCGGGCCAGCAATCTGCATTGTGGGACGCGCTTGGCACCACAGCCATTGACTACCCAAACAGTTTGGGCGATCTAATTGCTACATATTCAATAGCTAACTATGCAGTGGATACGTGGGGCAATGCCGAAATTGATCACTATTTTTCGCTGGAAAGCGTTTCGACCATCGTGCAGGCACTTGACGCCAGCAACTCGCCGTGGGCGGCCCAGACCGCCACCCGGCTGCGCCAAAACTCGCCGCTGATGCTTCATGTGACGCTTGCCCAGATTCGTCGCGCCAGGGGCATGGGCCTGGCGGACGAGTTGCGCATGGAGCGCGACATGATTCGTCATTGCTTCAACCCGCGTCACCTTGGGCGAACCGCCGCATCCAGCGAAACGACTGAAGGTATCCGCGCCCTGGCGGTGGACAAGGACCGCAACCCCAAGTGGCAGCCTGAGCGCATCGAGGACGTCACGCCCGACATGGTGGCGCCGTTTTTTGAAAGCCCGTGGCCGGCCAGCGCACATCCACTGAAAGCGCTGGACTGAACCTCGCGGGGACCCATACCGGTTACCGGTTTCGGCTCTTCATCGCCCGGTCCACCTCGCGCTTGCCTTCACGGTCTTTGATGGTGTCGCGCTTGTCATGCTCGGCCTTGCCTTTGGCCAGCGCGATCTCGCACTTGATTTTCCCGCCCTTCCAGTGCAGGTTCAAC
>JANPAZ010000346.1:0-2728 GCA_031430225.1 Rhodoferax sp. | reverse complement strand
AGCGCGTTAATGGCCTACGAGGTCACGCGCGACATGCCTATGCAGAGCATTGAAATCGAAACGCCGCTGGAGACCATGACATCGAAGGTCATCGATGGTAAAAAGCTGGTGTTTGTGTCCATCCTGCGCGCGGGCAACGGCATTCTGGAAGGCATGTTGAACGTGGTGCCCGGCGCGCGGGTAGGCCACGTGGGCCTGTACCGCGACCCCAAGACCCTGGTGGCGGTGGAGTACTACTTCAAGATGCCACACGACATGCACGAGCGCGACATCATCATCGTCGACCCCATGCTGGCCACCGGCAACTCGGCCATTGCGGCGGTCGAGCGGCTGAAGGAACTCGCGCCGAAGTCCATCAAGTTCGTCTGCCTGCTGACCTGCCCTGAAGGCATTGCAGCACTGCAAAAAGCCCACCCGGACGTGCCCATCTATACCGCCGCCATCGACCGCCAGCTCAATGACCATGGCTATATCCTGCCAGGGTTGGGCGATGCCGGTGATCGCATCTTTGGAACAAAATAGGCCTCAGGCCCACATAGAACGAGCATAGTTAGCTATTATTTTTATAGCATTTTGAATCATCGATGATTCTGCAAATGCTTTGAATGCCATGTTTGCGTGTCAGTTTTTCAGTGTCATTAACCAGGAGAGTCCATGTCCACATCCGCATCCCCTTTCAAACCAGCCGGCCGGGTCACACGCCGCAGTGTTGTGGCCCTTGCCGCCGCGCTGGCCGTTGCAGCGCCCGGTTTTGTGCTGGCCCAGGCCAAGCCCAAAGTGGCCGGCATCTACACCGTGCCCTTTGAGCAGCAGTGGGCGGGCAGAATCCACCAGGCACTCAAAGCCGCCGAGGCGCGTGGCGACATTGAATACAAAGCCAGCGAGAACGTCTCCAACGCCGACTACGAACGCGTGATGCGCGAATACGCCACCGGCGGCAGCAACCTCATCGTGGGCGAAGCCTTTGCCGTGGAAGCCGCAGCCCGCAAGGTGGCCAAGGATTTCCCCAAGGTGTCGTTTCTGATGGGCTCATCCGGCAAACCGGCTGCCCCCAACTTCAGCGTGTTTGACAACTACATCCAGGAACCCGCTTACCTCAGCGGCATGATCGCTGGCGGCATGACCAAAAGCAACAAGATTGGCATGGTGGGCGGCTTTCCCATCCCCGAGGTCAATCGGCTGATGCACGCCTTTATGGCCGGGGCTAAAGAGACCAACCCAAAAGTTGAATTTACCGTGAGCTTCATCAACAGCTGGTTTGACCCACCCAAGGCCAAGGAAGCCGCCTTTGCAATGATCGACAAGGGCGCCGATGTGCTTTACGCCGAGCGTTTTGGTGTGTCAGATGCCGCCAAGGAAAAAGGCAAGCTGGCGATTGGCAACGTGATCAACACGCAGGACAAATACCCCGACACCGTGGTCTCATCCGCCCTGTGGAAGATGGAGCCGAGCATTGACCGCGCCACCAAGCTCGTGAAAGAAGGCAAGTTCGCCGCCGAAGACTATGGGCCCTACTCCATGATGAAACACAAAGGGTCCGAGTTGGCCCCGCTGGGCACGTTCGAGGCCAAAGTGCCGGAAGCCATCAAAGCCAAGGTCAAAGCCAAGGAAGCCGCCATTCGCGGCGGCACGTTCACCGTGAAGGTGGATGACAGCCAGCCGAAGTCAACGGCGAAATAGGTCAACGCCGCTCGGCAATCAACGCCCTCGCGCAATGTGTCGCGGGGGGCTCGAAACACGGCCCAACCCACCGATTCATGCCCCAGGTCGTCCTGCAACTCAAGAACATCACCAAGCGTTTTGGCGCTCTGGTGGCCAATGACGACATTTCGTTGACCCTGCACGCGGGCGAGGTTTTGGCACTGCTGGGTGAAAACGGTGCGGGGAAGTCGACGCTGGTGTCCATTCTGTTTGGGCATTACGTGGCCGATAGTGGGCAGGTCGATGTGTTTGGCCAGCCATTGCCACCTGGCAAACCCAAGGTCGCACTGGCCGCAGGCATCGGCATGGTGCATCAGCACTTCACGCTGGCCGACAACTTGAGCGTACTCGACAACATCATGCTGGGCTCCGAGCCACTGTGGTTGCCCTTGACGCGCCGCCGCAACGCACGGGCCAAATTGCTTGACGTTGCCCAGCGATTTGGCTTGCAGGTGGAGCCCGATGCGCGGGTGGGCAGCTTGTCGGTCGGTGAGCGGCAGCGGGTTGAAATTTTGAAGGCGTTGTACCGCGGTGCCCGCATCCTGATACTGGACGAACCTACCGCCGTGTTGACACCGGCCGAAGCCCTGGCGCTGTTTGACGTGCTGGAGCACATGGTCAAGCAAGGTCTGTCGATCATCTTCATCAGCCACAAACTCGGCGAAGTGCTGCGCGTGTCGCACCGCATTGCCGTGCTGCGCGGTGGCAAGCTGGTCGCGCAGGTGCCTGCAAAAGGCAGCACCCAGGCGCAACTGGCCCAATGGATGGTGGGGCATGCGGTTGACGCACCCGTGCGACGCCCAGCCAAGACGGTGGGCGCGCCCATTTGCGTGTTGTCACACGCAAGCACCGCAGCCAGCGGGCGAGACCGTTTGCGCGATGTGTCGCTCACCCTCAATGGTGGGGAAATGGTGGCGATTGCTGGCGTGTCAGGCAATGGCCAGGTCGCTTTGGCGGAGCTGTTGAGTGGCACGCGCGCGGTCGCTTCGGGCACCGTGCAATTGATGGGCCAGCCGCTGTTGACTTC
>JANPAZ010000345.1:0-5894 GCA_031430225.1 Rhodoferax sp. | reverse complement strand
CTGATGTCACCGTAACTGATGGTCTTGCCATGGGGGATTTTAAGCAGCGCCTGCCAGACGGATTGTTGAAAAATCGTGCCCCCATTGATGTCCAAAGGCACATCAAAGTGCGTGCGCTTGGCCAAGAAATATTCCTTGAGTTGTAAGCCTGCCTGAAGCAGTACCGGGTGGTTGTCCTGGCACGGCCAGGCTTTTGACCCATCAAGTTGGGTCGGGCGGTGATGTTGATCGACAAACCACACGCCCACCAGGCCCATGTCGGACGCTGCCAGGTCGATATCACCCAGTGGACTCTCAATGCGGCTCTGAACTACGCAAGGGCTGAATTTCATGATTTCATCCAAAATTTATAAGAAAAAGAGGCGCTGGCCCAGATAGAGAATGCATAGTTAGCTATAAAAATAATAGCATTCATGGTGCAGTTTTTTTCATGACTGGCGTGCCCATACTGGCCCAGGCCCGAATCACCGCATAGCTGCGCCAGGGTTTCCAGGCTTGTGACAGCGCCTCGGCATCCCGCGCTGCCACCTTGTTGCGATGCCCGGATGGCGTTGTCTGTGTCCCAAGTGCCTTTTGCAGCGCAACGTCGCCCGCCGGAAACGCATCGGGCCAGCGCAGCGCCCGCATGGCGACGTACTGCGCTGTCCAGTCGCCAATGCCGGGCAGATCTCTCAAAGCGGCAATGGTGGCGGGCACATCGGCACCGGCGTGCAGTTGCAAACGTTTGGCAGCCACGGCCTGTGCAATACCCACAATGGCCGCCTGGCGCTGCTTGACGATACCCAACTGGCCCAGCGCGTCGCCACTGGCTTGCGCCAGCACGGCCGCAGCGGGGAAAAGCCGCGTTAACTCAGGGTAGGGCGTGGCGATGGGCTCACCAAATTTATCGACCATGCGTTGCGCCAGCGTGCGCGCGGCGGCCACCGTGATCTGCTGGCCCAGGACGGCGCGTACGGCCATCTCGTAGCCATCCATGCAACCGGGCACCCGTAGCCCGTCACCGGTTGGAAAACTGGCGTGCAGCACCTGGTTGATGGCCTGCGGGTCGGCATCCAGATCAAACATGCCACGCACCCGGCGAATCACCAGCGGCAAAACTTCGCGCAGCGAATCGCTCACTTGCAGCACCAACTGGCAGCGTGTGGTGTCAAATTCGGTCAGCAGCCAGCCACAATGGGTTTTGGAGCCAGATTCAACACGAAAAGTTCTTCCTGCCCTCGTGGAATGGTCGCTATCAGCTATAAATTCAGTAGCGACGATAGCGCGCTTGCGCATGAATGCCATCATCGCGCCCACGTCATACGGGGGTCGGTAGCCTAGCTTCACGGTAATGCCCTGCCCGTTGGCTGGTGTTCCCGCACGGCGCATTTGCGTGGGGTTGAGCTGGTAGTGCGCCACAAACGCCGCGTTGAACCGGCGCACGCTGGCAAAGCCGCTCGCCAGCGCAATCTGGGTAATGGGCAGGTTGGTGTCGGCCAGCAACTGCTTGGCAGTCAGCAGACGGCGTGTCTGCAAATATTGCAGGGGCGATACGCCAAACTGGGTCTCAAAAATGCGGCGCAAATGGCGGTCGCTCACGCCCAGTTTGTCCGCCAGCGTTTGAACCGACAGCACATCGCCTGCCCAGGCCTCCGGCTCATCAAGCAAACGCGCGGCCTGGTGCGCCAGGATGTAAGACGCATCCTGAATCGACCAAACCACCGAGTGCGGCGCCAGCTCGGGCCGACAGCGCAGGCAAGGCCGAAACCCCGCGCCCTCGGCCTGGGCCGCATGGTCAAAGAACCGGCAGTTTTCGCGCTTGGGGGTTTTGACACTGCAGACCGGGCGGCAGTAGATGCCGGTGGAGGTCACGCCGGTGAAAAAGCGGCCGTCAAAACGTGCGTCGCGAGCCTTCAGGGCGAGGTAGCAAACGTCTTGGGAGCTTGTCGATACAAGCGTGTTGACAACGGGGTCCGGGGTGGCAGTCATGCGGTGAATGATACGCCGCAGGATGAACGTGACTAGCCGTTTTCGGACATATGGGAGGTGGCACCCACAGCATCTAACTCTGCGCCGTGATGGTGTGCGAACCACTGGCACCGGCTGCCGGGTGAGACGGAAGACACATTCAGGAATAGGGCAAAGTCAGAATCACCGCGCAATGAGCACCAAGGGGCGATGCTGTTTGCCGAGCTATCCCATATCAACGAAACCGCGTGTTAGCGGCGGTCTGAAAACGCAGAAAAATAGCTCTCAAGCGCGCTTTTCAAACCAGGCCAAGCTTTGCGGGAGGCTGCCGACCAGCCCGCTGATGCCGTTGCACCCGCACAGAGTCAGACTAAATGAAGGTCGGGTATGGAGAAAATCGTAGACCTGCATTGCCGCGATCGCGGGTACACGACTTAAACCCGCGAATGACTCTTCCTGAATAGCGAGCCGACGTTCAGTCGCGAAACCTGTAGGGCTTCAATAGGCCAACTCCGGAAATTCGAGTTATCCGCCAGAAGCGGTCAGGCGAGTCCGCCCGCCCGTCTTCGCCACTACGAACATCAGGGCAAACATTTCTGTCCAGGGGACACCCCGACGCCGAATCCGCATACATGCGGCGGGTCTGTCCTGGTTTTACATCGTGTGCCACCATCAGAGAGTCGACAATGCAGGGTCGTCAAAAGATTTACGTGCCATGAAACAAAATCCCCGAGTTGTCCCAACACCCGCATGGTTGAGGCCGGTTATTCGATGGGCAACACGTTTTGCCCTGAATTCACCGCAATGGTTGCCGCAGGCCATCAAAAATGCGCCCTTGAAAATGAGTTCCTTGGCTCTTCGCGCTTACATGGCGACAGCCAGATAGCACGATTGCTACCAAATGTTCAGCTAGGAAATCCGTGTTGAGGAACTTCAGCTCCTTTGCGCGGGTGCCGGCGCTTCGCGACCACCTGGTCGGTAGCAGTCCATCGTTGCATCCAGCGAGTCATTGGTGATTGATGGGTTGGCCTTTTGCAGGCAGAGGACCTCGCTTATTTCGCTCATAAGGGCTACCCGCGCCAATGACAGAATTCGCCCGCACCTGCTCAACCTACGACGAATCCATACAAAGTACATCCCAAACATCATGTCAATCAGCGACAACTTGAAGGCCTGGGCCAAGCGAATCAAGCGTGACGGTGTGACGCTTTGGTTTGCTGGAAAACACTCACGAACACCTTGGTATGCCAAGGCCCTGGGGATATTTGTGGTGGCTTATGCACTAAGCCCAATTGACCTCATTCCTGACTTCATTCCTGTGCTGGGCTATCTCGATGATGTTCTGCTGCTTCCCGGCCTAATCTGGATAACCATCAGGCTTCTGCCGTCTGAAGTTCTCGAAGAATGTCGTATCCAGGCGGACGATTGGATGCGGACGAAGGGCTCGAAACCAACCAGTCTGGTGGGCGCGGTTCTCATCATCGTGCTGTGGCTGACCCTAGGTGCGGTTGCATGGTTTTGGCTTAATTAGAGTCGGTAAATTAAGGTCGAGTGACTGATTTGAGTGAGGCTGGAAGTATGCAAGGGGCCTCAGCCGGTCGACAGGACCCGACCAGCAGTTGACGTTCAAGAGATTTCCCGATACCTGTCATTCGCGGTCTCTGACTGTAGGGCTCCGCCGCCTTAACCCCGGCCAGCAGCGCCGCGGTTCACAGTAACCCGGCGTCTCTCAATGCCAATGCCGGTGACGCGCATCCGGCACGTGGGTTAGGCCGACAATAATCTGCGCTCGCCCGCTGAGGCATTAGGAACAATATTTTTCGAAAGACAATGTCTTACAAGGTAGGACGCTACGGAGACATCATGACGGTCAAGCGTATGGACAACGTTGGCATTGCGGTAGAGGACCTTGACGCCGCCATTCAGTTCTTCACCGAACTCGGCCTGGTGCTCGAAGGGCGCGCCCTAATCGAAGGGGACTGGGCGGATGGCGTCACTGGATTGAGCGGCATGCGCGTTGAGATTGCCATGATGCGTACGCCAGACGGTCACAGCCGGCTTGAGCTGTCACGGTTTCTCGCACCTTCTGTCGTCGCTGACCACCGCAGTGCACCGGTGAATGCCCTCGGCTACCTACGTGTGATGTTCACCGTGGAGGACATCGACGATACGCTCGCCAGGCTCATCAAACGCGGCGCGAAGCTCGTCGGTAAAGTGGTCCAGTACGAAACGACGTATCGGCTCTGCTACATCCGGGGCCCCGAGGGAATTCTCATAGGGCTTGCCCAAGAGCTCGGGCAAGGCCAATAAGCATATGTGACAGATTTAGGCCGATGGGGTGACTACTGGCGCTGGTTTAGCCATCTTTGCATCCGATAGCCTACGGCCGGATTCGGGCGCTTACTTCCGCAGGTGAAATCCGAGAGGAAGAACGCTTTGCGCGCTGCATGGTCGCTGACTCCGAGTTTGACGTGGTCAAACATGAGCCCTCCTGCAGAGTTGGTGCGTATGCGTCACCTGATTCCAGAAGTCTCTTTAGTTTTGATAGAGCTTCGCCCCAACCGAAATTGCAGTATCCGAAAAACTTGCTTTTTTCGTCCCACCCCAAATGCCGAAAGTCAAGAACCGTCAAATTCTTGCGTTTTGTAGTCTCAAACGACATCGGCGGGTGACTCCGAGATTTCGAAGATTACATGCGTGCCGGTCCAGGCCGATGCCGGACGCTCCACGGGATGGGAACTGATGCGTTCCCATTCAACTCGTTTGTCCAGGATACACGCCCTGCGGACCAAATGAAGCGCGTCCTTCACTGCGGTGGCTGCGACATACATTTGTTACCTGCTATGTTGGCTACCGTACCGACGAAAACTTGCGCTGGCCTCAAAATAGTTATGCGACGCCAAGCTATCAAACATCATCGTCAGGCCGACATGACACAAGCAGACTACCGAATCGAAAGCGCGAGCCCAATCGTCGGACCTCTGTTACCAGTCAGTGGCCTCGCAGAATATTTCGTTGTCAACAGCGAAACTGCGGTTGTGATGGCCGCGAAGAGTATGACCATCCTGCCCGGCGAGGAAATTCGAGTTGTGCACGCCCCCACGGGGGAGGTTATTTTTCGGAAGTCGGCAACACCATCAAGTGAGTTTTAGTGAGTCGGAGCGGTCGATTGATAGACTCCGAGCAGCCTGCTGAAGGCTCACGTCCATACTCGTGCGTCAAGGCAATGGTGGGAAGTGCAGCGTGACCGCCGATACTGCCCCGGAGACGACTAATTTCCGTTGCAAGGATTCCGCGCATTCGCGCAAAACGTTTGATGATGAGTTCAAAGCCGAGGTAAGAAAGCGCGCAGCGTAGGTAGCGTCCGAATGGAAACGCGTCGAATCAATCCACCAACCCTCTCCCGCCATCAGCCATTTGAAATCCACTTCTGCCAGAACGTACTCACCCGATTCATCTTCGTGTGCAGCAGCCGGCGCGAAGAAAGCAGGTATTGCCGCGTCCGCGACTGAAGGAGAACTCCTTCCGGGTTTGTTCTCTACACTCTGGCTGGTCATCATCTAAGGTGCACCAATTGTTGGTGGCCTATATTGCAGCAAAGTGGCGTGAACGGATGTCAGCGAACTCCGCAGCTTTGAGTAGGTGAAATGATGACAACGCTACCTGGCGAGTCTCGACCAGAAGCGGTCTTAGCTGATTCAGATTGGCCTGCTCTATAAAGGCCTGTGGCGCGATCATAGCCCTGCCTCGCGGGCCACCGTTGTGGGATGACTGCGATGCGCAGACGGATGACGGGTTTCACATGCTGCCCGAGGTAGTCGCCATGTCCGTGCCGACCAACGGCCCCTCACACGCCGTCATGGAACGCATAGGCATGGTGCGCGATGTGGAGGCCGACTTCGACCACCCTCGCGGACCCGACGGCTCGCCGCTCAAGCGCCATATCC
>JANPAZ010000344.1:0-7538 GCA_031430225.1 Rhodoferax sp. | reverse complement strand
ACCCGAATTGAGGCCGCGCACGTCTATGAAAACCTTCAGGTCGGCCACGGTGAGGCGGTTGTCAGAAAAATACTCGCCGCCGCGTGCTTGCAACTGGCTTTGCAACCAGGCCAGGTACACCGGCATGGAGCCGTTGACCAGGGCCAGGCGCGCTGCCTTTTGCTCTTCGCCCGTCATCCGAAAGGTGGGGCCCATGGCCACACCGGCTTCTTCCACCACGTAGGTCACTTCATCACACAGCAAGGCCTGGTAGGCTTCGGTCGGGTACAGGCCGGCCAGCTTGCCCGCATAACGCAACATGGCGTCGCTCTGGGTCACTGCCACGCCATCCACGTGCAGCAGCGGCACCTGGCCAAACGGCGAGGTCTTGCGCACTTCGGCAAAGTCGGTAAAGGCAAAACGATGGTCTTCAAACGCAATGCCGCCAATGGCCAGGGCCAGGCGGACGGGTTCAGCGCGACCGCCGTGAAAGTCGAAGTAGGAGAGTTTGAGTTGAGGCACGTCGTGGTTCCTGCAAAAAAGGGGGTTCAGCCCTGCATTGTCGGATAGTCGGTGTAGCCCTTGGCTCCGGGTGTGTAGAAGGTGCTTGCATCGGGCGCGTTCAGTGCTGCACCGGCCTTGATGCGCTCTGGCAAGTCTGGGTTGGCCAGAAAGCTGGTGCCAAAGGCCACGGCATCGAGCTTGCCCGCAGAAATGGCGGCTTCGGCTTCCTCTGCTGTGTACCCCATGTTGCCAACGATCACACCCTTGTATTTCTCGCGCACGACCGACATCACATCACCCTTTTGCACGCCAAAGAAGTCTGCGCGCATCATGTGCAGGTACGCCAGCTTAACGGCGTTGAGCTTCTCGGCCAGGAAAGCGGTCAGGGCCAGGGGGTCGCTGTCTTTCATGCTGTTGTAGCTGTTGAGCGGCGACAGGCGCAAGCCCACACGGTCTGAGCCGATGGCGGCGGTCACAGCCGTGAGCACTTCAAACAAAAAGCGCGAGCGGTTCTCCAGCGAGCCACCATAGGCGTCTGTGCGCTGGTTGAGGCCGTCACGCAGGAACTGGTCAATCAAATAGCCGTTGGCGCCATGCACTTCCACGCCGTCAAAGCCGGCGGCTATCGCGTTTTTGGCACCCTGGGCATAGGCCGCCACAATCGCGGGAATCTCGGCCGCGGTGAGCGCATGCGGCACCGCGTTGGGCACCTTGCCTGCGGGCGTTTGGATGTCGCCATCAATCGCCACCGCAGCGCTGGACACGGTGGGTTCGCCGGCATTGATGGTGGGATGCGCGGCGCGGCCACCGTGCCAGATCTGCATGAAGATGCGTCCGCCTTTGGCGTGTACGGCGGCCGTCGTGGTCTTCCAGGCGGCAATCTGTGCGTCAGAGTAAATGCCGGGCTCATTGACGAAGGCGGATGTATTGGGCAGCACCATGGTGCATTCGGTGATCAGCAGGCCGCCGCTGGCCCGCTGGGCGTAATACTCGGCCATCAGCGCGTTGGGCATGTGGCCGGTGTCTGCGCGGGTGCGGGTGAGCGGCGCCAGCAAGATGCGGTTAGGGAGGGTGAGTGCGCCGAGTTTCAGGGGGGTGAAAAGCATGTGATGAGTACCAGGAAGTGAAAGAAGGAAGTGGTGCCAGACTGGGCAACAACAAGGGGGCAGAGTTATCACCGGGTGAAAGAACCCGACCCGGCGGGCTTTCTGGCAGGTGGAGTATGCATCGTGTGCTGCTGCGTTCAATTGTTCCCGCGCAAGTCCAGCAGCATCTGGTCGGTCGCGTAATTGCAGTCTTTGGGGCCGCGCTGGCAAAAGCGCGCAATGTCATCCACGTCCACGGTTTTGTCGGGCTGCCCGGGGCGCTTTACAGTCAGAGCTCCGTTGGGCGCAGGCTCAGTCTGGTAGGCGGGGAATTGTTCTGTGATTTTGCTGGCCAGTAGCTTTTGCCAACTGGGTGGCTCGGAACACGAAGCAAGCAGTAGTAAAACTGCGGTAAGCGAATAGTTGAATAAAGTGGTCATTGCCCCACATGTAATTTGAATAGTTTGCTACAGTAATAGTAGCATTTCAAAGCAAAAGATTATGAGCGATCTCCATTTCTATCCCATAGGCACCCGTCGCCAGCCCTGGGGCCCAGTCGAACTGGCCCTGTGGCGCAATCGGCAAGTGCGCCAGCGCAGCTACGCGGACGACGTGCTGAACGCAGTGGACCGCCTGCGTGACCGCTTTGATGTGGATACCTATGGCGAAGTGGTCTACGACAACGAGCACCACCCGGCTGAGCACTTCCCGCTGGTGGCCATTCGCAGCCGCCAATGGAACAGTGCATTGCCCGACGTGCTGGTCACCGGCGGCGTGCACGGCTACGAGACCAGTGGCGTGCACGGTGCGCTGCGCTTTTTGCAGGACGAAGCGCCGCGTTATGCAGGCCGGGTGAACCTGCTGGTGGTGCCGTGCGTGAGCCCATGGGCCTATGAGCGCATCCAGCGTTGGAACTTCGACGCCATCGACCCCAACCGCTCCTTTCGACGGGGTAGCCCCGCGCAGGAATCTGCGGCACTGATGCGGCTGATAGAGCCGTTGCGAGGGCAGTTTGCCGCGCACATCGATCTGCACGAAACCACCGACTCTGACGAGGCTGAATTCCGCCCCGCAGTCGCCGCGCGTGACGGCAAACCCTTTGAGCCTTGCTGCATTCCTGACGGGCTTTACCTGGTGGACGACACGGCCAACCCCCAGCCCGCGTTTCAGCAGGCCATCATCGAGGCTGTGGCGCGTGTGACCCACATTGCCCCGGCCGATGACAAGAACGAAATCATCGGCTCACCCGTGGTGGCCCATGGAGTGATTCGCTACGCCATGACGGCGCTGGGCCTGTGCGCCGGCATTACCGGGGCGCGCTTCACCACCACCACCGAGATTTACCCTGACAGTCCCCGCACCACGCCCGCGCAATGCATTGCTGCGCAGGTGGCAGCCGTGTGTGCAGGTCTGGATTTTGTGGTTGCGCAGGCGCAGTAACGGTATCGTTTTTGTTGGCGGGGCGGGTGTTCGCAACCGGCATAAAGCCTTGCTGGAGCGGGCGGGTGGCCGTGTGTGCAACACTTTGCCCATGGAACTCCCCGAGCTATTGAACTGGATTGAACGCTATGACAGTTGGGTCTATGCCCTGCTGCTGTCGTATTGCCTGGGCAAAACCGGCCCGCTGCCAATGCTTGCAGGCTTTGCTGCGGCGCAGGGCGCGCTGCGGCTGGACTGGCTGATCGCCGTCACGCTGTTGGGCAGCATTGCCGGCGGGCAACTGCGCTTTGCGATGGGGCGCTTTGCGTCGCCGTGGCTGTGCCGCACCTTCACCAGCTTTGCGCCGTGGATCGCTTTGGCAAGCGCCGGGGTAGAACGCTACAGTCTGCGCGTGCTTCTGGCCTATCGCTTTGTGAAAGGCGCATTCTCTCTGGTGGGCCTGGGCGCTGGCGCTTCGTTGTTGTCGTGGCCCCGGCACGTGCTGATTGACAGCCTTGGCGCATTGTTGTGGATCGGCGCCATGATCGGCATCGGCTGGGGCTTCGGGCAGCTTGGCGCAACGCTTGACCCGCGCTGGGCCGCATATGTAGGTCTCACGCTGCTGGTATTTTCGGCTCTGGCATTTGCCCTGCTGGGCAAAAGACTCAAGGCGCGGCTGCTTCCCCTGGCGCAGGAAATTCTGCAGGAACGAGCGGCGGGCAAAAAGCAGGCACGGGCCGCGCAATAGCGTCTTGGTGACGCGCCGGTGCCGTCAAAGCATTGTCACCCGCACGCAACACCAAAGGTTGTGAAGACTACCAGTTCAGCATCTGGATTGGCGTGCAAGCCAGTGCGAAAACGCCAGATGCCGAGGTGGCGGCGATTCACAAAGCTGCCTATGCCGGTTTGACCAACCCGGAAATTCGCCAGTCGATCGAAGCCAGTGGCACGGTCATCGCCGAGCCCATGATCAACCTGCTGGCGCAGTAATTGAATGCTTGGTGGAAACGCTTGCCCTTACTCAGGCGAAAAAATACTTTGGCATCAAAGGTATCGGCAACTCTTCAAAACCTGGCTTCCCAAGGAAATATCCCTGTATCAGTTCTATGCCTTCGTCGAAGAACCACTTGCATTCAGCATTGCTTTCTACGCCTTCAGCGATGATATCAATGCCCAAATCCCGGCAGGTTCTGACAATGCCGCGAACAATTGCCTGGCGGGGACCTTTGCTGTCAATGTCGCGCACCAGTGACATATCTACCTTGATGCTCTCTGGCTGAAAATCAGCCAGAAGGTTGAGGCCGGAATATCCCGCACCAAAGTCATCAATTGAAAACTTGATGCCCTTGTGCAGGTGCTTGCTGATGTTCGTCCTGAACCAGTCTACGTTGTCGATGATTTCTTTTTCCGTAATTTCAATGACGATGGAACTCGCTGGAATGCCGGCTTTATGGGCAGCATCAATAGTTGATGAAATCGCGGTTTCAGAAAACGACAGGCTTCGGGGCAGCAAATTCAGATTGAGGCGGCATTTGATGCCAAGTTCACTGGCAAGGGAAATGGCTGAGACCCGCAAAAATTCATCGAACCGGTATTTGTCGGCTTGGGCAATGTTTGCAAACACGTCGGCCGCCGTTCTGCCATCCTTGCCGCGCACCAGCGCTTCGTAGGATTCAATGCTGCCTGTGCGTATGTTTGCGATTGGCTGAAACGCGAATGACACATCCGGCGATATGTTTTTCGGGTTCATAGCAGTTTTGCATGTGGAATTGCCGCTATTGGCAAGATCTCAAAACTTGCCTGGGCTATCAAGTCGCCCTGAAACAGGTTAATGCCTTCCTCCACCAGCCAGTAGTAGTCTTCAATCTGCTCAACATGTTTGGCAATCAGGTCGATCCCAAGATCGTTGGAGGTTTGAAGAACCCCGCGAAGGATCGCCTGCCTTGAGCCATTGCTCGCAATGCCTTGAATCAGGTTTCCGCTCAGGGAAATCATTTCCGGCCGCAATGGCTCCAGGAGATTGAGCCCGGCCTTTCCTGCGCCGAAGTGACCGATCGAAATTCTCAAGCCCGCACCGCGATATTCCTCAATGATCTTCCCGATCTGCGTGGGCTCGCCAATCAGTCTGTCCTGATCAATCTCAAGTACCAATCGGCTGGGCTCAATATTGTGCCGCTCGGCGGATTCGAGAGTGGAGCGGATGGCCGCTCTTGCGTCGCCCAGATGGCGTGCCATGAAGTTCATGTGCAGATTGCAACGGACTCCCAGTTGCGCTGCCAGATCAATGGCTTTTGCGCGCCCGGCGGTGTCGAAATACACCCACTCTCCCTCGCTGATCAGCGGAAGAATTTCATCGAGTGATTCGTTTTGCGGCCCGCAATAGTAGGCCTCATAGGCGACGACTTCTGATTCAGCGGCCGCGATGATCGGCTGAAAGGAAAAGGAGATATTGGGGTTGAATGTGGCGCCACCTTGACCTTCCAATGGCTTTTGCAGGCCGCTGCCTTTCCCGAGCAAGGTGTAGCTTACCTTTGAGCGCCAGCGCCCCTGCCGGAACGCATCCAGTATTTTTTTGGCGCGACCTGGATTTACGTCGCCAAAGCTCTTGCCGTCGGTGAAAAAATCATTCAGGCCGACGATTTCATCCAGTTCTGCAGCGGTGGGACCTGTATACCCCATCGTCCACTCGCCAAAAGCGCGCTTTGCAATCGGCTCACGAATAATCGTCACCACTCTCTCGTGCGTTGTATCCTGGCCGATGGTTTTGAACACCTGGGAAACAGCAGATTCCTGACCCTCCAGAATCTGGAAAAAGCTGCCGTTTTCATACAAAAGCATTCCCGTGATTCCATTGCGTGCATTGTTGGCGCGAGACTTCTCCAGCAAGGCCTGCAAATCGGCCGGAGTGAAGTGGTGTGTGGCAGCGCTGCTGTAGATCAAGTGAATCAGTGGGGAATTCATCGAGCATGTCCTTCTTCGTTGTCCTGACTGCCTGTGCCGGAAATAAGATGATACAAGTTCAGTCGGGCCCACTCGCGAGTCGGCAAGGGAAAAGTAGCGTTTCTGGAAATAAAGGTTGACTCAAAGCTCAGTGGAATATCGACTTTAAGCTATGGAAAATGTAGCTGGCGTCTCTTGCCGCAGCGCTGCATTGGCGGCGTAACCGGCGCAACCAGGGCGCTAAGTGTGATCCAGATCTCGAATCAGCGTAACAACCTTGGTGGTGATCATGTCCACCGCGGGGCCGTTGGCACCGTGCGGCAAGATCACATCGGCGTGGCGCTTGGTGGGCTCGATGAATTGCTTGTGCATGGGGCGCACGGTTTCCATGTATTGATTGATCACGCTCTCGGTGCTGCGCCCGCGCTCGGCAATGTCGCGCTGCAGGCGGCGGATGAAGCGCACATCGGGTGCGGTGTCCACAAAGATTTTGAGCGACATCATCTCGCGCAGGTCGGCGTCATACAGCGCAAACAGGCCCTCCACCACAATCACCGGGGCGGGCTTTACTGTGGTGGTTTTGCTGGCCCTGTTGTCTTGCGCAAAATCATAGGTGGGCATCTCGATGGGCTCGCCACGGCACAGCGCCTGCACGTGCTGCACCATCAGCGGCCAGTCAAATGCCTGCGGGTGGTCGTAGTTGGTTTTGCGCCGCGCCTCGGGCGACAGATGGCTCTGGTCGCAGTAGTAGTCGTCCTGATACACCACGGACGCCATTTCTGGCCCAATGGACGCCAGCACCTGGCGAGTGACGGTCGACTTGCCACTGCCGCTGCCGCCAGCGACGCCGATCACGAAGGGTTTGGTGGTTGGTTGGCTCATGCAAGTGTCTTTATACCCAAGTTGAGCTGGATGTTGCCTGAATTGGACGCTTCAAAAACACTTGGTGGGTTAAATGGGTTGATGGCCCACGTAGAGTCCGCATAGTTAGCTATCAATGTAATAGCAAAATGAATCATGTCATGGTCGTGGGCCGCTTGCCCGAGCATTCGCCCCATGCCGTGGCCGAGCACACGCTGGCGTCGCTGCCCACGCTGAACCGCAAGATCCACTGCGCCCATGCCCGCGTGCGCGAGGGCAACTTGTGTCCCTGCCCGAGCTGCTGGCCTGCTGTGATGTGGTGGTAACCGGGCACCAGGGCTTTTTTACAGGAGACGCGCTGGCCGCGATTGCCAGCACCACGCTTGCGAACCTGGATGCGTTTGCTGCGACGGGCAAGCCCAAGTACGCGGTAGGTCCCTAGCCTCGTCAACCAGCGCAACGCGTTTTTGCGCTGCTATCTGCTACTTATTTGTCAACCTTGATTCTCTTTTGGCGCACGTACTCTTTGTACTGCGTTAGCGGGATGGCCGTCAGACCAGCCGCGCCGTTTTCTTCCGACCAGCTGAGCGTGGCGCTGTCGTCTGTCAGGTCAACCTCGACCGCACCCAGCGGTATGACCTGTAGCGCTCCGTCGCCGGGCCGATAGGTAACGTGGTCAGTGATGGTGGCGTGTTGCGGCATGGTGGGCTCCTGTCATAGTGGCTGAGGTGCGCCTTGCAGCGCGACTGA
>JANPAZ010000343.1:0-3749 GCA_031430225.1 Rhodoferax sp. | reverse complement strand
GGATCAACAGGTTTAATGTCCTTTGGCTGGGGGGTGAGTGTGTTCATGTGCGCTCCTTGATGAAATTGACGCATGGGCAAGCGGAATGCATGCTCTGGTCACACTATGCATTGCCCACGACGCTGATCGTGTGGTCCAAGTGGCCGTACGAATGTCAGACAACCGCCGCCAGCGCTTACCAAGATAAACCCATAGGATGGCGCTGAACATTTGTTAGGTAGCGCTGATGTCGCCACGCCGTGCCGCTTCAATGGCGGCGATATCGATCTTTTTCATGGTCATCATCGCGTTAAAAACGCGTTTGGCAGCCGCCCTATCAGGGTCTGCCATGGCCGCAGTGAGGGCGCGCGGCGTGATTTGCCACGACAGGCCCCATCGGTCTTTGCACCAGCCGCACTGGCTTTCCTGGCCACCATTGCCCACGACTGCGTTCCACAAACGGTCGGTCTCCACCTGGTCGTCGGTTGCGATCTGAAAAGAGAACGCCTCGCTTTGCTGGAACTGCGGGCCGCCATTCAGCCCGAGGCAGGGAATACCGGCAACAGTGAACTCAACCGTCAGCACATCGCCCTGCTTGCCATCTGGATAGTCGCCTGGTGCGCGCATGATGGCCCCGACAGCGCTGTTGGGGAATGTTTCGGCGTAAAAGTGTGCGGCGTCAACCGCACCGCCTGCGTACCAAAGGCAAATCGTGTTTTTGCTGGTCATTTTCAATCTCCTGAGAGTTAACGAATAAAAAATTCAAAAGGAACGGCGGTATTGTTGCCCCCTTTTGTGAGGCTGGTCCCAACCACTTGCCGCATAGGTCACGAACATTGACACACTTTCTCGTAAGGCTTTGACGTATTCACCCCTATGGGTACACATCACCATTGCAGCGACAGAATCAAGGCTTGTGTGCATCAAAGATTACCTCGGGAAATTGACGCCCCAGCGCATCATTGAGTGCCTCCTCGCGACCCAACAGGTGTTGGTTGAAGAACGTCAACGAATAGGCGTTGATGATGTTGTGTGCGCGCTCTGCATCGATAGGTCCGGTGATGCCCAGCCAGGGCAGGACCGGTGACCAGTAAGGAATGTCGGTCAGGTTGACGTGGAACATACCCGGCACTTGCAGGAAGTACCCAGCGCTTTTCGACCTGGCGAATGCGGTTCGCATGCTGGTCTGGTGTTCGCTGATGTCTGCCTCCGTCCAGCCGCCCGACCGGCGTCGTTCTAGCCGCATGGTTTCGGCATCGCGGGTGATCCAAAGCGCGGGTTGTTGCAAGCCGGCTTTGACAACGTCAACTGGCATGGGGGCGTCCATGAAAAGACAGGCTCGCAAGCGTGGCTCAATTCGGCAGGCTTCACCGCCGACGATACCGCCCAACGAGATTCCAAAGGCCCCCACACTTAGCAAGTCCAGACGCCCCGTCAAAATTGCATTAGGGTCGGCCTGATTGAGCGCGGAGAGTTGATTGAGAGTGAAGCCCACGTCTGCGGCAAGATAGGGCACGATGCCTTTATCAAACGCGCGCCCGTTGAACATTGGCGCAATAAGCGCTGGGGTATGGCTTTGGTGGATCAAAGGCATCATCTGATCGAGCGGCAGCGCGCCCACTGCGCGTCCATCCGGGAATACAACCACCGCCGCAGTATGTGGCTGATCGATAGCCACAACGAAAAACCCCTGCGAGACCAATGCCTCCACCTGAAAGGTGTTCATCTGGCGAAAGCCAATTGCGCCCTCCAGAAATATCAGCACCGGGTAGTTGGGTTTTGCATGGGCCACAGGCGCACCCAGCGTTGCGTGGCTGGTGACGTATTTGAGCTGCCCAAACAGGGTGGTCGGCATTTTCTTTAGCGTCGAGAGGGCCACTGCCAACGCGTCGGCATCGTGCACATAACGCGCGGGAAACGAAGGCTGTATTTTGGCCGCCTCGGCGGGATACCAGATTTGTACCATCAGCTCGCGGCGCGCTCTCGCATCCGCGCTGAAGACGTCTGAGCGGTCGGTATCGACCCAGTGATACGTCAATGTGCCAATCGCGTAAGGGCCGCTGGGAGCAGGAAAGTGAAACACGGGCAGCATGATTCGCAGCGCGACAAATATCACCAGCGCCAGTGCGCCGGACCCAACAGCCAAGGCGAGACTGAGCCGAAGTATTCGATGACGCGCGCCAGACATCAACCTGGCGCATGGCGAACCGCCAAGCCCGCCGTGTCTGGTAAGGTCTGGGCGTAAATGTGCTCAACAGCCTCGACGTCAGTCTCGTACCCAAGGCAAATCATGTTTCTACTAGGCATTTCAACTTTGCCATGAGATGAGCCATCGCACTTCAGCCCCTCATACCGCGTCGCAGTCCTCCAACACGCCCGCTTTCCTGAGCTCTGTGTTGAACACCTCCATCGCAGCCATAGACTCCTTCATCTGAGAGTCGCTCATCACGTCCAAACGGGCCTCAAGATCGGGGTTGGACTTGACCAAGATCATGAACTTCATGTTGTACTCCTTAAAGGTGTCGCGTTAATCAAATCTCGTGTTTGGCAGCGCTTCAAAACCGCTACTGATCCAGTTACCGAGATATTTACTGTTTTGCTGGCTTCGCTTGCATCTCAGATTCGGTGTGTAAAACGCACTGCCAGCGCTTGCCTGCATGAATCCAGGTTGAGGTGTCTGACATGTTCTGGGTGCTGCTTTTGCCGCCTTCACGCATTGCTAGGGTCTGCTTCACCTGATAGGTCAAAACTGCTGTCGTTTCGGTCGGAAACTCGACCTCAACATGGCTCAGCTCAAATGACTTAACGACCATCGAGCCTTGCTCCGCCATCTTTCGATAGCCAGCATGGTCAAACTTCATCGCGCCGTGCGAGCTTGCCATCTGAGACGGGTCATGCAGCAACTGCAAGGCAGCGTCTGCGTCCTGGTCAACCATGGATTGCCAGAATTTTGTCTCCAGCTCGATCAGCGTCTTTGCGGATGTTGCCATTGGATGCGCCTGTCGTTGGGGTTACAAGTGTGCTGGGCATGTCGTGCTTTCTTCGAGTGAATGGGCGGATAGCTCAACTGCGGCTGAAAATCCCCGCGCCCTTCCGGCGTCAAATCGAGCCTGTTTGAGGGCATGACCGTTGCTTTCAAATAGCATCAGTAGGCGCCACCTGCGCCAATCTCGTCTGTACGTTGGCACACAAATCTCCCGCCTGTTGAGGCGGTCGAAATGAGTAAGTGCTTTCTACGGAGGGCTTCAGCGTGAAACCCGCAGCCGGGACAGCCGGCGAAAACGGGTGACACCATTTGCCAAACCCAACGCACCGCAAATACCCAGCAAAATGATCAACTCCGGCATGGCGCGTGCCAGCATGACGTGGTCAAAATAGCGCCCTGTTGTGAGCGCAAACAGGCGCGGCAGCCCAAGCAGAAACAGAGCGGGAGCGAGTGGCCAAATCAAGCTCCATCCCAACCTCCCGCGCGGCGCATTCGCGGCCCACACCTTCCATTGGGGCAACCGCAGCAAGTTCCAGATGAACAGGCCTACGATCACTGCTGAGATTGCTGCAAGAAGGCGTCCCAGCCACGGCAGTGTGATCTCGCCAATCACAGGTGTGTGACCCAACAGAAGTGCAACCATCCCGTTTTTCATTTCGGGGAAGGCCCGCGTTGAAGCCGTAACCGCATACGCGTTGTACAGCAGCACAAAGCCATAGCCACTCTGTGGCAGCAGCACGGTGTCGGCGTAAAAGGTTGACAGCACGCCGTTGTGTTCAATCGT
>JANPAZ010000342.1:0-7542 GCA_031430225.1 Rhodoferax sp. | reverse complement strand
TGTGGACCGCACTGGAGTTCGGGTCGGCGTCACACAGGGCAGCACGACGGAAGCTAGGTTCGTGCAAGAGCTCAAGGCCGCCGTTCTGGTTCGTGCGCCCTCTATCCCCGCCGCTCAAGCCATGCTTGCCGCGGGACAACTCGATGTTTATGCGACGAACAAGGGAAATCTATTTGACATGGCCGATAAATTGCCCGGCTGGCGAGTTCTTGATGGTCGGTATGGGGTCGAGCACGTGTCGATAGCGATACCCAAAGGCCGGGAGTTAGGTATGCCGTTCTTGCGCCAATTCGTCGAAGACGCCAAATCGAGTGGCCTTGTCGCAGAAGCTGCGCAACGCGCGGGCCTTCGGGGCTTAGCTACGGACGTAAAGTGAAGCACGGTACAAGGGAAAGCTCCGGATACATGTCCCTCGCCCCAATGCGGCCCAACAAGCCATGCGAGACGGACCTTCGCTTGCGGGCATCGCCCGCGCGCTCAGCCGCTCAATGGCGACGTTAGAAGACTACAAACCCACCCACCACCTCAAAGGGAAAATCGCCATGCGGACAACGTTGCTTTCTTTGTTGATCGTCTTTGTATCAGCATGCTCCACGACAGCCGCCACGTCGCCCGAAGCTTCAATGCATCAGGTGGCGGTTGCCACGGACGAGTGGCGCGCGGCCTACGACAGTCGTGAACCCAAACGCATCACTGCGCAGTACGCAGCAGATGCCGCGCTATGGGGAACGAATCTCAAGGTAATTGCTACGAACTCCTCCGCCGTCGCAGAGTACTTCAAAGATGCTTCCGCTCGCCCCGACGCGCGGGTAGTGTTCGGCGAGCAAAGCATACGCGTGTACGGCGATTTCGCGCTCAACAGTGGAACCTACACGTTCAAAGGAGTACGCGATGGAAAGCCGAGTTCAACTCCGGCCCGCTACAGCTTCGCTTTCCGCAGGCAAGACGGCAAGTGGCTGATCGTTGATCACCATTCTTCGAGGCTGCCGCAGTAGCCTTTAAACCTTTATAGGGACTTCCAAATTAGTCAAACGCTGGATTTGGTTTTCTGCATTCGGGTAATTTGAAGCTGCGATCAAACTTGGAACAGACTGCACATCTACAGTCAAGTTTTTTGATTTTCAGAAGGTTATTGGCAATGTGCTCACTCTAGTTACCTTTTCGCATGAATACCAGTGCGATCTAAAGTTCGGCAAGCACTGACTTTTCAATGCCAAGTTTGGGGCAGGCCAGTTGAACTGCCGTATGACTGCAGTCAGCCCATAGTCGTCCCCCAAGACTCCAGAAAACGGTCATGCAGCCTGGGCCTCCGCCGATTCGGTTTGTCTACGAAAGTGGGCGAAGTCCTTGCGGCATAAGCGCACGTTATTTCGCCGCCAGTTGCTTGCTACACTGACCAGATGCGGCGCCTGCAATTTATCCAGTCCTATGTTCTGCTGTTTTTGATTTTGATGTGCCTCCCGCTTGGGGCGCTGGTGTCTGCGCAGGCCCAAACTCCGGCACCCGCTGGCACTGCGCCGCACGACCCGACCAAGGCCATGCTGCCCGACGCGGGCGGAGCCGTACCCTGGTCGCTGCTGAGCTCCGCCACCATCAAGATGAACAAAGGCAAGTTGGGCCCGGCCTTTCCCGATGCATTACGCATTTTCAATGGCAAGACCGTCAAAGTGCAGGGCTACATCCTGCCGATTGAAGCCGGTCAAACCCACAGTTATTTCCTCCTGTCCGCATGGTCGCCGAGTTGCCCTTTTTGCCTGACGGCGGGGCCTGAAGCCATTGTGGAAGTGCGGGCCCGTACAGCCGTCAAATATTCAATCGACCCGGTGGTGGTCGAGGGGCGCCTGATGCTGCTGGAGAACGACCCGAGTGGCGTGTTCTACCGGCTCTTGGAAGCGGTGCCCGCCAGCCTCAAATAGATTCGCTTCCCCGGTCAGTTCAACCCAATGGAGACTTCATGCTACGACGCCTTTTTACTGGTGCCACACTGTCGCTGGCGGTCAGCGCAGTCTGGTCGCAAACAGCGCTACCGCCCATCAACCCGGCCACGGAAGCCGCTTTTGTCGCCCTCTCTGCACATGCGGGAGTGCGCCAGGCGGTGGACTTCCTCAGGGCCGATGACGAACGCACGCTCAAAGACCAGATCGAGTTGACCGAAATTCCGGCACCTCCCTTTAAAGAAGCGGTGCGCGCTCAGGAATATCAGAAACGCTTCAAGGCCCTAGGCCTGCAAGACGCACGCATTGATGCCGAAGGCAATGTGATTGCGGTGCGCAAGGGCAATGGCAACGGCCCGGTACTGGTGTTGTCGGCGCATCTGGACACGGTTTTTCCGGATGGCACAGATGTCAAGGTCAAGATAAAGGGTAACCGTTATGAAGCGCCTGGCATTTATGACGACGGGCGCGGCCTGGCGTCGCTGCTCAGCGTCTTGCGTGCGCTGAACCAGACCCAGCTGAAAACGGTGGGAGACATCGTGTTTGTCGGTACTGTGGGCGAGGAAGAGCTCGGAGACCTGCGTGGTGTCAAGGCGCTGTTTCGCGACAACAAGGCCATTGACGGCTTCATCTCGCTCGACGGCCTGGACATTGGCCGTATTGTGAACGACGCCACTGGCAGCAGGCGCTTTCGTATCATCTACACCGGCCCCGGCGGCCACAGTTTTTCCGCCTTTGGCTTGCCCTCGGCCACCCACGCGCTAGGCCGGGCGATTGCCAAAATCAGTGAAGTACGTACCGTGGACGACCCCAAAACCACCTATACCGTGGGCACACTCAAGGGTGGCACTTCGGTCAATGCGATTGCGGCCGAGGCCGAACTGGGCCTAGACATGCGGTCTAACAGCGCGGTTGAGCTGAAAAAACTCGAAGACCGCATCATGGCGCTGGCCCGCGAAGCCGCCGACGATGAGAACAAGCGCTGGGACAAAAAAGACGTGATCAAGGTTGAGTTCAAGCTGGTGGGTGACCGGCCCGCCGGTGCCGGTCAGGTCGATTCGCCAATGCTGAATGCGGCGCGCCGTGCGGTGGCCACGGTAGGGGGCGAAGTCAAGAGTATTGCGGCATCGAGCACGGACTCCAACCTGCCGATCAGCCTGGGTATTCCAGCGGTCACGCTCGGCAGTGGTGGTGTGGGCGGCGGCTCGCACGGCCCTGGGGAATGGTTTTCGCCCATCAATGCATGGCTGGGCCCACAGAGTACGCTGCTGACGGTGTTGTCGCTGGTGGGGGTGGACGGGGTTACGCAGCCACTGCTGGCCAGACGCCCGCGCTGAGTACAAGCGCACGTCTGCCGGCAAAAAGATGGGGACACAGGCTGGCGCCGTCATTGACTGCATCAACCGCGACGTGTCACTGCGCTCTGAGCTGAATTGTTTGATTTCTTAGTCGTAACAACTGGATGCGCGGCAAGAGAGTATTCAGCTGGCGGTGTTGCGAGTGCCGGTGCATATTGGCGGTGTGACGGTGTACCCAGGCGATTTCCTGCAGGCCGACGGACTTTGCAGTTCCAGTGCGACTTATGATGGGAAATTCGTTGGACCTCCAATAACCCGTCGTTCGCCAGTACCCGCAAGCGCGACCCAGCCGACTACTCCCTGAGCCACGTGAACGACCGGAATCAGCCCGAACCAGTGGTCGCGTCCAAACACACTCCAGCCATTGCCATAGCCCCAACTGGTTGTGCTGGGGTGCCGTCTAGTGCACGCCGAAATAACCCCGTGGCGTCAGTTGGACAAAGACATCTCCGCTCACCGCCAGTTCGGATTGCCCGGGTAACGGTCATAGCGGTTGGGGATGCCGTCATTGTCGTAGTCACCCATGGGGCCTCGGTTGTTCATGTCGCGGCCATGGTGGTGGCGTTGGCGTTGGTGGCCCCAACCACCGTACACAGGGGCCGGCTGCGTGTAGTAGATGGGGCGGGGATACACATAGCTCGATATCGGCTGTGAATATACGGGCTGGGGCTGCAAATAGACCGGTGCTGGCTGCACATACACGGGGTGGGGCTGCACATAAACCGGTGCTGGCTGCACATAGACGCCAGGGGTTCCCAGCGTGATGGAGAATTGCACGTCGTCGCGCGCATGGGCCGTGGTGGCGGCAGCCAAAGTGCCCAGCGCCAAAGCTGCTGCGGCAAGAGACTTGAGGATAACGATGCGGTTCATGGATTGCTCCTTGGGTTGACAGGGTTCCATGGTGCGCCCCGGTGCATGAACGCAAACTGAACCAAGGCAACAAATCTGGCCGCTAGCCCCTATTTCCCTCCAACTAGGACCCTGTGAAAGTAACACCGTGTTTCAGGCTATGGGCAGCGAAATGTCCACCTGTGCCCCACCCCAAGCCGAAGCCCCCAGCGCCAGAGTACCTTCGTGGCCGGCCACCAGGTCGTTCACCACGGCCAGACCCACGCCGTGGCCGGGCACTTTTTCATCCATGCGCACATGCAGTTGCAACACGGCCTGCGTGTCAGTAAAGCCGGGGCCATCGTCTTGCACGCGGATGCGCAGGGCACTACCCTCGCGCCACAGCCGCACGTCAACGCGCCCCGCGGCCCACTTGGCTGCGTTGTCCAGCACATTGCCAAGCATCTCGAAGGCGTCACCTTCGTCCATGCGCCACGTCAGGTCGGGCGGGCAATCCACAGTGAAGGCCAACTGTTTGTCGGCATACACCTTGGCCAGCGAATCGCGAATGCGACCCACCACCGGTGCCAGCGCCAGCCACGGCGCAAAACGCGCCGCACCGCTAGCACCGGCGCGGCCCAGTTGGTGCTGCACGATGTGGTCCATGCGGCTCACCTGTTGCGCCACGGTGTCGGCCAGTTGGTCAGGCTGGCCCAGGGCGGAACGCAGCACGGCCAGCGGCGTTTTCAGGCTGTGGGCTAGGTAGCTCAGCGCTTCTTTGTAGCGCGTTTGGCGCACTCGCTCTTGTTGGATGAGTGTGTTCAGGTTGCCGGTGAGGGCCGCAATCTCGGTGGGGTAGCGTCCCTGCACCTCGGCCTGTTCACCACTTTCAATGCGGGCAATTTCTTGCGACACCCGTTCAAGCGGCGCCAAGCCCCAGCGCAACAGCAAGGTCTGCGACAGCAACAACAACAGACCCGCCCCGCCCAGCCAAGCCCACAGCGTGCGCTGAAAGGCCCTCGTTTCGCGATCGAACGCGACGCTGCTCTCCACCACTGACAGCACTAGTCGCACGCTGGCCTTGCCCTGGCCTGCCCAGTGCACTCCGTAGCTGGCGGACAAGAATGCGCTTGCAGGTGCCTGCACCGTGTCATAGCGCCACTGACCCACCGGCACGTCGCCATCAAACGGCGGAGTCAGCCCCAGGGAGGATGCGGATCGCCATGCCTCACCTCGCGCCACGTTGACAATATTGGCGTACAGGCCCGAGCCAGGCAGGGACAGGCGCGGCTCGGCAAACTCAGTCGGCATGACCAACGCGCCCGCAGCGTCTAGCTCGGCCCCGGCTAGCAGCAGGTAAACCGTGCTTTGCAAACGCGCGTAATGCGCGGCGCGAACGCCATCGGCATGGGCCCGTTGCAAGGCCACGCCCGCCACGGCCATGAAGGCCAGCAGCACCACAGCAGCGCCCACCATCAGCCGGACGCGGATAGACAACGCCTCAAAACTCATGGAAGGCCAATTCAAGTCATTCAAGCGTGAACCGGTAGCCGCGTCCGCGCAAGGTTTCTATCGGCACCAGCGTGCCATCGGGGTCCAGCTTGCGGCGCAGGCGGCCCACCAGCACCTCCAGTACGTTACTGTCGCGGTCCTGGTCGTGGGGGTAAAGGTAGTCGGAAAGCTCTTGTTTGCTGACTACGCGTGCACGCTCGCGCACCAAGAATTCGAGCACACGGTATTCAAACGCCGTTAGCTCCATGACCGCGCCGTTCAGGTGGGCGGCCTGCGCGGTAATGTCCAGGCTGAGCGGCCCCACGGTCAGCACATCAGTGGCGGCCTTCATGGCGCGGCGCAGCAGCGCCTTGACGCGCGCGGCCAGCTCGGGATATTCAAACGGTTTGACCAGGTAGTCGTCGGCGCCCGACTCAAGCCCCACCACCTTGTCTTGCCAACTGCCGCGCGCAGTCAGGATGAGGATGGGCAAGGCCTTGCCATCGGCGCGCAGCCGTTGCACGACCGTGAGTCCATTGAGCTTGGGTAGGCCCAGATCGACAATGACGAGGTCCACCGGGTACTCGCGTGCTTGGAACAGGCCGTCTTCCCCATCAGCGGCCTGATCCACCCGGTAGCCATCGGCCTCCAGACGCAGTGCGAGCGAGAGCCGCAGCGGCGCATCGTCTTCAATCAGCAGCAGGCGCATTTAAATTACAGCAGCTTGCCCGTGGCGGCGTCGATCAACACCACCTGCACCTCGCCACCCACAGTGACCAGCTTGACGCGCCAAGCTGCCCTGTTGCCGACCTGGGCCTTGTCCACAGCCAGCACCCGCCCACCCGCGGCCTGCCGGGCGGCAGCAGCAGCTTCATCTCGGCCTACGTCGGCCCACGCGGGCGCGCAGGCCAGCATAAGGGCGACGAGCAGCGTGTGTGCAATGCGGGGAGTCATGGGCATCATCGTACTACCGCAAGAGCGGGCTACCGCAGGGCAGGGCCAACGGGGTCCACCGACACACGCACCTGCAGGTATGGTCCAGGGTTTTCGCGCATCAGGGTGGTGTAGGTCTGGCCGCGGTAGTCATACGCCACGTTGTAACCGGTCAGGCGTGCCTGGACATCGTTGAACACTTGGCAGCGGTTGACCTGGCGTGGGGCTTCCTGGACTTGCGCGTAGCGGTTATTGTTATTGCTGGCGATGCGGTCGCCGGCAATGGCTCCCACCAGCGCGCCTAAGGCTGTAGCAGCCTCGCGGCCTCCGCTGCCGCGGCCAATCTGATTACCCACCAGGCCACCGGCCAGCGCACCCAGTGCCACGCCACCATAGTGAGGGCCTTCGTTGTAGACGCTCGGGGGCGGAGTCACCCAATCGGTGCGGCACTCTTCGCGCGGGATGGAAACGTTTTCATACTGCGGCTCGGCGTTGCGCACGCGGGCGTTGTCAAAAAAAGTGTCGGCCTGCGCAGCAAAAGCGCCAACGGTACATGCGAGAGCGATAGCAAGACGTTTCATAGGATGCCACTTTGGGTTGGTATGGGGGCATCTTGCGCGGGACTGGGTGAACGGTGGCTGAATGGATGTGAGAAAACAGCACGATCTACTTGCACAGCCAAAGCTGGCTGCCGCTTGAGTCAGGACAGTTGGACCGGATGGTCCTGGCGCGCATAAAAAAAGGACAGGTAAGACCAGTCCTTTTTTTGAACTGAATCGCCCCGGGTTCGTGGAGGCCCGTTGGGTTAAGCCATTTCATTGTGGCGGTTTGCCTGGTAAGCTGCCGATAGTAGTTTTCTTCAGCTTCGGCGGGAGGAATGTATCCGATGGGCTCAAGCAGTCTGTGTTGGCTCAACCAGGACACCCAGTCGCGCATTGCAAGTTCCAGCGAATCCTTGGTCTTCCAGGGCGCTCTGCGATGAATCAATTCAGCCTCGT
>JANPAZ010000341.1:0-3386 GCA_031430225.1 Rhodoferax sp. | reverse complement strand
GGCTTCTTTTGTCGGAACTTGGCTGCTGCTGCCGTCTTGTTGCGGGCACGCTCGCCCATGATGCGGTCAAGCTCCTGCTGGCTCCCTTTTCGTTTCATGTTGGGATCTTTTCCAAATACGCCGGCCATAGTAATGTTTCCTATGGTCCAGTCTAACTGACACGATAAATACTTCAACGAATCCTGTCGCGGCAATGCGGGTCCACGTATTTATCCATTCCTGACATCCAATGCCTACATGTACTGCGAGGATGACAATGTCGCTGCGCTGTTGCAGGCGTTGCACAAAATGAAGCCTGCTGCCAGGTAACGCAAAGTTCATGAATTCATAGGGCAGTTTGAAACCTACTGACCCACCATTGCCCACAGCCGAACAAGCCGAACTGAACCACCCCGCTATGCCCCATCCGGCCATGAAAAAAGCCCCGCTTACAAAACACAAGGGGGCTTCAATACTGGTGGCTGGGGCGGAATCGAACCACCGAGGTAAGGATCGAATGATTGGACTTGTCGCCGCGCTACTTACTCGCTATCATTTCCTGATCTTTCAACGATGGGTGAAAAAACAACTTTTCAAAGAAGTAACCATGAAAATACTGACTTGGCTGGTTCCCGTATTGCTTGCTGCTGCTTCAATGCAGCCATCTCTAGCTTTTGCACAGTCAGCAATTGATGGGCGGTGGCAAGGGAAAGACCCAAAAGACCAGGTGACGTTCAAAGTCGAAGGCGACCACGTCACTATGTCCGCAAGTAGCGGAAGCGGCTACAAGGCGAAGCTCGACGGTACCGACGCTCCGCTTACAGGCGATAAAGCAGCAGACAGGGTGTCGGTCACCATGCCAGACAAAAATACATTGCTGGAGACCAGCAAGAAGGACGGCGTGGCTTGGCTCACGATGCGCATGCAAGTTGACGCTAACGGCAAAAGCGCCAAAGTGACTTGGAAGAATACAAAGAACGGCAAATCCGGCAGCTATGAGATGGTCAAAAATTGAGTTGATGACGTTCGCCTCTGCACCAATTTGCGATCAACGTTGAACGGCTTCAGAAATCCAGCCGAACTGAACGCCGAACCAGACACACCTTGCATGACCATTTGGACATGAAAATAGCCTCACTTGCAAAACACAAGGAGGCTTCAATACTGGTGGCCTGGGGCGGAATCGAACCACCTACACAAGGATTTTCAGGCCGCGAGCCGAGGGAATGTGTGTAGGCGAGAAAGATGTTGGACCTCCAGTTAGTTGACCTTTGCCAATACCCGCAAACGCGGGAGGCCGTGTGATAACTCCGGCGTGTCGACGATTTTCGACTGACTACCAGGGCGAATTTATCTTTTCGGCGCGCAAACAGTATTGCGGAGTTTTCAAAGGTCTGTGAGCAGTCTAAACGTATGGTTTTTGCACCCGTTTGGCCGCATGCAAGACTAAAAAAGGCGCCTAGGCGCCCACCAACCGCATCGCCTTCATAGTCCTGGTAATACCCAGGATGTTGATAACGCGTTTGAGGTTGTAAGCCAGCACCGACAAGCTCATTTCGGTGGCGACATTCTTCATGCCTCGGGTCAAGAAGTGTGTCCACCCCATCCAGTGCTTGAGTGTTCCGAAGACATGTTCAATGGTGCTCTTGCGCACGACCATGGCCTCAGGCATGCGATCCAAGCGTTGCTGCACCCGCTCGGTCACGTCTTCGTGTTCCCAGCGCGAGATACGCCGGTAAGCGGAGGTCGTGCACTGCGTCTTCAGTGGACACTTGGGGCAGGCACTACTCCAGTACCGACGGGTCATCATTCCTCGCTCGTCTCTGGCCATGCGGAACTTCGCTCTTTGTCCGGCCGGGCATTGGTATTCATCGTCTTGCTTGATGTAGATGAAGTCCGTCTTGTCGAAGCGTCCTTCGGCCTTGGCATTGGAGGTCATTGGCTTGGGCACCAAGGCAGCTATCCCTGCATCCTCACAAGCCTTGAGCTCGGTCCCGCTGTAGTACCCGCGGTCAGCGAGGGCTATTAGCTTGGACTTTCCCATGGCTTCTTTAGCGGCCAACGCCATCTGACTCAACTGCGATCTGTCGCTGCCGCTATTGGTGACCTCATGCGCCACGATCAGATGGTTCTTGGTGTCTACCGCTGCTTGCACGTTGTAGCCCACCATAGCGTTGCCCTTGGTTCTGTGGGTGGTCATGGCGCGTGCGTCGGGGTCGCTCTGCGACAGCTGGTGGTCGGGCTGGGTTTGCAGCACTTCTCTGAGCCCTTGCAACTCTTGCATGCGCGCACGCAGCTTCACGATCTTGCCCTGCAGGCGCTCCGTCTTGATCGCCAACTCCGTGGGCTGTGTGCGGTCCGCTGTCTCCAGGGCCTGCAGGTAGCGCTGAATGCTCTCCTCAATCTCGCGCTCCCGGCGCTCTATCTTGCCGGGCGTGTAGTTGCGCTCGCGGTTGTTGACCGCTTTGAACTTGCTGCCATCGATGGCCACGACCGATTCGGTAAACAGCTTCAACTCGCGGCACAGCAACACAAATCGGCGACACACATTGCGGATGCCTTTGCCGTTGTCACGTCGGAAGTCTGCAATGGTCTTGAAGTCTGGCGCCAAACGACCAGTCAGCCACATCAATTCCACATTGCGTTGGCATTCGCGCTCCAGGCGGCGGCTGGACTGGATGCGGTTGAGGTATCCATACAGATAAACCTTCAACATGACTGCAGGGTGATAGGACGGTCGGCCAGTCCCGGCAGGCGTAGCTCCCGCAAAACCCAGTCCCACCATGTCCAACTCGTTGATGAACGCGTCCACCACACGCACCGTATTGTCTTCGCCGACATAGTCATCCAGGCACTCCGGCAGCAGAGTCACCTGGCTGCGATCCTGGCCCTCTATGAATCTGGACATATCAAACCTCCACATGGTTTGATATGTCATAGCAAACATTGGGCCAAAATCAAGGAGTTTTCACACAGTCTGGCGGCAAACGCGAAGTAGGCGAACGACTCCTGACCGGCAATGCGTTGGAGTTATAGCAAGCAGCCATCCACCAGTACTCGCAAGCGGCAAGGGCAGCCCCAAGGATTGGGGCGATTTCAAAAAGCGAAGCGTATGAGCCGCAAGCATTTGGGCTGCCCTTGCCGGGTGTTGGCGAAAAAAACCGAAGTGCCGAAAGCTCAGGAACTGGACGCCAACGCCACTAATTCACCCACATTTGCAGCCTTGCCCAGCTTCCATGCCGAAGCGATCAAAGCATTCGTGCAGTCCTTGCCAATGACGGGGTCACAAAGGCCGTGGAACTTGCCTTCAAGCATGGCGTCCGTCATCGGGTTCTGCAGCGACCCAATCGAATGCTCGACAAACACATGCACCCGGCGGCCATCCTTCAGCACGGCAGTGACATCAG
>JANPAZ010000340.1:0-2542 GCA_031430225.1 Rhodoferax sp. | reverse complement strand
GGCCTGATGCTGATTGACCTGGAGGCCAAAGACACGCTGGCCGGTGCCGCCGCCTATACCCGCAGCGTGAAGATTGAAGGCATTGGACGCGGTGGCAAAGAGCGCGAAGAAACGCTGGAAATCCGCAGCCTCAACAACGCCCGCGCAGCCCGTGGGCGCAAAGGCAAGGCAGCGGATCTGGGGTTCAAGCCGGCTTCTGTCGTGCGGGTTGAATAATGCGAAATGCTACATAAAATATAGCTGGCTATGTAATAAATACGTGGGCCATCGCCCTATTTGATCACTGAGTTCCCGTGTTTAGACCAACGCGGTCATTTGCACGGGCACCCCGCTCAACACCGCATTCCCCGTCAGCGGATCGCGCAGGTTTTCATCCAGCAGCGCATTCAGATTGGCACCAGGCCGCTGGGCCGCCAGCTGCAAATTCGTGCCTGGCAGGTTGTGGCCCCAGCCATGGGGCAGGCTGACCACGCCGGGCATCATGTCGGTGCTGAGTTGCACCTGGGCTTCAATGCTTTTCGGGCCTTGCGAGGTGGTGGAGGCTATGCGGGCCATGGCACCCTCTACAAGGCCCAGGCGCTCTGCATCCAGCGGATGAACCAGCGCAGTGCAGCGCATCGGGCCTTTGGCGAGGACGGGCAGGTTGTGCATCCAGCTGTTGTTGCTTCGCGTGTCGCGCCGACCGATGATGACCATGTCGGGTGCCGGACGCTGGATGTCAGCGGCAGCGCGTTCCAGATCAGCCAATAGCTGCGATGGTGCCAGCTCTATCTTTCCGCTGGGCGTGCGCAACAGCTCGGGGATGCGGGGCATCAGTGGCCCCAGGTCGACGCCACCGGAGGCCGTGCTGGCTTTGACTTTGGCCAGGGTCAATCCTGCCGGGTTCTTGCCAAATTTGTCGCCATACGGTCCGGTGCGCAGCGCCACATCCAGCAGGCGGTCCGGCCCACGCAGGTCGTGCGTGGCGTCCAGCACGGCTTGCGCGTGCTCGCCAAACTGCTTGTGCATGTCGTCGGCAAAAGTCTTGTCATCAATCTCGATACCGCTCAAGTGGGCGTCTTTGCCTGACGCTATCGCCGCCAGCTTCAGCATGGTTTCCCACTCCATGGGCCGACCCGGCGCAGGCGCAAAAATCGGCGCACTGTAGCGCGCATGGTTGCGCCATGACATTTGCGGATAGGGCACGTCGTAGTGCATGTCTTCCAACGGCGACGGGCCGGGCAGTATCACATCGGCATGGCGGGTGGTCTCATTGAGGTAAATGTCCAGGCTGACCATGAAGTCCAGGCTTTCCAGCGCCTGGGCGATACGTGGGCCGTTGGGGCTCGACAGCACGGGGTTGGTGGCCACGGTGATGATGGCTTTGATCTGCCCCGCGCCTGGGGTTTCGATCTCTTCGGCCAGGCAGCCCATGGGCAACTCACCCATGACTTCCGTCGCGCCGGAGATGCGGCTGGTGTGGCGGCCCATCACGATGCCGCGACCCTTGCCCGGCTCTCCCACGGTGTTGACGGCGAAGGCAGCCGCCTTGGGGAACATGGTGCCACCGGGCTCGTCCAGGTGGCCGGTCAGCGTGTTGATCACATCCACCAGCCAGGTGTTGAGTGAGCCATATTCCTGGGTGCAGGTGCCAATGCGGGCATACAGGGCAGCGCGAGGCGTGTTGGCCAGTTGGCGGGCCAGGGTGCGGATGGTCTCAGCGGCGATGCCACAACGCGCGGCGACGATGTCGGCATTGAACGGTGCCACGGCCTGCTGCACCTCATCCACGCCATTGACGAATTTCGCCACGCGCCCCAGCTTGACCAAACCTTCTGCAAACAAGGTGTGCACCATGCCCAGCAGCAAAAATACATCCGCGCCGGGGCGAATGAAGTGGTGCGCATCGGCCATCGCCGCTGTTTCGGTACGGCGTGGGTCAATCACCACCAGTTCGCCGCCGCGCGCCTGCAGGGCTTTGGCCTTGCCCTTGAAATCAGGTACCGTCCACATGCTGCCATTGCTGGCCACCGGGTTGGCCCCCAGCACGATGAGGTAGTCGCAACGGGCAATGTCGGGCACCGGCACGCTCATCCACTGGCCAAACAGCAGGCCGCTGCTCAAATGCCGCGGCATTTGGTCCAGCGTGGCCGCGCTGAAGATATTGCGGCTGCCAATGCCCCGTGCCAACCGCGTGAAGTAAAGCATCAGGCTCGCCTTGTGGGACGACGGGTTGCCTGCCACCAGCGCGACGGCGTTGCGTCCATGCGCCGCCTGCACGGCGGGCAGGCGGGTGGCAATCTCGGCCCAGGCCTCGTCCCAGGTGGCTGCCACATGCACGCCATTGCGTTTGATCATGGGGGTGCGCAGGCGGTCCGGGTCTTGGTGCAGGTCTTTCAAAGCCACGCCCTTGGGGCAGATGTAGCCCGCGCTGAACACGTCGGCATCGTGACCGCGGATGCTGATGACCTTGTCGCCCCTGACCTTGAGCTCCAGCCCGCAACAGGCCTCGCACAGGGGGCAAATGCGGTGGTGGATTGCGTCTGTGGGGCTGGCGTTGGGG
>JANPAZ010000339.1:0-8344 GCA_031430225.1 Rhodoferax sp. | reverse complement strand
GCCCACGCCCAGGCGGGCGGCATTCATCATCACAAACATGGCCTGCATGCCCTTGTTGGGCTGCCCCACCAGCGTGCCGATGGCGCCGTCAATCACGATTTGCGCGGTGGCGTTGCCATGGATGCCCATCTTGTGCTCCAGACCCCCACAGAAAATGCTGTTGCGCGCACCCAGCGTGCCGTCTTTGTTCACCAAATATTTCGTAACGATGAACAGGCTCACACCCTTGATGCCGGGAGGCGCATCTGCAAGGCGTGCCAGCACCAGGTGAATGATGTTGCCCGCCATGTCATGCTCGCCTGCGCTGATGAAGATCTTGTTGCCTGTGATCTTGTAGGTGCCATCTGCTTGTGCCTCGGCCTTGGTGCGCATCAGGCCCAGATCGGTGCCGCAATGCGGTTCGGTCAGGCACATGGTGCCGGTCCACTCGCCGCTGGTCATCTTGTGCAGGTAAGTCTGCTTTTGCTCTTCAGTGCCGTGGGTGTGCAGCGCGGCGTAAGCGCCGTGCGTGAGGCCGGGGTACATCGTCCAGGCCTGGTTGGCGCTGTTGAGCATTTCATAGAAGCACTGGTTGACCACCAGCGGCAAGCCCTGGCCACCAAAGGCGGGGTCGCAGCTCAGGCCAGGCCAGCCGCCTTCTACGAACTTGGCATAAGCCTCCTTGAAACCCTTGGGTGTCTTGACTTCATGAGTGGTTTGGTCAAGTTTGCAACCCTCGGTGTCGCCACTGATGTTGAGCGGGAAGGTGACCTCAGACGCAAACTTGCCGGCCTCTTCCAGCACCGAGTTGATGGTGTCGGCATCGATGTCGGCATGTTTGGGGATGGCTTTGAATTCGTCCACAACATTGAGGACTTCGTACATGACGAATTGCATGTCGCGCAGGGGTGGGGTGTAGGTTGGCATAGTGAGTTGTCCTTTCAGGAACGGGGGGCAGATTGGGAAGTGGTTTTGGAATTGAAAGCGGCTTTGGCAGAAGGTAGGCAAGCAGTCGCACCGTAGAGGCGAAGGATGTCGGCAAAACCCTTGTTGGCGCGGTCAACCGAGCCAGGAGTTTTAAGAAAGCGGGCTTCGTAATGCAGCGCCAGAATCAGGCCGTGAATACCAAATGCAATTTGCTGCTCGTCGGCATCGGCACTCAGGTGGCCGCATTCCTTGGCCTGAAGCACCGCGCGGTAAACAGCGGCCAGCCAGGTATTGACTGAGCTGGCCAGCGCATCACGCACCGGGCCGGTACGGTCGTCAAACTCGACGGCACCACTGATGAAAACGCAGCCAGACTGAATCTCTAGCGCCACCTGCCGCATCCAGTTGGCAAACAAGGCCTGCAGGCGCGGCAGGCCACGAGGCTCGCTCATGGCGGGGTAAAAAACATCTCGCTCGAAGTGCCTGAAGTATTCGCGCACGACCGAGATCTGGATCTCTTCGCGCGAGCCAAAGTGCGCAAACACACCCGACTTGCTCATGCGTGTCACCTCGGCAATCAGGCCGATGCTCAAGCCCTCAAGCCCAATCTGCGTGGCCAAGCCCATGGCGGCGTCCACAATGATCTGCTTGGTCTGTTGGCCTTTTTGCATGGCACGGCCTTCTTGCGCACCGGCACCGCTGCGAGCGCGTGCGGTGGCTGAGGCTTTCTTGACGGGCGGCGTGGCAACTGGCATTTGGGCTTTGTAGAGCAACGGATAAACGAACGATCGTGCTATTTTGCATCAAACCGAGTTTTGCGAGTGAAAGGCCTCGGTTTCTAGAGGGCGTTTTCTAAGGGCGTTGCGGGTTTACCCTTTGTTGTCTTGGTGTACTTGTTTTGACCACCGCGCCGCGACTGGGCAATGCGCATGCGGTTTATAGGTGGAAACACACGTGAACCAAAAATGCGTCAAGCTACCGCTTGGGCATTTTTTTGAGGTGCTCCACGATCTGTCGTGCGCGCCTTCCACCCCAAAGCCCGGTCCCATTGCCCAATCACCGCGCTCAGTGCCCTGAAATGAGATCAGGATGCGCAGGTTGGAGGGAGAGGAGGAGGGTGGCTATGTGGGCGCGCGACGCTGGAGGCTGGAGGTTGACGACTCCGGAGGCGGCTGTTCAACGTTGGCGCTGTCCGGCACGCAGCACCGGCCGCGAAGCGGCAACCCGCTGCTGCGTGTCCGCGACGAGCAACCTATTAAACCGAAGCGTCACGGAAGGCCCTCAGAACTGTATTGATGCGCGTCTGATAGCCAGTCCCTTGTGCCTTGAACCATTCGAGCACATCTTGATCCACGCGCAGCGAAATGGATGCTTTGGCAGGTAGCGGCTTCAAACCCTTACGAACCAAGCCACTAACAATGTGCTTTACGTTCGCCTCTGGGTGTTCGGACGTCGGCTTTTGTTCACCCGCGCCGGACTTCAGGCGTGCCCAATCAGTTTTGGATTTCATCGAAGTAGATTTGCGACTCGCGCTTGGTAGCTCTTCGAAACGAGATGACGCGGATTTCATGTTCACTCTCCGTATGTACGACTGAAACAGTGATGCCAGCGAGCAAGCCCAGCGTAACGAAGCGTTGCTCGCCGTAGGAGAAACGGTCATCCTCGAAAGTAAATGTCACGCTTTCAAAAACGCTCGCGGCATCCAGGAAGTCAAGCCCATGGGCCTTGATGTTCGCTGCACGTTTCGTTTCTGACCAAGTGAACTCCATGCGTAAAGTGTATATACAAAACGTATTGACATCAACCAATATTTCTTCTACGGTTTAGCGCAATATCCAGAGCAAACGCTGCTCTAGAAGTTGGTCGATGCTCGATAAGCTGGACAAAAAAAACCCCCTGCAATCGGCCACCAGCCTTGCTCGCGCTGTTTAGGCCTTTGTTAATCGTATCTCCCCATTCTGGCAGACACGTATCAACGCAGTTCAATGCCTCCAGCGCAAAGGAAGTCGCAACTCGGATGGTGATCCTGCGCAGAAATATATTTTTGATAGCAAACTAATGAATAGATACGAGGGCCGTTGCCCGCTTTGATTCACAAATCAATGCCAACAAGCCCGGCAGGCGGTGCGAGCCAGGCGATCTCTTGGCGCGCGGCTGAGGAGCGCAGCGGGCGGCGGATCAGCAGCGCAGATGTTTGAGCCCTCAGGGCGAGTTTCTGCGCTGCCCGCCGAACGCGAGCACCGCAAGGAAGCCCGAAGGGCCCGCGTGCAGGGTCGCCTGGCCCGCACTGCCTGTCGGGCGTTCTCAGCAAACTGCCAATACGGCCAATACGGCCAAAGGTAGCCACTCCTATGCAGTCGCCACTAACGTAACAGATCCTTTACGTTTGGCAACCATTTGACTTGCGCGGAAATCAGAAATCGCGAGGTTTCGCAATTACAGTCACCGAGCTCCAAGCCCGGAGCTGTCGATGCAAAGAAAACCTTGAACTTCTACACACCACCATCTGCCAAACGCATGCACAGCCAATTCACTGTGACACCACTGGTTTTCATGGGTATTTGTTTGGCTGTGGCGCTGCTACCACTGCTGGCGCTGACATCCGTGCAACGCTTTGGCCCTATTGGCTGGACGCAGGTGTTCAGCACTGTGGCCGCTTGGCTCTGGATGATGTCGGCCATGATGGCAATGGGAGTCTTGATGCTGTCCGGCCTGCTGTGGCGCACAGGAGCCGACTGGTTTCAGGCGATGGGGGCCCGATTGTCAGAATTTGTATCCCGACACCGGGCCCGGCCGTTGGCCGTTCAGGTTACAGCTTGAAGGCCACAACGCGCTGACGCTGCTCGCCCAGGCCGTCAATGCCCAGGGTCATCACGTCGCCCTTTTTCAGGAACTGTGGTGTAGGCTTCATGCCCAAACCGACGCCAGGAGGCGTACCGGTGCAGATCACGTCGCCCGGCATCAGCGTGAAAAACTGGCTGCAATAGCTGACGATCTTGGCGCAACTGAAGATCATGGTCTTGGTGTTGCCGGTCTGCTTGCGCTCGCCATTCACGTCCAGCCACATGCCCAGCTTTTGCGGGTTGGTGATTTCGTCCGTCGTTACCAGCCAGGGGCCGATGGGGCCAAACGTGTCGCAGCCTTTGCCCTTGTCCCAGGTGCCGGAGCGCTCGATCTGGAACTCGCGCTCGCTCACGTCGTTACACAGCGTGTAGCCGGCCACGTACTTGAGCGCATCTTTTTGTGACACATAGCGTGCACGGGTGCCAATGACGATGCCGATTTCGATTTCCCAGTCGCCCTTGACTGAACCTTTGGGCAACATCACGTCGTCGTTAGGCCCTTGAATGCAGCTGTTGGCCTTCATGAAAATGATCGGCTCTTTGGGAACAGGCATGCCGGCTTCGGCAGCGTGATCCTTGTAGTTCAAACCAATCGCAATGTACTTGCCTATATTGGCCACTGGAGCGCCCATGCGGGGCGAGCCTTTGACCAGCGGGAGCTTGTCGGTCTTGAGTTTGCGAATCTTGGCCAGGGTGGCATCGCCAAGCGATCCGCCGTCGAAGTCCTTGACGACAGCGCTGAGGTCGCGCAGTTTGCCGTCAGCATCAACGAGACCGGGTTTTTCTTTGCCGGGGTTACCGTAACGAACCAGTTTCATGAGGTTGCCTTTCAGTTGTTGTGGATAGAAATTGAAACAGTCTGAATACTGTCGCGCCCGCGAGCTTATCAGCAATCAGTAAGTGGAGCGTCCGCCCGACAAGTCAAACACCGCACCGGTCGAGAACGAACAGTCTTCGCTGCACAGCCAGGCCACCATGGCACCCACTTCTTCGGGTGTGCCAAAGCGCCCCATCGGAATTTTGGACAGCATGAAGGCGATGTGCTCAGGCGACATCTGGTCGAACATGGCGGTCTTCACGGCGGCAGGGGTGACGCAATTCACACGGATGCCGGTGTCAGCCAGCTCCTTTCCCAGGGACTTGGTGAGCGCCATCACGGCAGCCTTGCTGGCACTGTAGGCGCTGGCATTCGGGTTGCCGTCTTTGCCGGCGACCGACGCAATGTTCACGATGCGGCCATAGTTGCGGCTGCGCATGTGTGGCACGAGCTCGCGGCAGCAGTAAAACAAACCATTGAGGTTGACGTCCATCACCTGGCGCCATTGCTCAGGCGGGTAGTCCCACACCTTCATGTTGGGGCCCGTGATGCCGGCAGAATTCACCAGCACATCGACCACGCCTATGGCAAGCGTCTGCTGCACGGCGGCGGCTACGCTCTCGTGCCGGGTAACGTCCACCACCACCGTCTGCACAGGCGCACCGAGTTGTTTCGCGCCTGCTTCGAGCGTGGCCGCATTCACGTCCCACCACACCAGTTCAGCACCAGAAGCCAGCAAGCGCTGCGAAATGGCAAAACCCAGGCCAGATGCACCACCGGTAATGACCGCACGGCGGCCCTTTAAATCAAGCTGGTTCATATCGTCATCCCTCCATCCACTGCAAACAATTGCCCGGTCGCAAATACCGATTCATCGCTGGCCAGGTACACCACGATGGGTGCGATCTCCGTCGCTTGCGCGAGACGGCCCATGGGCTGGCGGGCCACAAAGTTCTTGCGCGCCTCGGCAGGATCGGCATAGCTGTTGATGCGGTCACCCAAAGAAGGGGTATCTACCGTACCCGGTGCAATCGCGTTGCAGCGAATGCCCTGGCCCACAAAATCAGCAGCAATGGATTTGGTCAGCCCGACCACGGCAGCCTTGCTTGCACCATAGGCGAAGCGGTTCGGCAAGCCTTTGAGGCTGCCGCACACACTGGCCATGTTGATGATGCTGGCACCGCCCTTGCCCTGCTCAAATTGCTGCAACATTTTGGGGAGCGCCGCCTGGATCATCCAGAACTGCGCCCGAACATTGAGGTTGAACGCAAAGCTCCAGTCATCGTCTGTGGCTTGCAGAATGCTGCCGTTGTGCACAAAACCCGCGCAGTTGAACAGTATGTTGAACGCCGGTGAACGGTCAATCAAGCCATGGATGGCTGCCTTGTCCATCACGTCGAGCTTTTGCGTCGTGACATTGGCCACACCGGCATAGCTTTCCAGAAGTGCCTCGTTCACATCGGTGGCAAGCACCTGAGCACCCTCTGCCGCCATGGCCATCACACTGGCGCGGCCAATACCCTGCCCTGCGGCAGTGACCAATGCGGTTTTTCCTTTGAGTCTCATGGAGTTTCCTTTGTCCTTCGTTAAATAATTCAAGCAATGGTTGTCGATTGCGGTTCGCTGCTCACGGTTTGGCGTTGACCTGAATATCTGCGGTTTGCCGGGCGGCGATGACGGGCCAATCCCATTCAATGCCCAGGCCGGGCGTATCGGGCGGGAAAGCGTAGCCACCTTCGACCTTGATGCGACTGGTGGTGATGTCGTCGAGTTGTGGAATGTATTCCACCCAGGCCGCATTGGGCACGCCCGCGCACAGGCTCACATGCAGTTCCATCAGGAAGTGCGGGCACACCGGCACATCAAAGCCTTCGGCCAGATGCGCCACCTTGACCCATGGTGTGATGCCGCCAATGCGCGCCACATCGGGTTGAACAATGCTGCATGCGCCCTGCTCCAGGTATTCGCGGAACTGGCTCAAGTGATACATCGACTCGCCCACCGCCACGGGTATGGGCGTGTGCTCCCTCAACTGCCGGTGGCCCGCCACATCTTCAGCAGGCAAAGGTTCCTCCAGCCAGGCCAGATCCAGCGGTGCAAACGCGGCAGCACGGCGCACCACCTCGGGCCGGTTAAAACCCTGATTCGCGTCCGTCATGATCTCAAAGCCGGGGCCTACAGCGGCACGCACGGCTGACAGGCGCGCCACGTCGTCGCTCACATGGGGCCGCCCCACCTTGATCTTGGCACCCTTGAATCCCAGCGCCTTGGCGGCCAGGGTCTGGTCCACCAGCTCTTCGGCGCTCAGGTGCAGCCAGCCGCCTTCAGTGGTGTACACCGGCACTTTGGGCTGCGCACCACCCAGCAACAGCCACAAAGGCAAATTTTGGCTGCGCGCGCGCCAGTCCCACAAGGCGGTATCGACGCACGCCAGCGCCAGGCTGGTGATGGCACCCACCGCCGTGGCGTGGGTAGAGAAAAACAGGTCTTTCCAGATGGCTTCAATGTTCAGCGGGTTGCGGCCGATCAGGCGCGGCGCAATGTGGTCATTCAGCAGCGCCATGATGGATGACCCGCCGGTGCCAATCGTGTACGCGTATCCGGTGGCTTCAATGCCATCACTGCAGCGCAGTGTGAGCAATAGGGTTTCCTGAGTTACGAACGACTGTATGGCGTCGGTGCGTACCACCTTGGGCGGCAGGTTGACCTGGCGCAGGCGAACGGAGTCAATCGTGACGTGGTGATTCATGACAGTCTGAAGTTTTTGGCGGATGCAGGGTTTTGCCGGATGCCAGCTGATGCATTTGATGGGATTATCAATTGGCCTTACCACCTGTCCAATTCTGGCATACCCTAAGCCCCCAACCTATCGTTGGCGCACCCAATTTCATGCCACTGCAAACCGTAGAACCGCAACGCCTGTACCGGCAGATCGCCGAGCAATTGCGCTCGCTGATCGGCAAGGGTGAGTTTGCAGCGGGTGCGCGGCTGCCCGCTGAACGTGATTTGGCCCGGCAACTGGGCGTGAGCCGCCCGTCGGTGCGCGAGGCGTTGATCGCGCTGGAGGTTGAAGCCTGGGTTGAGGTGCGTACCGGTTCTGGTGTGTATGTGCTGGACCGTTCTGCCGGCAATCGCCAAGACGCATCTGAAGCCATCGCCCCTGCCGAGTGGGGCCCACTGGAGCTTATCCGGGCGCGCCGAGTGATTGAAGGCGAGACTGCCGCCATAGCAGCAACGCTGGCCAAGCGCAAAGACGTTGACACCCTGCGCAAGGCCATCGAGTCCATGATCGCTGATGCCGACCAGGGCGTGATGCCACTGGAGGGCGACCGCGCGTTTCACACCGCCATCGTGCAGACCAGCGGCAACGTGGTGCTGGTGGAGACAGTACAAACCTTTTGGGATTCTCGGCGCGGCCCACTCTTCATGAAGCTGGGCGGCCACTTTGAAACCGTGAAATCCTGGCGCGCCGCCATTGAAGAACACATCGCCATTCTTGATGCCGTCCAACAGCACGATGCCTCAGCGGCACGCGCCGCCATGCACGAGCACATGGACAAATCCCACGCCCGATTCAGTGCGAGCTGGCGCCGCACGAAACGCAGTTAGCGCTGTACCGCCCCGCAATCCAGCAACCTTTCATTTCAACCCAGGAGACCACCATGAAAACTTTGATCCAGAAACGTCTTACTCTCAAAACTGTAGCGGCTTGTGCAGCGTTGACGTGGGCCACAGGCCTTATTGGCACAGCAACCACGGCTTGGGCACAAACCAAGCT
>JANPAZ010000338.1:0-2232 GCA_031430225.1 Rhodoferax sp. | reverse complement strand
GCCCAGGCTGAGGCGATTGGCGGTGCTGTTGGCGACCGCGTTGTTTGAGTTCTGCACGTCGTAAAGCGCAAACAACTGGCTGCGCTTGCTGAGCACGTGTGAATAGCCGATCTGGGATTTTTCCAGAACACCCCTCAGGTCTGTCTGAACGTCACGTGTCATGACGTTGGCAATCACCTTGCTGCCGCCGGTCCCAACCTTCACTGACGCACCAATCAGGCGTATTGCAACTTCGCTGCGCGATGCCGGGCCACTTTGAAAGTTGTCCCGTCCAACGACCGCCCAGGCACGCACCATGCCGAAATCATAGGCACCCACCACCATCCATTTGTCCTTGAACGTGTTGAGTGGATGCCCAGCGTTGCGATCATCACGCCCGTAGCCAATGCCAAGCCCCAGCGGACCATTGCCATAGCTGGCTGAGATGTCGAGCGAACGCACATCGATGGGTTCAGGCGCGCCTTCGCCGTTAAGGTAATAGCGGGCGCGGTAGACCACTCCGCTGATTTCAGGGCTTGAATAACCTATGGCGTTGGACTCACGATTACGGGCATTCAATACGGCTGATCCGGTTGCCGTAGCGCCGGCATCGTGAATCACAAACTCTGTGTGGCGAGTAATCAATGAATAAATCGGGGAACCGGTTGGGTTGGCTGAGTCCAGTCGACCCATGGCAAAAGCACCGAAACCGCCCGTCAGGCCCACATAGGAATTGCGCATCATGGGGCTGCCTAGCGCACCGGTGTCGGCGGCGAAACCCATTTCCACGCCGAACACTGCATTGAGCCCGCCGCCGAGATCTTCGGTGCCTCGAAAACCAAGCCGGGACGCGTTGTCGCGCATGGATGTGAGCGTATTGACATTGGTTGTCACACTGTCCATGCCGACGTCGATCCGCCCATAAACAGTGGTTTGAGCCAGTGATGTCAACGGCACCGTTGCGGCGCATGCCAGCGCCGCGGAGAAGAATATCGCTTTGGTCTTCAAAATGTATCTCCAGAACTAGATGTAACAAAATGCAGTTGGCATTGTCACTGTGATCAGCGTCCAAAATGCTGAAATACACAGTGTTTAAAGGGTCAAACTGCAGGAAAACCACAACTTACATGTGGCGCTGACGCACAAAGTAGCCAAGGTAACCCTGAATTTGCTTGGCCGTAACACATCATTTTAGAAGTTGAACTTCATTGAATATGCAGTTTTTTTGACCCAATCATCAGCTTTTCCTGAAGTTAAAAACCACTGGCCAGACGTCACGACAGCACGCCCGTTGCAGAAACCAAAAGGGGCAAAGTGTTCAAGCGCTCCATGGCGCGTTGTGCCTCTACGGAATTCTTGCGCCAGATCAGGGCAACAGGCATGGGATCCAGTCCAATCTTGACGGGTAATACAGAGGCCTGATGACTGTTCACAATGGCCGCAGAGTGGGCGCAACAAGTCAACATATCGGAATTTTCCAGTAGCGACAGGCTATAGAAGAACGACGGTGATTCAACAATGGGAATGGGCGGTGCAAGCCCATGTCGAAGAAATGCATCCACCAGCACAACGCGTGTTGTGGACTGTATATTGGGCAAAACCCATGGCCAATCAAGCAACGTTTCCATGGGCAGTTGACGCCGGCTTGCCAAAGGGTGTTTGACTCTGGCCACTACCGCCAACTGTCCCTGGTACAAAACCTTTTGCGCCAACCCGCTGAAAGATTGCACGTTTGCCGCTTGTCTGGGCAACTGCCCCAACAGCAGATCTAGTTCCCCGGCGATCAACATTTGCAGCAAGCGGTCCGCACTGTCTGAAAGGATCTGGAGCCGCCAGGCCGGCGCGCCTGAGACAAGCGCCTGGACGATTTGAGGCAACACGGTGGCGGTGGTGTGCGGAAACGCACCCACGCGCAACAAAGGATTGGTTTCGCTCTCCAGCGAGGCCCCCATGGCACCGACCTCACCCAACACTGTCTGGCATCGTGGCAGCAACGTGCGACCCTGCTCTGTCAGGGCCATTCCGCGCCCCTGCCTGAAAAACAGCTTGGCACCGAAGATGCTTTCAATCTCTTTGAGCATCATGCTGGCCGCAGACGGCGTCATTGACAGGTGCTCTGCGGTGGCCACGAGCGAGCCCAGCGACGCCAGCAAACTGACAAACTTCAGCTGCTTCACTCGCAATTGATCGAGACGGGGCAAGGGCATGGCGACACCTCGGAAGTTCAGAAAAAACTGATGATATCGTCAAGAA
>JANPAZ010000337.1:0-2626 GCA_031430225.1 Rhodoferax sp. | reverse complement strand
ACGTAAACTCGGCAATCCTTGATCGAGAGAACCTAATGAAAAAAGTCAAACTGGGCCAGAGCGCCCTCGAAGTTCATCCCATCTGCCTGGGCACCATGACGTTTGGTGAGCAGGTCAGTGAAGCTGAAGCCCACCGCATCATCGCCCGCAGCCTGGAGCGCGGTGTGGACTTCATGGACACAGCCGAGATGTATTCCGTGCCCACCCGTGCTGCCACCTACGGATCGACCGAAACCATCGTCGGGCGCTACTTTGCCGCCAACCCGGGATCGCGCCAGAAATGGACGCTTGCCACCAAAGTCGCCGGCCCGGCCCGTGGCATGGACTGGGTTCGCAATGGCAGCGCCAACCTGACGACGCAGGACATTGTGACGGCTTGCGAAGACAGCCTTCGCCGCCTGCAAACGGATGTGATTGACCTCTACCAGATCCACTGGCCAGTGCGGCATGTGCCCGCCTTCGGCATCGTTTATTTCGATCCGGCGAAGGACAACGCCCAGACCTCGACGATTCATGAACAACTTGAAGGCATGGCCCAATTGGTCAAGTCCGGCAAGGTGCGCGAGATCGGCCTCTCCAACGAAACACCCTATGGCGTGATGGAGTTCACCCGCCTGGCCGCGCAGCATGGTCTGCCGCGCGTTGCGACTGTGCAGAACCCGTATTGCCTGGTGAACCGCGCTTTGGACAACGGACTGGACGAAGTGATGCATCGCCAGCAGGTGGGGCTGCTGGCCTATTCGCCGCTGGGCTTTGGCTTGCTCACGGGTAAGTACGACGAGAGCGGCACTGAGGGGCCCAACGCGCCCAAAGAGGGCCGCATCACCAAGTTTGAAACTGTACGCAAGCAGCGTTGGGGCCGACCCGAGGCATTGGCTGCTGCCCGCAAATACAACGCGCTTGCCAAGGCCCATGGCTTGACGCCAACCCAAATGGCACTGGCTTTTTGCTACACGAATTGGCGCGTGGCCAGCACCATCATCGGAGTGACTTCCGTGGCGCAGTTTGACGAGTGTTTTGAGGCGTGGGGCACGACTTTGTCGCCAGCGGTGCTGGCGGAGATTGACAAGATTCGCTGGGTGGATAGGGATCCGGCACTTTGAAGGATTCGCCTGCTGGTTTGCGGCAGTCGGTCCGGTGGCGCGTCTGATGGCTCGCGCAGTAGGGTCAGTATCGCCTTGCCGCTCCCCGGGCGTCTGCGCAGTGCGCAACAAACCTGCAAAGCAACAGTGCCAAAGCGGAAAATAAGCCCATGGCCAAAAAAGACCACATCTCGGAAACCCCGGCGACAGCCCTGCTCAAAGCCAGCAAGATCGCCTTCACCGAGCACCCCTACGAGTACCTGGAACACGGCGGCGCGCAGCACAGTGCCGAAGTACTGGGCTATGACCCATTCAGTGTGGTCAAGACGTTGGTCATGCAAGACCAGGATGCCAAACCCCTGCTGGTGCTGATGCACGGCAACCGCAAGGTGTCGACCAAGAACCTGGCGCGGCAGATCGGGGCGAAATCGGTGGAGCCCTGCAAGCCTGAGGTGGCGAACCGGCACAGCGGCTATCTGGTGGGTGGCACCTCGCCGTTTGCCACGCGCAAGCAGATGCCGGTGTTCATTGAGGAAACCATTCTGTCGTTACCGAAGATTCTGATCAATGGCGGTCGGCGCGGGTTTCTGGTGGGCATTGACCCGCAGGTTTGTGTCGCGCTGCTGGCGGCCCGGCCCGTACAGTGCGCACTGGCAGAATAGGACCTTGCAGGAGACACCCTTGGAATCGCTAAAACCACTTTACCCCCTCATGGCCACCATTGCCGCGTATCTGATGGGCTCGCTGTCATTTGCAGTGATTGTGAGCCGAGTGATGGGCCTGAATGATCCGCGCACCTACGGCAGCAAGAACCCGGGTGCCACCAATGTCCTTCGCTCCGGCTCCAAGCCAGCGGCCATCCTCACACTGCTGCTGGATGCGCTCAAAGGCTGGCTGCCGGTGGTGCTGGTCAGGTGGTTCGGCAAGCCATATGGCCTGGAAGACGGTACGCTCGCAATGGTCGGTCTGGCGGCATTTCTGGGGCACTTGTTCCCCGTCTTTTTCCGGTTTGTGGGTGGCAAAGGCGTGGCCACAGCGCTTGGTGTGCTGGTGGGCTTCAGTGGCATTCTTGGGCTTGCAACCATGGCGACCTGGGTCATCATTGCGTACTTTTTCCGCTACTCGTCCCTGGCTTCCCTGGTGGCCGCCGTCTTTGTACCGGTGTATTACGTGTTTGGCAGCGGGCTGGCCTGGTACTTTGAAAAAAGCATCATGCTGGCTGTGTCCATCATGTCACTGCTGTTGATCTGGCGGCATGCTGAGAACATTTCGCGCCTGCTCAAGGGAACAGAATCCAGGCTGGGCACCAAGAAAAAAGCTTGAAGATACGCTTAGGGTTGTTGGGCTGCATAAGCGCCCAGTTGCAAGATCAGGTGATGGTTCAAGCGCACGCGTACGGTAGATGCCGCCAGCGCGGACTGAATCTTGGGGCTGCTGTTGGCTGTGCGATGCAGCCGGGGTTGCGGCACCAGTCCTCCAACGGCATCGATCACGATCGCCACGTGAGGGTGATTGGCTTTGGCTGAACGGCGCATCACCACAGC
>JANPAZ010000336.1:0-3213 GCA_031430225.1 Rhodoferax sp. | reverse complement strand
ATCCTGGCCGAAATCCTGCACGAGGCGGGTGTGCCTGCTGGTGTTTTCAATCTGGTCGATGGAGACGGCCCTGGCGTGGGCGCCGCTTTGTCGAGCCATCCCGAAGTGGACATGGTGTCTTTCACAGGCTCTACGCGTGCCGGCATTGCCGTGCAAGTTGCCGCCGCGCAGACCATCAAGAAAGTCGCGCTGGAGCTCGGCGGCAAATCCGCCAATATCATCACTGAGGATGCCGACCTGACCGCTGCCGTGAAACACGGCGTGATGAGCATGATGACCAACACCGGCCAGAGCTGCAATGCGCCTTCACGCATGCTGGTGCCTGCGGCCAAACTGGCCGAGGCTGAGGCCATTGCCGCTGCGGTAGTCAGCAAAATTGCCGTGGGCGACCCGGCCAATGCCGACACCACCATGGGCCCCGTGGCCAATGGCGCGCAGTTTGGGCGCGTGCAGGCCATGATTGAGCGCGGCGTGGCCGAAGGTGCCAAGGTGGTTGCAGGTGGGGCAGGCCGCCCCGACGGCATCACGGCAGGCTACTTCGTCAAGCCCACCATTTTCAGTAACGTGAATAACCAGATGGACATTGCCCGTCAGGAAATTTTTGGCCCTGTACTGTGCATGCTGCCCTACAACACGTTGGACGAAGCCGTCAGCATCGCCAATGACACGCCTTACGGCCTGTCTGGTTATGTGTACGCCGCCACACCGGCGGCCGCGGGTGTGATTGCCGCCAGGCTGCGTACAGGCAATGTGCATTTGAATGGTGCAGGGGGTGACAACACTGCGCCGTTTGGTGGCTACAAGCAGTCTGGCAACGGCCGTGAGTGGGGCGCTTTGGGGTTCGAGGAGTTTCTGGAAACCAAGGCGGTGTTTAATCCGCCGGCTCCCGTCGCTGCTTGAAATCTAAAAGGCCCCGAAAGGGGCCTTTTGCTATAAGTTGTATAGCTAAGTATGCAAGTTCTATGTGGGCCTGAGCCCGTTTTTTCTTAGAACCCGGCTCAGGCTGCCGCTTCCAGCCCATTCGCAAAGTGGGCTCTCATGCATTGCACTGTGGCCGTGGCATCGCGTTGTGCCAGCGCCGCCATGATGGCACGATGCTCAGCCAGAGACTCTTCCACACGGCCGGACTTCAGTAGCGAATTGTGGCGGTTGAGTTTCATCACTTTGCGCAGGTCAGCCACCATCTGGTCTCGCCAACGGTTGTTGGCAATGGCCAGCAGCCGCATGTGAAAGAGCTCATTGATCTCAAAGAAGCGCTCGCGGTCTACCTTGCCGGGTTTGGCTGCCGCTTCCAGTTGTTTGTGGACGGCCTGTAGCTCTTCAATCTGCGCATTGCTGGCTTGGGCCGCAACCACGCCTGCCGCGTCGGATTCCAGCAGACTGAGCAGGTGGTACACATCACTTAAATCTTGTTCCGATACCTCAGTGACGTAAGCACCCCGGCGCACCTTCATGGTCACCAGCCCTTCGGCGGCCAGCACCTTGAGCGCTTCGCGCAGCGGGGTGCGGCTGATGCCGTAGGCCTCGGCGATCTTCAGCTCGTCAATCCAGCTGCCGGGCTCCAGCTCGCGCTTGAAGATGCGCTGGCGCAGCAATTCAGCCACTTCTTCGTAAAGTGCACGGGGGGAAAGAGAAAGTGCTGCCATGGACTGAATTGTAAGCTTGAAGCCATTTTTTGAATCAATAATTATAAATAACGTAAACTACGTCCTCCCGAAAACTCATCGCGAACGGCCCCGTCATGTCTCAAAAATACCCTGAATTCGCACAAGCCAGCCTGGACGCATGGGCCAAGTCCGCCGCCAAGTCAGCGCCGGGGGGAAAGGTCGAAGCCCTGAACTGGCAGACGCCCGACGGCATCACCGTCAAGCCGCTGTACACCGCCGCTGACACGGCCAATCTGCCCTACGCCAACACCTTGCCAGGCTTTGAGCCCTACCTGCGCGGCCCGCAGGCCACGATGTACGCCGCGCGTCCGTGGACGATTCGCCAATACGCCGGTTTTTCCACGGCCGAGGAATCCAATGCGTTCTACCGCCAGGCGCTGGCCGCCGGCGGCCAGGGCGTGAGCGTGGCGTTCGATCTGGCCACCCACCGGGGTTACGACTCCGACCATCCGCGTGTGACGGGTGACGTGGGCAAGGCCGGCGTGGCGATTGACTCGGTCGAGGACATGAAGATCCTTTTTGACCAGATCCCGCTGGACAAGGTAAGTGTCTCCATGACCATGAACGGGGCCGTGCTGCCTGTGCTGGCAGGCTACGTGGTGGCGGCGGAAGAGCAGGGCGTGAGCCAGGACAAATTGAGCGGCACCATTCAGAACGACATTCTGAAAGAGTTCATGGTGCGCAACACCTACATCTACCCGCCAGCGCCCAGCATGCGCATCATTGGCGACATCATCGAGTACACGGCCAAAAACATGCCGAAGTTCAACTCGATTTCCATCAGCGGCTATCACATGCAAGAAGCCGGCGCCAACCAGGCGCTGGAACTCGCCTTCACGCTGGCCGACGGCAAGGAATACGTGAAGACGGCCATTGGCAAAGGCATGGACGTGGATGAATTTGCCGGCCGCCTGAGCTTCTTCTGGGCCATCGGCATGAACTTCTACCTGGAAGTGGCCAAGATGCGCGCGGCGCGCCTTCTGTGGTGTCGCATCATGAAGGGCTTTGACGCCAAGTCGCCCAAATCGCTCATGCTGCGCACCCATTGCCAGACCAGCGGCTGGAGCCTGACCGAGCAGGACCCTTACAACAACGTCGTGCGCACCACGATTGAGGCCATGGCAGCCGTGTTTGGCGGCACGCAAAGCTTGCACACCAACAGCTTTGACGAAGCCATCGCGCTGCCCACAGAATTCAGCTCGCGCATCGCGCGCAACACCCAGCTCATCATCCAGGAAGAGACCCACATCACCAACGTGATCGACCCCTGGGCCGGCAGCTACATGATGGAGAAGCTCACGCAGGATATGGCCGATGCCGCGTGGAAAATTATTGAAGAAGTCGAAGCCATGGGCGGCATGACCAAGGCCGTGGACAGCGGTTGGGCCAAGCTCAAGATTGAAGCGGCGGCCGCAGAGAAGCAGGCCCGCATCGACAGTGGCAAAGATGTGATCGTCGGCGTCAACAAATACAAGCTCAAAACCGAAGATGCCATTGAGTCGCGCGACATCGACAACGTGGCCGTGCGTGATGGCCAGATCGCCCG
>JANPAZ010000335.1:0-3001 GCA_031430225.1 Rhodoferax sp. | reverse complement strand
GTACCGCGCACTGCCTTTCCTGCGCGGCTTGTTTGACGAAGAGGTACTGGGCGCCATCCGCCTGCATGTAGATGCCAAGCGTTATTTGTGCGCCACACGCAGCGGTTATTTCGAAGCCCTGTCAGACGACTCCAAACGCTCATTAAAACTTCAGGGCGGCATCTTTGACGCCGCGCAAGCTCAAGCGTTTATTGTGCAGCCCGGCGCAGAGGGTGCCGTACGCTTGCGCATCTGGGACGATCTGGCCAAGACCGCCGGACTTGAAACGCCCCCATTGAGCCACTTCCTGGCGCGTGCGCGCCGCTGCGCGCTGGGATGACATGACCTGGCCCATCGTTCTGGCCGTGCTGTTCGGTGCACTTTTGCACGCCAGCTGGAACGCGTTGGTCAAGTCCAGCAGCGACAAGGCGCTGGACACGGTGCTGATCCACGTCGTTGGCTCCCTCTTCGCGCTGCCCCTGGTGGTGTGGCTGGGCTGGCCCAAACCCGAGGCCTGGCCTTTCATCGCGGCCTCAGTCACCATCCACATTGCGTACTACCTGCTACTCACCGGTGCCTACAAGAGCGGCGACCTGGGCCTGACCTACCCGCTGATGCGCGGCACTGCCCCGCTGCTGGTCGCACTGGTCAGCGTAGCGACTTTGGGCGAACACCTATCGCTGGCGGGTTGGCTGGGCGTCGTCGGTGTGAGCGTGGGTGTGCTGGTGCTGGGCTTGCCGGGCAAGCTGCTGCCTGCTACAGACCAAACAGAACAAATCAAGTTGCGCAACAAAGCCATCCGTTTTGCCCTGGCTAACGCCGTCATCATTGCCATCTACACCGTGATTGATGCCAAGGGCGCACGCGCTTCGGGCAACGCCCTGCAATACGTCGTGGCCTTGTTTCTGCTGGATGGGTGGCCGTTTGCCTTCATCGTGCTGATACGGCGTGGCCGGGCAGCACAGCCCTACATCCGAGCCTATGCAAAAAAACGCTGGCCAGTGGCGCTGGGTGGTGCTGTGGCGTCTTTGGGCTCTTATGGCATTGCGCTGTGGGCCATGACCCTGGCGCCGGTGGCTACCGTGGCAGCGTTGCGCGAGACATCGGTTTTGTTTGCCGCGTTGTTGGGGGCGTGGCTGTTGAAGGAAAGATTTACCCAGCGACGGGTGGTGGGCACGCTGACTATTGTTGCGGGGGTGACGGCGCTTCGGTTGGCGTGAGCTTCGATGCCTGTCGCATCAAGGCACTCAAAATCGCTAGGCGGTCAGGGTATCGCCAACTGTTCAAGCGACTTCATTTTGCCGAGTTCAACATGCAGTTTGGCCTCAGCCTGCCAGAGATCAAACCTGGTCTGCATGTCCAACCAGAGTTGGGCACCATTGCCCAGCAGCGTTCCCAGGCGCAGTGCCATTTCCGCCGAGACGCCACTGCGCTCCGCCAGCACAGCGTGCAGCGTTTGCCGGGAAACGCCCAAGCTGCGGGCGAACGCGCTCACGGACATACCCGGCAAACTGGGCAACACATCTTCCCGCAGGATAGCCCCGGGGTGGGTCGGTACACGCTTACGCATCTTTCACTCCTAGTGATAATTTTCAAAATCAACCCTGACCGCGTTCTCACCTTGCCACTCAAAGGTGATGCACCACGGGCCATTGACATGCACACTGAAGCGTTTTGGCTTGCCCTGTAGCCCGTGGAAATTAAGGCCAGGGATATTTAACGCCTCTGGTGTCTTTGCAATGTCAATGGCGTCCAAGCGGCGAAGCGCTCTGTCTATCAAGGCCTTCTGCACCCTGGCACTGGAGCCCTTCTCAAAAAGCTCCTGAAGGCCCTTGTGCTCGAAAGACTCGATCATGGCAGATAGTGTAACGTAATTCTTTACACAATTCAATCCGACTTTTGGTTGCACTGGCAGTGTGACCACGCTGAAGGACTAGGGTAACCAACACGTGGTCCTCCGCCACCTCGTCATTTCCCATTTAAGAAATAGCCATCCGAATCTGACCCTGGGCCAGCGTCAGCACCTGGCCGCAGGCCTCGCAAACAATCTCCGGCTGCAACACTTTCTGGCAAGGCCTGTGCCGCAGCTTGACTGGGGAACGCACCCTGTGGTCAATCCAATCGTCGGCCCAGCATTGAATCGCAATCAGGATCGTATAAGAATCGCGCCATTTTCGGGCAGCAAATACACGCCCTTGCGGTGGGGCTCATCGTCTTGGCAGGCGGCTATTTCGTGGAGCCCACAGTCTTCTCGGGTTTCAACAACGACATGAAGATTGCGCGAGGGGAGATTTTCGGCCCTGTCTTTTCGGTCATACCTTTCGAGGACTCCGACGAGGCGCTGAGACTGGCAAATGCGACGGATTACGGACTTGGCGGCGCGGTGTGGACCCAGAATGTCAGCTGTACCAGAAGGTCATATACATCAACCGCAAATGAGCCGGGATAGGTGAGCCCCAAGCAGCCGCCATAATTGAACTCCCGTCTGCGACGCAGACAACAAGGAGTTCACGGTGAGTCTCCCGTCCCAGGCACAAACCATCATCGTCGGTGGCGGCATCGTCGGCTGCTCCACCGCCTACCACCTGGCCAAGGCCGGACGCACCGATGTGCTGCTTCTGGAACAGGGCAGGCTCACCAGCGGCACCACCTGGCACGCGGCCGGGTTGGTGGGCCAGATGCGGCCGAATCGCAATATGACGCAGATGAGCAAATACGGCATCGAACTGTATGCCACGCTGGAGGCCGAAACCGGTCTCGCCACAGGCTGGAAGCAATGCGGCAGTGTCAACGTGGCCAGCACGCCCGAGCGTCTGAAGATGCTTAAAAAACAGGCAGCTCTGGCGCACAGCTTTGGAGTGGAATGCCACCTCATCAGCCCGCAGGAAGCGGCAGACTTTTACCCCATCATCCGCAGCGATGACCTCACCGGCGCGATCTGGCTACCGGGCGACGGCAAGGCAAACCCGGCCGACCTGTGCATGTCGCTGGCCAAGGGCGCGCGCAACCGGGGCGTCAAGAT
>JANPAZ010000334.1:0-1597 GCA_031430225.1 Rhodoferax sp. | reverse complement strand
GCGGTCCAGCAGGGGCTTAAAGCCCGGTATGGCCTGACGAATCAAGAGGGGCTTCTTCTGCCAGTGCCGCCTCATGAAGGTCTGGGGACTCAGGTTGCCGAGCAATTCAAGCGGTTGGGTAACGTCCATCTTCATAGTCCTGGTGAGGTGTTGGAAAGCAGCGCTCCAAACTGCGACAATTCTCGCTTATGGAAATCTCACAACAATGCGTGGTTGCGCTGACCTGGACGCTCAAGGACACCCTGGGCGAAGAACTTGACGTGCTCGACGACCCGGTCGAATTTTTGATCGGAGGGCACGACCTGTTCAAAACCATCGAAGATGCGCTGCAAGGCCACGAAAAGGGGGCCAAACTTGAGCTGCATCTGGAGCCTGAGCAGGCGTTTGGTGATTTCAATGGCCAACTGCTCTTTCTTGAGCCGCGCGCCCTTTTCCCCAAAGACATTGAGCCGGGCATGACATTTGAAGGCGCGTCGCTGCCCGCGGGCTGCAACCCCGACGCGCCTAAGGACGCGCTTTACACCGTCAGCGAAATCTACCCGGACCACATCGTTCTGGACGGCAACCACCCTCTGGCGGGCATCGCCCTGCGGTTGAACCTGAAGATCGAGGATGTGCGTGAAGCCACCGAGGAAGAAATTGGCGCCGGCTCGGCTGGCACCGGGTTTTTCAGAATTCAGCCCTTGCACGCCGACGCGCCGGGTAACCAGACGCTGCATTGACTTCAGTCAGCCGCCGAATTTTGTTGCTTTTTGTTTGAAGGATCTCCCATGAAACTCAAGTATTTGTTGTTGGCAACCGCCGCTGTTTTCACAATTTCCGCCACAGCCCAGACTTACCCCAGCAAGCCCATCAAAGCCATCGTTCCGTTTGCGGCAGGCAGCGCGACCGACCAGATCGGGCGCGCCTTCGCTGCCAAGATGTCAGAAACGCTTGGGCAGACCATCGTGGTCGAAAACAAGCCCGGCGTGAATGGCATGCTGGGTGCTGATGCGGTCGCCAAGTCGCCTGCCGATGGATACACCATCCTCTTTGGCACCAACAGCACCAACGCAGCGCTTAAGAGCCTAATGAAGAAGCTGCCCTATGACCAGGACACCGCTTTTGCACCCGTGGGCTACATGGGCTCGGTGCCACTCATCATCGCGGTCAACAACGACGTGCCTGCCAAGACACTGCGTGAATTCGTCGACCTGGCCAAGTCCAAGCCCAGCTTTGTCACCTTTGCCAGTGCCAGCACATCGCAATTGGTGTCGTCTGAAATGCTGGCCGGTATGGCGGGCGTGCAAATGACCAACGTGCCTTATAAGAGTGGCCCCGCGGCCATGACCGACTTGATTGGCGGTCAGGTGATGATGTTCAGCGCGGACTTTGCCGTGATGCTTCCCCAGGTCAAAGGCGCAAAAATCAGGGGCTTGGCCGTAACTTCTTCGAAACGCTCGGCCGCGATTCCCGAATTGCCATCGGTTAACGAAGCTCTGGGCCTGAAAGACTATGAGCTGATTGCCTACTTCGCCACCTTTGCGCCCGCAGGCACTCCCCCTGACGTCGTGGCCAAACTCAACCTGGCCATCAACGCGGCGGCGCAGAGCAAGGA
>JANPAZ010000333.1:0-6006 GCA_031430225.1 Rhodoferax sp. | reverse complement strand
GCGTCATTTGTTGCGTCTGCTCGCGCAAGACATCGATCTTGGCCACAAAGGCACCGATGTTGGCACCGGCCTTGCCAGTCATCGCACTCACTGCGTCGTGCAGCGAGCAGCCCGAGGCGCGCGCCAAATCCTGCAATTGCTCGATGGAACGCGCGCCAATGCCACGCGGCGGGAAATTGACGATGCGCAGAAAACTGGTGTCGTCGTTGGGGTTCTCCAGAATCCGAAGGTAGGCCAGTGCGTGCTTGATCTCGGCGCGCTCAAAGAAGCGCAGGCCGCCATACACCTTGTAGGGCATGGCGGCATTGAACAGCGCGGTTTCAATCACCCGGCTTTGGGCGTTGGACCGGTACAGCACAGCGATTTGTTTTCTCTCCACATCTTCGCGCACGAGCTGCTTCATCTCGTCCACCATCCACTGCGCTTCGGCGAAGTCACTTGTGGCCTCAAAGACGCGCACCGGCTCGCCGGGGCCCTGGTCTGTACGGAGGTTCTTGCCCAGGCGCTTGCTGTTGTGGCTGATGAGTTCGTTGGCCGAGTCCAGAATGTTGCTGCCACTGCGGTAGTTCTGCTCCAGTTTAATTTGATGCTTGACGTTGAATTCGCGCACAAAGTCGGCCATGTTGCCCACGCGCGCGCCGCGAAAGGCATAGATGCTCTGGTCATCGTCGCCCACCGCCAGCACACTGCCGGTGGGGTTGAAACTGCTTTGTTCCAGACCGAGACCGCCCGGCGCATGCGCACCCGTGCCGGCCAGCATCTTGATCCACGCGTATTGCAGTTTGTTGGTGTCCTGAAACTCGTCAATCAGGATGAACCGGAAACGCCTTTGGTAGTGCTCGCGAATCGGATCGTTGTCGCGCAGCAGCTCAAAGCTGCGTAGCATCAGCTCGCCAAAATCGACCACGCCTTCGCGCTGGCACTGGTCTTCATAGAGCTGGTAAATCTCGATCTTCTTGCGCGTTTCTTCATCGCGAACCTCCACCATGTTCGGGCGCAGTCCGTCTTCCTTGCAACCGGCGATGAACCACATGGTCTGTTTGGGGGGGAAACGTTCATCGTCCAGGTTGAACTGCTTCATCAGGCGTTTGATGGCACTCAATTGGTCTTGCGTGTCCAGAATCTGAAAAGCCTGAGGCAAGTTGGCTAGTCTGTAGTGCGAGCGCAAAAACCGGTTGCACAGACCATGGAAAGTACCTATCCACATACCGCGCACATTCACAGGCAGCATGGCCCCCAGGCGCGTCATCATTTCTTTGGCGGCCTTGTTGGTGAAGGTCACCGCCATGATGCCCGCGGGCGACACCTGCCCAGTTTGCAACAGCCAGGCGATACGCGTGGTCAGCACGCGGGTCTTGCCCGAGCCCGCACCGGCGAGGATGAGCGCATGCTCGTTGGGCAATACAACCGCAGCGCGTTGCTCCGGGTTGAGGTTGTGCAAGAGGGGGGTGTCCTGCAGAACTGCAGGTGCAACGAATTGGGACATGACGTCATTGTAGGAAGCCACCCAGACGACGGCGTGCAATCCCCAGGGAAATTCCGACAGAAAGTCCGATGCGTCCTCGCATTTGCCGGCAGCCTTGCATCGACATGATATATTTGTGTATACAAAAATATATTGCACTTCAAAGCAATGCCAATTCCCCGCAACCAAACCCGCTCGAATAGCGCCTATCTGGAACTGAAGCGGCAGATTCTCTGTGGCGAAATTCCGGGCAACACGCGTTTGCGCGAGACCGAGGTGGCTGCAAGCCTGAACACCGGGCGAACACCCGCCCGCGAAGCCATCAAGCGCCTGGAGGATGAAGGCCTGCTTTCCCACGAGGGCCGCGGTGGGCTGGTAGTGACCTCACTTGACCAGCAATCGGTGTCCGAGCTGTATGCCATGCGCGAGGTGCTTGAGTCAGCCGCTGTGCGATTCGCTGCCAAACACGCCACAGTGGCAGACATGTTCACGCTGGATTCAATACTGGCTGACACCCGGGCTGGCGGAGACCCTGTGGCGCTGAACCAGGCCTTTCATCAGGCCATCTACGGTGCCGCCCACAACCGTTTTTTGCGGCGGGCGCTTGACGCCCTGACTGACAGCACTTACCTGCTGGGCCGCAGCACCTTGAGTTCAGCCGATCGGGCACGGGCCGCGCTGAAAGAACACACCCAAATCGCCGAGGCCATCAAAGCAGGCGACGCCGAACGTGCTGAGCAAGCCATTCAGTCGCACATTCGCAATGCACTGGTTGAACGGCTCAAACTGCTTCGACGGCAACCCGACGCCGGTGCGCCGGCGTTGATCAACAGCGTCACTTCTTCAACCCCGGCACCCTCGCAGTGAGCCTGAAAGCCCGTTAATCCTGGAGTAAGACGAATGACATCGAATTTCAAACGACTGGGCGCCCATCTGGCGAGGGTCGTGGCAACCGCCTCCGCATTGCTCGCCACAGGCCTTGGGATCGTGCAAGCGCAGGACTTCCCGTCCAGGGCCGTGACGCTGGTCGTGCCGTTTGCAGCGGGTGGTGGCACGGACAGCATTGCACGCGATGTGGCGCGGATCATGACCGAGCGGCTTGGCAAACCTGTGGTCGTTGACAACCGGGGCGGGGCGGGGGGCGCGATTGCCGCTGCGGCCGTCGCCAAAGCGGCCCCTGATGGCCATACCTTGCTGTTTGTGACATCCACCTTTGTCACCCACGCTGCGTCAGACCCGACACCAGGCTATGACGTCCTGAAAGACTTCGCGCCCGTTGCCATGATCGGGCGGGGACCCCTGTTGCTCGTTACATCCCGTGAGCTAGGTGCCGCTTCGGTATCGCAATTGATCGATATGGCCAAAAAACAGCCCGCAGGCCTGACCTATTGCTCCGCCGGCAATGGCAGCATCAACCACCTCAGCGCTGAAATGTTCAACCAGCGGGCCGGTGTCTCGATGACCCACGTGCCCTATCGTGGCAGTGGCCCGGCCACCCTGGATCTGCTGGCCGGACGGGTGCAGGTGTTCTTTGCGACTGTACCCACCATTGGCGCCCTGGTTCGGGAAAATCGCGTCAAGGCGCTGGCGGTCACGGGCAAAAGGCGATCACCCCTTTTTGCATCATTGCCCACCATCGCCGAATCCGGTTTGGGTGACTTTGATGTCACAACCTGGTGGGGTGTGGTGGCACCTGCCGGCACGCCGCAGGCCGTTATCACCCGACTCAATGAGCTTGTCAACGAAGCCACAGCGACGCCTTCCGTACAGACCCGTCTGACGAATGAGGGCGCCGAGTCTTTCAAGGGCAGTGCTGCCAGTTTTCAAGGCGTGTTGGCCACCGAGCTGGATGCGTGGCGAGGCGTCGTGAAATCAGGCGGTTTCAAATTGAACTGACGATCCGATTCAACCTTGCGAATCAACCTTGCGAATTGACCTTCCAAAAATATCCACGCCCAAAGAGAGACCTCTCATGACACAACCTTTGTTGACAACAGCGATTGCCGCTTCACTCGTGCTGACTATCGCGTCGGCTCATGCCGCGACCGATTACCCGACAAAACCCATCACCATCATCGTCGCCTATGCACCAGGCGGCATGGGCGACGCATTTGCGCGCATTCTGTCCGAGCGAATGACGGTGGTCTTCAAACAACCCGTGATCGTGGACAACAAGCCCGGTGCCAGCGGCGCCATCGGGGCCCGACTGTTGGCCAAATCCGCGCCCGACGGCTATACCCTGCTGCTGGGACAGACTGGTGAAATCGCGGTCAACCAGTCGGCCATGAAGAACCCCGGCTACGACGCACTTCGTGACCTTAGGCCAGTGATCCTGGTGGGCGACTCACCCCTGGTGATGGTGGCACCCGTCACCGCGACTTTCGGGACGGTCGCCGAGCTGTCCCAGGCATTGGTTGCCAGGCCCGGCAAGTTGACCTACGCGTCATCAGGCAGCGGCACGCCGGGGCACCTGGCGGCAGCAGCCTTTGCCACCGGTGCCAAGGCAGACGCAGTGCATGTGCCCTACAAAGGCGCTGGGCCCGCCTTGAGCGACGTTCTGGGCGCCCATGTTGATTTCTTTTTCTCCAGCGCTTCGGCCGCACTGCCCCATATCCGCAGTGGCAAGCTCAAAGCCATCGCGATGTCGGGCACCAGCCGAAGTGCCTCCATGCCAACCGTGCCAACGGTGGCCGAGAGCGGTCAACCCGGTTTCAGTTTCAGCCTGTGGGGTGGGGTCTTTGCGCCTGAGAAAACACCTGACGAGATCGTGAAGATTCTCAACGTGGAGATCAACAAAATCATCGTTGACCCTCAAATCAAGGCTCGCCTTGAAGGTCAGGGGGCGGTCGTCCGCGCAAACACACCTGAAGAATTTGCGGCGTTTGTCCGAAACGAGGCCGCCAAGTACGGGCCAATCGTCAAACAGGCCGGCGTTGTCACCGAGTAACCGTCAAACGCGACCTGCAATAGCCAATATAAAAATCAATCACCATGAAAATAGTTGTACTCCCCGGGGACGGGATTGGCCCGGAAATCACGGCCGCCACAGTTGAGGTTCTCAACGCCACGTCCAGGAAGTTCGGGCTGGATCTGGCTTTGGCACATGACATCGCCGGGCACGAAAGTCTGAAGCAATACGGTGCCACAGTCACACCGGCCTTGCTTGAAAAGGTACGCACCTCCGACGGCCTCATCCTCGGGCCCATGGCAACCTACGACTTCAAGGACGAGGCCAAGGGTGAGATCAACCCATCCATGTACTTCCGCAAGAAGCTGGACCTGTATGCCAACATCCGCCCTGCCCGCACATTTACCGGCGTACCAGCACGCGTGGGCGAGTTCGACCTGGTCGTCGTTCGCGAGAACACCGAAGGTTTTTATGCCGATCGCAACATGGAGTCGGGCGGCAGCGAGATTCTTGTCACCCCCGACGTGGCTATATCCATGCGACGCATTACGCGGCATTGCTGCGAGCGTATCGCCCGCGCTGCATTTGAGCTGGCACAGCGCCGCCGCAAACGGGTAACCATCGTGCACAAAGCCAACGTGCTGAAAATTGGTGACGGCATGTTCATTGACAGTTGCCGAAAGGTGGCGCATGACTTCCCCGATGTGCAGGTCGATGACTTCATCGTCGACGCCATGATGGCGCATGCCGTCAGGTCACCCGGCCGCTTTGACGTGATAGTGACCACCAACATGTTTGGCGATATTTTGTCGGACCTGACGGCAGAGCTGTCCGGCAGCATTGGCTTGGGCGGCTCGGTCAATGCAGGTGACGCGCACGCCATGGGGCAGGCAGCGCACGGGTCGGCCCCCGATATCGCGGGCAAAGACATCGCAAATCCGTTTTCACTGATTCTCTCCGCCGGGTTGCTGCTGGACTGGTATGGGCGCCGCAAGAATCTGCCCGCCTTTTGCGCGGCCGCCCAAGCCATTGATACCGTGGCACAAGTGGCAGTTGCAGCCCGTGAGGCCACTGGCGACGTGGGCGGACAACTGGGCACCCGCGCAACCGGTGAGGCATTTGCCAGGCGAATCAGCACGATCGCACTGCCATCCTGACCTGACACCTGACACCTTCCACCTGACCTCTGACACCGTACAGCACCATGACCTACCCGCCAGGCGGCAGCTGCGACTGCCATGTTCATGTGATTGGCGACCCTGCCGCTTACCCAATGGCACTTGACCGGGCCTATACCCCCGGCCCGGCCAGTGCGACCCAACTCCGCCAGCACTTGCAAAGCCATGGTCTGACCCGCGCGGTCATTGTGCAGCCCAGCATTTACGGCACCGATAACCGGGTCATGCTCAGTGCCCTTGCTGAACTGGGTGAACTTGCCAGAGGGGTTGCCGTTGTAGCGCCCGATATCGGCCTACCTGAAATGAAACGCCTCCACGCGCAAGGCGTACGCGGCATCCGGCTGAACCTCGACGCGGCGGACTCGAGTGCCATCAAACTGGCCTTTGACCAACTGGATGAAATGGCACCCCGATTGCGCCAGATCGGCTGGCATGTCCAGATTTATGCCCCGGCC
>JANPAZ010000332.1:0-5519 GCA_031430225.1 Rhodoferax sp. | reverse complement strand
TCATGACGGATCCTCTATGGTGTTTGTGAAGACCGTGGTCTATCACGCCTTGGGCACTTTGATGCCGTATCCATCAGAGGATCCACCCCGCTGGCGCGGGCTTTCTTCTCTTCTTGATAAACGGCTGTTCATGCCTTTGGCTGATAGCGGTCTCATTTCCTTGCCCGTGGGCAGGGAGGCATCCATAGCATCTCCTGTAATTTTCTGGAAATCAGTGTGTGTGAACTAAAAAGGTTTGATACGAGCCACCAGCACGGCGGCCTGCCCCGCATCCACAGCGCTCAGGCAGCGGGCCATGGCGGCGTCAATGTCTGCAGGGTCGTTGACGGTTTCACCGTAAGCGCCAAAGGCTTGGGCTACTTGCGCAAAGTCGCGCTTGGCCGTGCCCAGCTGCGCCTGAAACTGCCCCGTTTTCGCCGCCACACCATCAGGGTACATGCGCAAGGTGGCTTCTTTCACGGCCTGCCAGCCGCCGTTGTCCAGCACCAGCGTGAAGATCGGCAAACCGTACTGCTGGGCCACCGCATACACCGAGGTCGGCGTTGAAAAGTGAAAGCCACCGTCACCCACGATCTGGATCACGCGCTGACCGGGCCGCGCCAGCTGGGCCCCGAGCGCCATGCCGCCGCTGTAGCCCAGACCGCCACCCGCGCTTGAAATCAGCGTCAGGGGCAGATCACGCGCGATCTGGTTGAGCACGTTGGGTGCATTGCGAATGGCCTCGTTGACGATGATGTCATCCACGCGCAATGCCTTGTTGAGCGCGGCGCACACATGTGCAGGCGACAGGGCATTGAGTTCACCCGGATCGGCGGAAGCGTTGGCCACAGCAGCCAGACGTTTCACCTTGGCAGCCGCGATCACCATCAGGCGGGCTTGTACCTTTGCGTCCAGGGCAGGGTCATTCTTGCGCAGCACATTGACGGCTTCCAGCACGTCGACCAACGCACTGGCGCAGTCCACCGTATGACGTTGGTGCGACGCAAAACCCCACATCGGAAAGTCTTTCTTGACTGCGTCCACATCCAGATGAATCCAGTGGGTATCGGGGTTGCTGGCACCTGCTTTGGGCAACCACGGCACATCGACATCAAGCAACAAGCCCAGGTCGGCATCGCGCAGGGCCGCGCCAGCGTCAAAGCCGGCAAAGCACGGTGAGCTGCGTGGCAGGCACAGATAGGTGGGAGACGACTCATACACGGCGATGCCACAGGCCTGCGCCAGCGCATCCAGCGCCGCCGGAGCCGCCGGGTTACGCCCCAAATAAGAGGTGATGGCGATGGGCGCTTTTGCCTGCATCAGACGCACTGCAATGGCATGGGCCTGCGCCTGCGTCAAACCGGCTGAGGCCACCGCGCCGTAACCCGATGCGGTGTAGGGCTGGATGGCGGCGCTGTCCCAGGTTTCTGCCAACGTCTCGCGAGGCAGTGTCATGAACACAGGGCCGGGCGACTCACTGTGCATGACGGCATGGGCACGGCGCAGAGCCTCCTTGACCACCACGCCGCTGGGCAGGTTGTATTCCCATTTCACGTAGGGTCGAACCAGGCTGCCCAAATCAAATGGGTCTTGCACAAAATGCACATAGTTGTCACGCGAGCCAGGCAATTCACCGTGCAGCGTGTGCGGCGCTTTGCCCGCCATAAGCAAAACCGGCAACCGACTGCGACACAGGTTGTTCATACCCATGGCCGCGTTGGCCGTGCCCGCATCCACATGCACCAGCACGGCCTGGCCCCGCCCGGTCATCGCGGCAAAGGCACCGGCCATATGGATGGCCACGTTTTCATGCGGACACAAAATCAATGGCGGGTGGCTGCGCCCGGCCTGCTTCCAGCGGGCGAGCTCTTCAATGATGGAGGCATGGTCGGTACCCAGGTTGCAGAACAGGTAGTCGATGCCCAGTTCAACCAGAGCTTCGAGGAAGTAGTGCGCGGTGGTGTGCGTAGTCATTGGGTTCGGGGCCATGGGATGAAGGGACCTTGAAAGTCTAAACCCGCCGCTGGCTGCACAAAGGCATACAAACCCTTGTGCAAAAGTCTTTTCCAAACCACGCCACAATGCTGCCATGCCCTCCCCACGCACCCCCAACACCACTTGGCTCTGCGCCGCAATTACCCGCATCGAAGCAGACTTTCAGCGCAGTGCCGACACCCACCTCATCGCACTGCCTCTGCCGGTTTTTGCCAACTACGGCATTGACCTGTATTTGAAGGATGAGTCCACCCACCCTACCGGCAGCCTGAAGCACCGATTGGCACGTTCGCTGTTTCTTTATGCGCTGTGCAATGGCTGGATCGCCGAAGACACCACCATCATTGAGGCCTCCAGCGGCTCCACCGCCGTGAGCGAAGCCTACTTTGCCAAGCTGCTGGGCCTGCCCTTCATCGCCGTGATGCCGCGCAGCACCTCGCCCGAGAAAGTGTCGCAAATCACGTTTTACGGCGGGCGCTGCCACTGGGTTGACACAGCGTCAGACGTGTACGCCGAAGCGCAGCGGCTCAGCGAGGAGACCGGGGGCCATTACATGGACCAGTTCACCTATGCCGAACGCGCCACAGACTGGCGCGGGAACAACAATATTGCGCAAAGCCTGTTCACCCAGATGGCGCATGAGCGCCACCCTGTACCCCGCTGGATCGTGGTGGGTGCCGGTACCGGTGGCACCAGCGCCACGATGGGCCGCTTTGTGCGCTACCAGCGCCATGCCACGCAGGTGTGCGTGCCAGACCCGCAAGGCTCGGTGTTTGGTGAGTTTCACCGCACGGGCAATGCAGGCCTGACCGGGCCAGGCTCGCGCATTGAGGGCATCGGGCGCCCACGCGTGGAGGCCAGCTTTGTGCGCACCGTGGTTGACCGCATGATGGAAGTCACCAATGCAGATTCTGTGGCTGCCATGCGGGTGCTGTCGGGTCTGCTGGGGCGCAAGGTAGGGCCATCGACCGGCACCAATTTTGTGGGGATGCTGGCGCTTGGCCATGAGATGCGCACGCAGCAACAGGTGGGGTCCATCGTGTCGCTTCTGTGTGATTCAGGAGAGCGCTATCTGCCCACCTATCAAGACGCGCAATGGGTTGCAGACAACTTTGGCGATTGCACGGCTGAGGTGGCACACATTGAGGCCATGCTGGCCTTATAGAACCCGACACCATGCAGTTTTTAAACGACCGTCCCAGCCCAGCCCGCCGTGCGGTGCTGCTGGCAGGATTGAGCGCTGCGTTTGACGCCCGCGCCCTGCCCGCGAAAGCGCTGACTTTTCCGCGTGACTACGGCAGCCACCCGGACTTTCGCACCGAGTGGTGGTACGTCACCGGCCACGCCAGGTCAGCCCAGCGCGAATTCGGGTTTCAGGTCACGTTTTTCCGCTCGAAAGTCGATGGCACCCAGGGCATGACCTCGAAGTTTGCGGCCAAGCAACTGATCTTTGCCCATGCGGCTGTCACCGATGTTCAAGGCAAAAAGCTGTTGCATGACCAACGCATTGCGCGTGAAGGGTTTGAGGTGGCTACGGCAGACGCGGCTGATACAAACGTGCGATTGGGCGAGTGGTCTCTGAAACGCGAGGCGCCTGGCTACAGGGCACTTTTGGCTGGCCCTGACTTCAAGCTGGCCCTGGCGCTGACGCCCACCCAACCGGTGCTGCTGCAGGGCGACAAAGGTTTGTCACGCAAAGGGCCTGAAGAAAAACAGGCCAGCTACTACTACAGCGAGCCCCAATTGACCACTGAGGGCGTCATCACCCTCAATGGCGCTGAGATAGCCGTGCGCGGCACCGCCTGGCTGGACCACGAGTGGAGCCAGGAGCTGCTGCACCCCCTGGCTGTAGGCTGGGACTGGATTGGCATGAACCTGTTCGACGGTAGCGCGCTCACCGCATTCCAGTTGCGCGACAAGGCCGGCAAGGCGCTGTGGGACGGCGGATCGTTCCGCGCCAAAGGCGGCAGCGTGCACCGCTTCAGCATTGGCGAGGTGATCTTCAGCCGCCAGCGCAGCTGGAAGAGCGTGGCCAGTCAGGCCACCTACCCGGTGGAATGGATCGTGCGCACGCCCGCCGACTTCTACACCGTGAAGGCCGTCATCGACAACCAGGAGCTCGACAGCCGCGCCTCGACTGGTGCGATGTACTGGGAAGGCTTGAGCGATCTGTTTGACAGCAACGGCAAGCACGTGGGCCGGGGCTACCTGGAGATGACCGGGTATGCGAGCCGGTTACGGATTTGAAATGCTATTTTTTATATAGCTAACTATGTAAGTTCCATGTGGGGCAGTGGCCGTTTTCATTCAAAATGGCACCGTCATCACGGCTGGGGAAAGCCTTTCGGCACTCAACCCGATTTTGAAACCGTCGCGCCACGCGCCTGGTCTTGCCCCTGCCCGGTACTCAGCCCACGCACCAACGCCGTCAGGGCGCTGCCCCAGACCGCAGCAAAGTCAATGCCCTGGACGACCTTCCAGAAGTTCGCACCCACCGGCGGTGGATGGGAGCTCAACTCGTTCGCCGCGAGTCCGCAGCAAAGCGAGTGGTACACAAACACCAGTTCCACCATCGGCCGCTTTGTGAGCAAACCGGCGTCCAGCGCCCGGGTGAACCGCGCCTCCAGCGCGCTGAACGAGGCAAATAGCGCCGGGTAGGTCTCGGGTTGTGAGTACGTCTCTTCGCTGATCTGGTCGTAGGTGATGCGAAACAGGTGCGGCCGCTCCAGCGCAAATATGCGAAAACCCTGTGGGCCAGCAGCCGCCAGGTCGGCCAGCGGATCGTCAGTCACCGGCAGGCCGTTGACCAATTCGGCGAGCCGGTTAAAGCCCCGCGCAGCAAGCGCACCCAACAGCCCGGCCTTGGAACCCAACACGCTGTACACAGCGCGGGTTGATACGCCAATTTGCTCGGCCACGGCGCGCACCGACACCGCATCCGGGCCGCCAGTCGCCAACAGGGCCTCTGCCGCATCCAGAAGGGCCTCGCGGGTGGTCTCATCGTGTTTGGTGGGTCGTGCCATGGCGATTGACATGGTAACGCAACATCGTTACGATACACTGTAACGTAACGATGTTTCAAAACAAATCACTGTCCCGAAAGGAATCGCCATGAATCAGAGCTCTGTCCCGGCCAACCCGAAACCCGCGCAACCTTCAGACACAGACACGGTGATCGTCGGCGGCGGCATCGCCGGGGCTGCGCTGGCCTATGCGCTCGCACGCTCGGGGCTGCGTGTATTGGTGCTGGAGTCCACCGAGGTTTTTCGCGACCGCGTGCGTGGCGAGAGCATGATGCCCTGGGGCGTCGCAGAAGCGCAGTCGCTTGGCGTCGCCAACCTGCTGCGTGCGGCTGGTGCGCACACTGTCCCGCTGTGGAAGCGTTACACCGAAGGCGATCCAACGGCGCGAGACCTTCCCGTGGGTCGACTCATTCCGGGCGTGGAAGGGACGCTCAACCTGCACCACCCGGTAGCGTGTCAGGCCTTGCTGGACGCGGCGGCAGAGGCAGGTGCCACCGTCATCCGCGGTGTGCGCAACGTGGC
>JANPAZ010000331.1:0-3930 GCA_031430225.1 Rhodoferax sp. | reverse complement strand
ACGGAGCGCCATCTCAGCCCTTTGCCGGTTGTCAGCTAGTGGCCGCGCTCGACCCACTGCGGTCGCCCACACTTGCAACCGTGTGGCCTTCAAGCTGACATTCAACTCATTGCCTGCTTGACCGCGACAGCGGACACCGCTCACTATCGCACGCAAACAAAAAATTACCCTACAAAAATATTCAAATCGCGGTGTCCGTAGTCCATTGAGTCGAGCGCTGAAAGTTGTGGTGTCAAACTGGGGTGAATACTCTGCAAATACGGCGAGCGGCATGCGTGGTGGCATGGCCCAGCGGTGCCTGAGGCAACTGTCCACACAGACATTTCAGTCGCAGTCAACGAGTTCAGGTGCGGTGCGCCTGCGCCTCAATCTGGAGTCGGTGCAGGTCGACATGGATCAAGCGACTACCTGAGGTCTATTGGTCAACGAGTTGATTTGAAATTGTTTCAAGCACGGTTTTCCGGCAGGTCTCTGGCTTCGTCAGTACTAGTTTGCAACAACTGAGCACACATAAGGAGTGGCGTTTGCCCAAAAGGACGAATTGTGTATTCGTGGCTGCTGTTACGACTTCACAACATAGCCCTCCGTCGGTTGCAGGTTAACCGGCTTCAGGACAGCCAGCGCACGTTTTGCATCATCTCCGCAAAGAACGCTCTGAGCGTGCCCGGGCTCATTTTGTAAGGGTCAAAGTCAGAAGTGCTGGAATATTTGAGGAAGAGTTGCCGGTTTTCTTGGGTAGAGGCTATAAGTCCCATGGACCAGACTCCAAATTGTCTTGCCACGATCTCAGAAAAGTCAAGAATGGCTGGATCCTTGTGGCGACGGTCCTTCAAAATTCGGTGGTACAGATCGTTGACGACCTGGCGTTCGCCCTCTAGTTGCTGGAGAAAGATTCCGTTGGTCAGGCAGAGCGCACCAGTCACCCCCAGAGCCTGGTTGTTGCGGGCAGAACTGCCCAAAATATCTTTCACATCGAAAGGCCCCAATATGACTGCGGTTCTGCTGGCGTAAGTGAGCTGTATGAGCATGGTTGTGGGTCTATATTGGGACTGTTCAGAAATTCTTGGCTATTTTTTTGCGCAGGGCTTCGGGCAGGATCAGGGTGACCGGGTCCCAGCCTTCAATTTCCAGCACCCGGGTTAGGCACTGCTCCATGCCCTGGTGGGATGCTTTGGCCTCTGCCGCAATTGTTTCGTGCACCAGCCGGTCATTGGCGGTGTCGTTGGCGCAGTTCATCTGGTAGGCATACAGCTCGCGCAACTCAAAAATGGCGCGGCAGACCTGCGCCGGGCAGGCGCATTGGTAGACCAGCGCTTGGTCGATCACGCGGCTGAGCTGGGCATCGTTGTACTTTTCTTGCATGGTCAGATTCCAATGGTCAGTGCCGGCGCTTCCGGTATCGAGTTGAGTGTCACGCATTCCACACCCGCATCAAAACCGCGGATGGCGACTACGCCGATGGGGTTGGCGGAGGCATTAGCCAGCCGCGCCGCTGCAAAGGCTTTGCGGGTCGATACCACCTGACTAGCCTCCGCCATATGGCAGAGGCGGGCCGCCAGGTGCACGGTGGCGCCCACCACGTCGTACTGGCGCCTTTGTCCGGCGTGCAGTGAGTCGCCCAACAGGCCCGCTAGGATCAGCCCACCTGCGACGCCAATCCCGTAGGGAAAGAGCTGCTGGCTGCTGCTGCTGGCCAGTTCCATGGCGCAGCGCATGGCCAGGTAAGACTTACCCATGCCCCGAAAAACAGCTAGCATCCCGTCGCCAGTGAATTTGATGACCGAGCCTTCATGGTTGCGAATGAGTCGAGCTTGGATGCTGAGCGTGTGGTTGAGCATGTTGAAAAATTCGTGCGGCGGCATCCGGGTGATTACCTCGGAAGACCGGCGGATGTCGGTGAAGACTACCGTTGCTTCAAACAGGTCCACTGCGCTCGGGTGGTCCGATGTGGCGGCGGTCAACGCATCTTCGGGTAGCAGATTCTCCAGCCGAGCGGTTTTGGCCTCCGTGGCACGCGCAGCCTGCTGGCCCTTCAGCAAGCCGTTGACTACCGACACGAAGCTCGCATGGGTAAACGGCTTTTCAAGCACCGCGTCTAGACAACCCGATAGCTGCTGCCAATTCCGAACGTATCGGGTAGCAGGTCCCACCGCCGCCAGTGCCAGCACCGCGGCGCTCGGCTCCATCGCGCGGATAGCGCGGCAGCTCTCCACGCTCTGCGGCAGGTTGAAGTGAAAGTTGAAGACCACCACCGCAGACGGCAATGCTGCAATGGCCTGCGCCAGCTCGGACACATCCTTAACCCAGGTAGCCTGCGCGAACCCGCTCGCCGCCAGGTCGTCCAGCAGCCGCCGTGCGGTGTGGGGGTCATGGTCCATGAGTACTACGCGGGGTGGTTTATCGCTCGGCATGAGGTGGGAGATTGGTACGTTTGTTCTTCGTGCGACGTTAGCACAGGGTTCAATCCAAGGCCTTTGTCTGGCGCAAAAGCCCCTTGGAGGGTCGACCGTATCTCTGAATACTGCCGGGTTGGCATCGGTTCAGGTAGGCAGGCAGTTACTTCAGAATTTTTCCTTTCAGCCGCAACTTGGGCCTGCTCAGTGCAATCAAGAGCAGGAGGGCAATTGCCGCGAATACCAGAACCATGACAATTCCGATCCATGGAAGCCGGTATGCCACCACAGCTTTCGCCAACTCACAGAACTTGGCTCTAGAGCTTCCCAACAGCAAGCTGGTGACCGTCGACGGCGCAGGCCATGTTCCTACCATCACGCGCCAAATAGTTACCGCACCTTCAATCGAGCCGGCAGCTCAGCAAAAGCTTCCAGCCGGTCACGCTACTTGTTGTGCAAATACCGCTCCCAGAAAATCAGAATCTTAAAGCTCCAGAACGTCAACGACTTCTTGCGCTGCGACCCAGCCAGCCGATACATCAGTTGAGGAGTGCTTGCGGATGTCGGCTTTACCACCGCGAGTTTTCACACATTGGATTGCGTGACCTGTCGGGTTTTGATGTTTGACTCGGCCGGACGGAACGTCGGCTTCCAGCCCTTATGCAGTCAAAGTACTGTCGCCGTATCTCTACTGTTTTGTGTTCCGGAGTGTCGCCCCCAAATAGCAGCCTTCGAGCCGTCAACTGGTCAATCGTCAAGCTGACATTGCTCCGGCTGCGGAGCAACTCGTCGTCCCATATGCTATACAAATAGAAGCAGACTATTAAATGAATACGTGGGCCATTGCCCTGTTTTATTCAAAGAACCGTGGCGCCATGCTGCACGTGGCACCGCATCAGGCCTTTGCCACCATGCTGCGGGCCTTGCGCTCGGGTTTTGCAAAGGCCACCGGCTCTGCCTTGCGCTGCACAGCCTCTTCCAGCGCGGTGATGGACTCATCGGTGTAGTCCAGCATGCGTTGCAACGCGGGCACCGATCTGCGGCAAGCGGTGTAGCCAAACCCCAGGTTGTCCTTGTAGCCACTGATGGTGATGTTCAGCGCCAGGTAGTGCGTGGCAATCGACACGGGGTAAACCTCGTCAAGCCGCGCGCCATTCAGGTACAGCGTTTCACGCGGTCCCGGTACATTGGAGATGACGACGTTAAACAGCGGATGCTTTTTGGCGCTGCCTGTCACCATGGCGGGCCCCATAGGTGCGAGCGACGCCATGCCGTGAGCCATCTTTTGCAGGCGCGGCATGGCTTTCAGCCTCGCTTTCGCCTCGGTGGTGGATTGCACGATCTGCTGAAGCCGTTCCAGCGGGTCGCTGATATTGGTCGCCAGGTTGGCCAGCAGCAGCGACACCTGGTTGCCACCCTCATCGGTTTCACCATGCAGCGACACAGGCACCATCGCCACCAATGGCTTTTTGGGCAACGACTTGTGCACTTCAAGGTACTTGCGCAGCGCACCGGCACAGACAGCCAGCGTCACATC
>JANPAZ010000330.1:0-3137 GCA_031430225.1 Rhodoferax sp. | reverse complement strand
GCTCATGTCGCGCGTTTCAGCCACAGCGGGTGGCTCAGGTTGCGTAAAAAACCGCCGCTCCCGGTAGAAATTTCTGGCGTCGGTGGGGGACAGCGTGTGCGTGGGTGGCACGCCGCGCTCTGCCATCAAGTCGATCAATGCCCGGGCTTGGGGGTGTAGCATGAATACTCCTAACTTTATAGCGAACTATTGAATATATACGTGGGCCTGCTGCCAATTTCATTCAATTTTCCGATTGAAACCACCCCACAAGCCTATCAGCCACAGTTTACAAGGAGCGCCGCACTTTCACCGCATCCGACAAGACGTCCAGCGCCGCGAGCGAGTCACCCCAGCCCAGACAGGCGTCAGTGATGCTTTTGCCGTATTCAAGCTGACTGGCGTCATCTTTGCCCGGCGTGAACTTTTGTGCGCCTGCGTGCAGATGGCTTTCAACCATCACGCCAAATACGCTCTTTGATCCGCCCTTTATTTGCATGGCGATGTCGCGCGCCACGTCCAGCTGTTTCTCATGCTGCTTGCTGCTGTTGGCGTGGCTGCAGTCCACCATCAAGGTTGGCGGCAACTTGGCCTTGGTCAGGTCAGCGCAGGCGGCGGCCACACTGGCAGCGTCGTAGTTGGGCGCCTTGCCACCCCGCAAAATAACGTGGCAGTCCGGGTTGCCATTGGTTTGCACAATCGCAACCTGGCCGTTTTTGTGGACCGACAGAAAGTGGTGCCCCCCTGCTGCCGCCTGGATCGCGTCAGTGGCGATCTTGATGTTGCCGTCCGTTCCATTCTTGAAACCGATAGGTGCGGACAGGCCCGAGGCCAGTTCGCGGTGCACCTGGCTCTCGGTCGTGCGCGCGCCAATGGCGCCCCACGAGATCAGGTCGCCCAGATACTGGGGCGAGATCACGTCCAGGAACTCACTGCCTGCAGGCAGGCCCAGACGGTTGATCTCGATCAGCAACTGGCGCGCAATGCGCAGGCCTTCGTCAATGCGAAAGCTCTCGTCCAGGTACGGGTCATTGATCAACCCCTTCCAGCCCACGGTCGTGCGGGGTTTCTCAAAATACACGCGCATCACAATTTCCAGCGTGTCCGCGTATTTCTCGCGCTGCACCTTGAGCTGGCGGGCATAGTCCAGGGCCGCAGCAGGGTCGTGGATAGAACAGGGGCCGATGACCACCAGCATGCGGTCATCCTTGCCGGCCATGATGTTCTGGATATTGCGCCGGGTCTTGCTGATGAGCGACTCAACAGGGCTGCCGTGAATCGGGAAAAAGCGGATTAAATGTTCGGGAGGGGGCAACACAGTGATGTCCTTGATGCGTTCGTCATCCGTCTCGCTGGTGCGATCGGTCGGTCGGGAGGCCGTGTTCGCATACCACGCATCAGCGCTGGCGGTTTGGGTCTTGGCATTCATGGTGTGTGTCCTTTTACAAAGTGATTTGAAGAAAGTAGATACAAAAAAAGCGATTAAGAGACTGAAAAGCGGGGTCAAAAAAAAACCGCCGGGAGAGCCGGCGGTTTTGAGGAAGATTTGCAACGTTTGTTTAAGGCAACGTTCTGATCTCTCTACCGCCGCAGGCGCTTGAGAACCAAAAGTAGCTAAAAAAGAAACGGGACGTCTTCATGCGTTTGAATATAGCACAGGCTCAGCCCCGCAACCGCTCCCACCAGGTGCGGGCCCGCGCGACCACCGAGGCATCGGGCGGCTCCAGGCCCGATTCCGCCTGCTGTTCGCGCTTTTGCTCGTACTTGTCGATCAGCATGGCACCGTCGCCCAGCACGCGCCAGGCCACGAGTTCGAAATCAGCCAAGTTTAAGGGGCGCTGGGGCAGCCCGGCACCCTCTATCGGGTCCAACACCCACTGCCCCACCAGGGCCCGAAAATTATTCAGCGACGTGAAGTGGGCTGCGTACTCGTACAAACGCCGCCACACCGGGCCCAGCTCAACCACCAGCGCGCGGTGCTGGCGCAGAGCGTCCAACAGATCCATCAACACTTCGGTGCGCACCACCGGATTTGATTTGGTCTTGAGATAGGCCACGATGGCCTCAATGTGCGCCGCCATGACACGCATGCTTTCACCCATTTGCATGAGTTCTTCGTCGGCGACGGCCGCACGGAGGAACTCGCTGAGTGCGCCGAAAGAGTGAAGGCTGGGCTGCTGGGAGTCGGGATCAATCGTGAGGCGCGACGATGCCATGGTCGTTAAGTCACAGGTCGCCAGCTGCGCAGCGGCACCCGCCCGCTGTTAAGCCGTGCCTCCAACCGTCAGGCCGTCAATACGCAACGTCGGCTGGCCCACGCCCACGGGCACGCTCTGACCCTCTTTGCCACAGGTACCCACGCCGCTGTCGAGCTTCATGTCGTTGCCGATCATGCTCACGCGCTTGAGGCATTCCGGGCCACTGCCCACCAGAGTGGCGCCCTTCACGGGATACAGAATTTTGCCGTTTTCCACCCAGTAGGCCTCAGACGCCGAAAACACAAACTTGCCCGACGTGATGTCCACCTGCCCACCGCCAAAGTTGGTGGCGTACAGGCCTTTCTTGATGCTGGCCACGATTTCTTCGGGGGCCTTGTCACCACCCAGCATGTAGGTGTTGGTCATGCGCGGCATGGGGATGTGGGCGTAGCTTTCGCGGCGGCCATTGCCCGTCGGGGCGACACCCATCAGGCGCGCGTTCATCGCGTCCTGGATGTAGCCTTTGAGGATGCCGTCTTCAATCAGCACGTTGCGCTGGCTGGTGTTGCCCTCGTCGTCCACGTTGAGCGAGCCGCGACGGTCGGCAATGGTGCCGTCGTCCAGCACGGTCACGCCCTTGGCAGCCACACGCTGGCCAATTTTGCCGCTGAATGCGCTGGATCCCTTGCGGTTGAAGTCGCCCTCCAGCCCGTGCCCAATGGCTTCGTGCAGCAAAATGCCGGGCCAGCCGGGGCCAAGCACCACGGTCATCTCGCCCGCCGGCGCGGGGCGCGATTCGAGGTTGGTCAGCGCGGCCTTTACGGCTTCATTCACGTATTTTTCAATGCACTCGTCATCGAAATAGGCCAGGCCAAAGCGGCCACCACCACCGGCAGAGCCGACTTCACGACGACCTTTTTGCTCGGCAATCACGGTCACGCTGAGGCGCACCAGCGGGCG
>JANPAZ010000329.1:0-6297 GCA_031430225.1 Rhodoferax sp. | reverse complement strand
GGGAACAGCGCGCAGCGCAGGTCGGGCGCAAAGAACGCCATTTCTTCGATCAGGCGCTGGGCATCGGCTGCATTGGCGGTCACGATGGCTGTTAGCTTCTTGGCGGCTTTCTCGCGCTGGCCCAGTTGCGCCAGCAGCAAGGCATCTGCCGAGCCGATGGGCCGGGGCAGGGTGAAGCGTTTGCCAACGCTGAGTTTGGGTAAATCCATGAATGTCTTAAAAAAACCGGAGCACAAATAGCAAGCACCCCGCACCGGCAAAGGTGGGGGTGTTCATGAGTGGCGTATTGCAACCTTGGGATGGATTTTAGAATGGGGGACAAATACATGACTCACCCCACCCCAAGAAACCCACCCTCCGGAGACTATTCTGTACGTATCTGGGCTTTGATTCCCTGTGCCGGTACCGGCAGCCGCGCGGGTACTGCAAGCCCCAAGCAGTACCAACACGTGGCGGGCGCGCCTATGGTGCAGCACACCCTGGCCGCGTTTGCAGGCGTGTCAGCCATTGCCAAAACGCTGGTGGTCGTGGCCCCGGAAGATGATTTCTTCAACACATTCACACTTGAATTTGCTACTTTTTCAATAGCTAACTGTGGAGGTAATACAAGGGCCATGAGCGTTTTTAATGGTCTAAACCACTTGCTGCAACACGGAGCCTCCCCACAAGACTGGGTGCTGGTGCATGACGCTGCGCGCTGCCTGATCACTCCAACGCAGATCAACACGCTGATCGAAGTGTGTCTGGGTGATGACGTAGGGGGGCTACTCGCCCACAAGCTGCCGGATACGCTCAAAAGCGAGACATGCGGCCGCGTAGCGGACACCATCGACCGCAGTGACAAATGGCTGGCCCAAACACCCCAGATGTTCCGCATCGGCCCGCTGTGCACTGCCCTGATGCACGCAGGCGACAAGGTGACGGATGAGTCCAGCGCCATGGAAGCCTCTGGTTTCAAGCCGGTGCTGGTGCCAGGGAGCGCACAGAACTTCAAGGTCACTTACCCGGAAGACTTCGCGCTGGCCGAAGCCGTGATTCATGCCCGCCAGCGCGCGGGACAACCGCACCATTCATTGGGACCTGCCAGCTATGACTACCCCTAAGTCCCCATTACTTCAGACACCCCGAACCCAAATGCCGCCGATGCCCCGAATCGGCGAGGGCTGGGACATTCATGCTCTGGTGCCAGACCGCAAGCTCATCATTGGCGGCGTGCACATTCCCCATCATTTGGGTCTGCTGGGGCATTCAGATGCCGATGTGCTGCTGCATGCCATCACCGACGCTTTGCTGGGTGCTGCTTCATTGGGCGACATTGGCACGCATTTCCCGGACACCGATGCGCAGTTCAAAGGGGCTGACTCTGGGGTGCTGCTGGCAGAAGCCGCGCGGCGCGTGCGCGCCCAGGGTTTTGAGATTGGCAATGTTGACAGCACCGTGATTGCGCAGGCGCCACGCCTGGCCCCGCACATTGCCGCCATGCGGGCAACCATTGCGCAGGCGCTGAGCCTTGAGTCGGGTCAGGTCAATGTGAAAGCCAAGACCGCCGAGAACATGGGCCCAGTCGGGCTGGGGCAAGCTATCGAGGCCCGCGCCATCGTGTTGATTTTTTGAGAGCTTCCATGACGAGCACGCAGGCACAGCCTCTTCCCGTTTGGTCCGTGGCCGCACCGGTGGTGGGTTGTCTGCTGCTGGCGGGCCACTTTTTTGGAAGTGGTTGGGTCAGCGGCGTGGGTCTGGGCCCGGTGTATCTGTTTTTGATGGCTCTGGGCCTTATCGGTGGTGTGCTGGCTGCGGTTCACCACGCCGAAGTGGTGGCCCACCGAGTGGGCGAGCCCTACGGCACGCTGGTGCTGGCCGTGGCCGTTACCGTCATTGAGGTCGCGTTAATTGTGTCCCTGATGCTGGCGGGTGGCCCGTCCACCACGGCGCTGGCACGCGACACTGTGTTTGCGGCCGTGATGATCATTCTGAATGGCATTGTGGGTTTGTGCCTTTTGGCGGGGGCCAGCCGGTTTCGGGAGCAGTCATTTGGCCTGTATGGCGTGAGTGCATCGCTGGCGACGCTGGCCGCCATTGCCGTGCTCACCATGGTGCTGCCAAACTACACCACCACCGTTCCCGGCCCCGTTTACAGCCCGAGCCAGCTTGGTTTTATTGCCGTGATCTCGCTGGTGCTGTACGGCACTTTTGTTCTGGTTCAGGCGGTGCGCCACCGTGACTATTTTCTGCCCGCCCAGGGCACGGCAGATGAGGAAGTCCATGCCGATCCACCCAGCGACAGGCTGGCAGCGGCCAGTGCCTTGCTGCTGATGGCCTGCTTGGGAGCGGTGGTGTTGCTGGCCAAAGCGCTGGCCCCCACGCTGGAGACGGCTGTGGCCCGCGTGGGGGCCCCCAAAGCGCTGGTGGGCATCATCATTGCCGCCGTTGTGCTGCTGCCAGAGGGGCTTGCTGCCTTGCGGGCAGCGCGGGCCAACCGCCTGCAAACCAGTCTGAATCTGGCGTTGGGGTCGGCGCTGGCCAGTATCGGGTTGACCATTCCGGCCGTGGCGATTGTCTCGCTCATGACCGGCTGGACACTCACGCTGGGGCTGGATGTCAAGTCGTCGGTGCTGCTGCTGCTGTCACTGTTTGTGGCATCGCTGTCCTTGGGCACGGGACGCACCACGGTGCTTCAAGGCACGGTGCATCTCGTCATATTTGCGGTGTACCTGTTTACCACCGTGGTGCCATGAGACTGCGACAACGGTCTACAGCTTCATTGCCCGTTGCAATTTGATGTGGGCAGCCAGCCCACCCGAGGTGGTGTTGACCAGTGAAAATTTGCCGCCCATGCGCTGCACCGTTTTCTCAACGATGGACAGCCCCAAGCCAGCGCCGTTGGCGGCGGTGCGGGCGGCATCACCTCTAAAAAACGGTTTGGTCAGGTTGGCCAGATTTTCTGGGGAAACGCCTTGCCCGTGGTCACGCACTTTGACCAAAACCCACTTGTCGCGTCCCCGGGCTGCAATGTCGATCACGGCAATGCCGGTGTCCACAGACTTACCGTAGCGGCGCGCGTTTTCCAGCAGGTTGGAGATCACCCGGCCCAGCTCCACTTCATCGGCCAGCACCATCAGGTCGGGGCTCAGGTCCAGGCGTATCTTCAGGCTGGCATGCTCCTTCATCGCGTAAAGGCAGGCGTCCACCACATCGTTGAGCCGCACGCTGGCCAGGTTGACATGGTCGGGCCGGGCGTAATCCAGAAACTTGTCAATGATGGCGTCCAGCTGCGAAATGTCCGCCGCCATGTGGTCGCGGGCATCCTGGTCGGTCACGCTCATCTCGGTTTCCAGACGCAGCCGGGCCAGCGGCGTGCGCAGGTCGTGCGAAATACCGGCCAGCATGATGGCCCGGTCTTGTTCAATTTTTGACAAGCGCTGAGCCATGCGGTTAAAGCCGATGTTCACCTCGCGGATCTCACTCGTGGCCACGCGCTCGTCCAGGTGGCTGGCGCTGAGGTCGCCATCGCGCACGCGGCTGGCCGCAAAAGACAGCTGCTTGAGCGGGCTGTTGATGAGGCTGGCGATCAGCGCTGCCCCGGCCAGTGACAGCACGCCGGCCGTTGCGAGCCAGATGACCCAGGTGGCGCCAGCCGTCTGGTTGAAGCGGGAGCGGTCAGTTTTCATCCAGTAGCCATCGTCTTCAATCGCAAAACCAACCCACAAACCGTCTTCGCTGTTGACGCTGTTGGCCACCACGGTGCCTGGCCCCAGCCGGGCGGTTAGTTCCAGGGCAATGCGCCGGCCCAGGTTGTCGTTGTCAAACGGCTCGAACTTGTCATTGGGCTCGCGCGGAAAAATACGCACGCCTTCCTGCTCGGTCATGGTCTTGATGAGGGACACCCGGGCAATGGCGTCTGAGTGAATCAAGGCGGCCCGGCTAAGGTTCACCAGCGACGCAATCTGCTGGGCGGTTTGAACAGCGCGGGGCTCCATCTCCAGCGCCCGAAGCGTCTGCAACCAGGCAGCGATGCTGCCCAATAAAAGAACAGCCAACAAAAAGAAAGTACGCCAGAAAAGGCTCAGGCCCAAGCCCCGGCGACGCTCGCGCTGCGCAGGCTCCAGCGCGGCTGGCATGGTTTCCAGCGGCGACGGTCGGCTGAAGTCGTTCGTCGAGTTTTCAGCGTCGCGCAAGTTCAACGCGCTTCGCCAGCGCCATCCGGTACAAACACATACCCCACGCCCCATACGGTCTGGATATAGCGGGGCACGGCGGCATCGACCTCCACCAGCTTGCGCAGGCGCGACACCTGCACGTCCAGACTGCGGTCAAACGGCTCAAACTCGCGGCCACGCGCCAGTTGGGCCAGCTTCTCGCGTGACAGCGGTTGGCGTGGGTGGCGCACCAGCGCCTTGAGCATGGCGAACTCTCCGGTAGTCAGTGCCAGCTCGTCGCCGTCTTTACGCAAAGTGCGCGCACCCAGGTCAAACGTGAAGGGTCCGAACTGGATGGTCTCGTTGTCGCTGGAAGGCGCGCCCGGTGCTTCCGGCACAGGACGGCGGCGCAGCACGGCATGGATGCGGGCCAGCAGTTCCCGCGGGTTGAACGGCTTGCTCAGGTAGTCGTCTGCCCCCACTTCAAGGCCGACGATCCGGTCCACGTCTTCGCCCTTGGCCGTGAGCATGATGATCGGAGTGCGGTCGTTGGCGGCGCGCAGGCGTCGGCAGATGGACAGGCCGTCTTCTCCCGGCATCATCAGATCGAGCACGATCAGGTCGACGGTTTCGCGTAACAGAATGCGGTTCAGTGACTTTCCGTCTTCAGCCTGAAACACTTCGAAACCCTCCTGGGCCAGGTAGCGGCGGAGCAGGTCGCGGATGCGGACGTCGTCATCGACGACCAGAATCTTGTCGGTGCGGCTTGAAGTTTGGGACATGGTTCCTTCCTGCTGAATTTGTAACAGAGCCGATTTTGCAGGTTGTACCCCTTCAAAACAGGGATTGCCCGTTGGGTTTGACACAATGTTACAAATGTTGCAGGCACCGTCAGGCTGATGCTGCCAACAATGTGAGCTTGTTCGCAGCCTCCTGCGTTATCTGGTGACCATGAAGAAATTGAGCGTCAGGAATTTGATCGGCAATTTAGTGTGCGCGTCCGCTTTTGCATCCGCCTGCGCCCTGACTGTGACAGGTTGGGCCGCGGGTTCGTCTGAGCCTGCGCCCGCCAGAGATACCAGATTCGACAGCAGAACCGACCGGTTGCTTGACCAGCAAACGCGCAGCGCGCAACAGAAAAGAGACCTGCGTCAGGCCTTGCAGCCGCAACAGGGCCGGGGTGGGGACGTGGCTGATCCACCGTTGGCGAGCCGTCATTTAACCGCCCAGGAACGCGCAGAAATGCGCCAGCAATTGCGCCAGCAACGCCGGGACTCCGAACGAAGCAAACCGTGATTGCTCTTAAAATAATAGCAATTTGTGCCCTGTCTCTGTGGGCTATGGGCCTGAATGCCGCGCCAAGCCAGCTGACATCTGAACAAGCCCGGCATTTCCTGATTCGCACCGGGTTTGCCCCCACGCAGCAGGAGGTCGACGCCTTGACGGGTCAATCCGCACAGGCCGCGGTGGCTGCCGCACTGGCCCGCGCCAAAACAGCGAAGCCTGCCCACCCGCCACCCGACTTCGTGAGTCAGCCGCCACCCGTTGCCTACGTGATGCTCAAAACCACGGAAGAGCAGCAGGCCATGCGCCGCCAGCAAATGCGTGAGGGCCTGGACCTGAAAACCTGGTGGGTCACCGAGATGATCGAAACCCGTGCGCCCCTGCAAGAGCGCATGACGCTGTTCTGGCATAACCATTTCGCGACGTCGCAGCAAAAAGTCGTGCGCTCCCAGGCCATGTGGAACCAGCACCAGTTGCTGCGTGCCAACGCGCTGGGCAACTTCGCCACACTGCTGCACGCGGTGGCCAAAGACCCGGCCATGCTGGTGTACCTGGATGGTGCCAACTCGCGCCGCGAAGCCCCCAACGAGAACTTTGCCCGTGAGGTGATGGAGTTGTTCACACTGGGCGAGGCGACCCACGGCGGCGGCTATTCCGAGCAGGACATTCGCGAGGCCGCCCGTGCTTTCACCGGCTGGAGCATTGAGCGCGAGACATTCAGTTTTCGCTTTCGCCCTGCGTTCCACGACGCTGCCCGCAAAACCGTGCTGGGGCGCAGCGGCCACTTTGATGGCGATGCCGTGCTGGATGTGATGCTGGCGCAAGAGGCTGCCTCACGCTTCATTGTGGGAAAACTCTGGAAAGAATTTGTGTCGCC
>JANPAZ010000328.1:0-3394 GCA_031430225.1 Rhodoferax sp. | reverse complement strand
GTTGATGATGAAACAATTATCGGTAGCGAGAACGACCATGCAAGCTAAATATACTTGATGTAAATAAAGAAAAACCTTAGCATTACCCAATGGACCAACCCAGCCACCTGCGGTCGTTGCAAGCACTGGAACTTGCGTTGCGTACGGGATCATTGAAGGGCGCGGCTTCGCAGCTTGCGATCACGCCTGCTGCCGTTGGGCAGCGTGTCAAGGCACTCGAAGACTATCTGGGTGTTGACCTCGTGCTGCGTGGCCGCTCGGGCCTGCAGCCCACGCTTGAACTTATCGGGGCACTGCCCCATTTGCAAACAGCCTTCCGCGAACTTGCGCAGGCTGCGGATTTGCTAGAGTTGCAGCGGGGGCAGCAGATACGCATCGCGGCAGTGAGCGACATCGTCGACTTGTGGTTGGCGCTACGGCTGCCCGCATTTCGGAGTCAGCATCCGAATATCGAGATTGAGATTAACGGCGTCGGAGAAATGCCACGACGATTGAGCGCTGCGGACTGCGAAATTTTCTTCGGCCCAGTTGGCAGTACCAGCCTACCCGACGACCGGCGCGGCGAATTGCTGTTTCACGACTACGTTTTGCCGATCACGTCGCCTGAGAACGATCGGCGGGTCGCGGCGCTCGGCGGCCCCACTCGTCTCGAGGGCTTTCCGTTGCTCCACGTGGACTTTTATCGAGACGACCAGACCGCACCAAAGTGGCCAGAATGGCTTGGAACTCAGGGTTTGACGCGCACGGCGCCTGAGCGCGGCATTCGCTTTCAGCGTATCGCACCTGCGATGGATGCAGTGATGGCCAACGCAGGCTTTGCAATGTGCGGCATTGCTCTGTTGCGCGAGGAAATCGATGCGGGGCGTCTCTCTCTGCCCTTTTCGGTCCAGTGCGGCCGGCGCACAGCCCATGCGTTCCAGGTGCGCTTCCGTGCCGACACGCTGCAGCGCCCGCAGTTACGGCGGTTTCGGCAGTGGCTACTTGACGAAGGATCGTTGACGCGACGCTGGCTCGAACCGTTCATGGGAGGGCAAATCGTTTGATGAACAAATACCTCGACTATGGCGTCAATTGAACATTGCCGATGCAGCTTGAAGTTCTCCGCGAAAACTGTCAACGAAATCGATTTGATGCTTTCGATGTGCAAGAGCGTAACCATTCACGGATAACGCCGTTCGTTTTCGCTGCTGGGTGAAGCTGCCGGGGCTCCTGCGGGTGCGATTGCTCAAGTGATGGGCCATAAACCAAGTGCAACCGCTGAAGGCTATCGCCGGGGCGCATGGCGTGGGCAAGACGACCGCGCTGCTGCCTCTAGCGTTGACCGCCGCTGGGTTGTATGGTGATGACCTGATGCCGCGTCAGTGGAGGCATGTTGTTGATGTCACTGAGGGTGTGGAACAGGCCCGCCGCAAATTGGCCGGGATGACGGGTTACTCAAACATTGGCATCATTCTTGAGCAGGTCCGAGAGCGGGTTGACATTGTGGAGGCCGTGAGGCTTGACCCGGCGTTTTTTGCCAGCGTGGGCAAGACCTACCGCGAACAGTTCAGCCGCGTGGTGGATGGCGTGGAAGTGTTGCCACTGGTGAATTTAAGGGCCATGTCCGATGACGAACTTAGCGCCTACATAAAGACCACCGCGCCCGGGTTGCGCGAGTTTTACGCAGCGTTAGTCAATCAAGTCCTTCGGCACCCGTCAACGTTTCCGGTGGTCCGCGAACCACAAAACTGCAGCCGACTTAGCCGCACTACATGAAAGGGGTTGTGAGATGGATGTGTATTAGCGGCGCAATGAGTACGCGGGCGCTTTGAATCAAGCCCAATCACTAGGCCCAACCGCAAAACTGGTTTAATATTTTCTCCTTTTTGGGTGCGTTATGACTGATAAAAATAGCCTGCTGGATGTGGCCATCATTGGCGGTGGCTTGGCGGGCCTCGTTCATCTCCACTATGCCAAGCAGGCGGGTCTCAACGCCTTGGTGCTGGAGCGCCAGGAAGGTGTGGGCGGGTTATGGCGCAATCTGCCCGCTTGGCAAGACATCCAGATCTGTCTCGAGGACTGGACCGCTGGCGACCTGCCAATTGATGGTGCCACCCAGCCCCACATCCTGTCCAATATCTCATCCTGGGTAGACCGATTTAATCTATCTGGCGGCATACGCCTGAACTGTCCTGTTTACCTGGCACGCCATACCGGCAGCTGCTGGGAATTAGATACCCCACAAGGCAAGTTGCGTGCACGCCATTTGGTTGCCGCCACCGGTGGTCACAACAAACCGATCATCCCGGACATCCCACGCATCAACAGCCAAGTGCGGGAACTGCACTCCAGTGCCCTAACCCATCCAGCCGAACTGGCAAAGCAAGATGTGGTCGTGATAGGTGGTGGCGCTTCTGCCTTTGACCTTTTGGACCAATGCCTGGAGCATCAGGCGGGAAATATTCACTGGGTCTATCGCGGGCTACGCTGGTTTACTCCGACCACAAAACCCAAGGCGGTCGCTGGCAGTTTTCGACCTTACGCGAAGATGCAGGCCAGCGGCATGCCAGTGGAGCAGCAAAACGCCCTGATCGACGCGGACCTGCGCGCCCGATATGCCAAATTCGGCATTCAGGATTTGCAGCCAGCGCAATCTATTGACATGCGCCGCGATCAGCTCATCCCCGGTCGCGCCCGAATGCTGGCCAACATGACTCAAATTGAGCGCCACCCAGGCACCGTGAAGGCAATCGAGGGCAACCAGGTGGTACTTGATAGTGGCACCCGATTGCACGCTGACACCGTCTTGTGGGGCACTGGCTATGCCACCGACTTGTCCTATTTCGAAGACCCGCGCATTGCCACCATCAAAAGCATCGCCGAGTTGTCCGCTCGCTGCGGCTGCGTGTTCCGCAGTCTGGACGCACCCGACCTGTACTTTCCAGGAATAGGGCTTGAGGGAGTCGGTGCCACATCCTTCATGTATTCGCTCGGTGCTCGCACCATCATGTCCCACATCCGCGGCACGGCCAGTTTGGACATGGAGCCAGTCCCGCAAAAGCTAAATCATCTGGACCTGGTACGCCACCTCGCCGACCGCGATCCGGGCAGTTTCGGCCCTGCCAATGGGTGGGATCATTTCAGAGACATCACAGCTAAACTTTCTGATAACGCCCCTTACCCGCTGCCTTGAGCACGTCGCTCCAGCAAGGGGAAGCGCAAGTTACAAAGAAAAAAAGGCCGTAGATGGTCGTTTCAAAGCAAGCGAGAAAAATGGTGTTTTGAGAACTGGACTCATCAAGACTCCGTCGATGGGGCTGAAATCAGCATAAGGAATTTAAAGCGGTTTACTTAGAGATTGCATAGAGCGGTTGTGCAAGGGTCAGAGTGACCCAGCGCCAAATGCAATGTCGGG
>JANPAZ010000327.1:0-10862 GCA_031430225.1 Rhodoferax sp. | reverse complement strand
GCCCAGTGACACGGCGACAAAGCCTGCGGCCTGCGCTGAAAGCTCTTCGCTGTCAGTCAAGCCCCCCTCGGGGCCGGACAAAAATGTGACTGGATTGTTAGCCCCTGAGGATACGGCAGCGACCTGACGCAGCGGCTGACTGCCCGCGCGCAATGACAGCAGATAGCGCGTCACATCCTGGGACGGCGGTTGCGATTTGGCCCACTGCGCAAACGTTTTCACGGCATGCACCAGCGGCACGCGGTTGCGCCCGCATTGCTCGCACGCGGCAATTGCAATGCTCTGCCAGTGCGCCTGCTTTCTTTCGGCGCGCTCTGCCGACAGGCGCAGCACCGTGCGTTCGGTTACCAGTGGCTGAATGCTTGCCACGCCCAACTCGGTGGCTTTTTCCACCAGCCAGTCCATGCGCTCATTGGCGGGCATGCCCACCGCCAGATGCACGGCGCACGCTGCTTCGCGCTCAACCAGGTTGTGCAGACCCACCGTGACTTCCACGTCGCTGCGTCCCATGCGCGCCACCGTGGCCTCAAACTCGCCACCTGTTTCACCATTGAACAGTGTGATGGTGTCACCGGGCTGCAGGCGCAGCACCTGAACGTGACGTGCCGCACTGGCAGGCAAGTTCAGCGCATTGCCGGTAGCCAATGGGAGGGGGCAGTAGAAGCGGGGCATTGGTTCCGATTGCTATTAAATATATAGCTAACTATTTAATAGATACGTGGGCCATTTGACAAAATGACTCACATTCGTCCGTAGGCGAACCCAGTGGAGGGTTCTGTGCCTTCAATGCGGTCTATCAAGCGCAGCAGGGGTCTGAGCTCGCGGTAGCGGTTGGTGGTGGCGCGGATGTAATGGATGAAGCGGGGTGTGTCGGCCAGGTACTGTGGCTTGCCGTCTCGCAGGGTGAGACGCGCAAAAATGCCCGCGACTTTGAGGTGGCGTTGCAAGCCCATCCACTCCACGCCCCGGTAGAACTCTCCGAAGTCGTCGCCAACGGGCAGACCTGCCTTGCGCGCTTTTTCCCAGTACCGGATGGTGATCTCCAGCACAAAGTCCTCTTCCCAGGTGAGGAAGGCATCGCGCATCAGGCTGGCGATGTCATAGGTAATGGGGCCATAGACCGCATCCTGGAAATCCAGCACCCCAAGAGATGAGGCCCCCACGCTTCCCGCTACGCGTGGTGCGCTGCCCCCCGAGGGGGCTGAGCTTGCTTGGGGCGGCCCGGCGCGGCGCTCGGGTGAGGCCCCAACACACGTCGCTTCAGTAAGTTCGCTGCCTCCAACGGCCAACATGAGGTTTCGGGGCATGAAATCGCGGTGCACGTAAACACTGGGCCACGACAGGTTCTGTTTGACGATGTGATTGAACGCCGTGTCCAGCGTGCTGCGCACCTCGCCTTCAACCGCCACGCCCCGGTGTTTGGCAAGATACCAGTCGGGAAACAGCGCCAGTTCCCGGCGCAGCAAGGCTTCGTCATAGGGTGGCAGCACATCGGGTTTTGAAGCCAGTTGCAAGGCAATCAGCGCATCGACCGCCTGCATGTACATGGCGTGATTGGCCTGCGGGTTGTCACGGTTCATGGCCTGCATCATGGTCTGGGCCCCCAGGTCGCTGAGCAGCATGAAGCCGTTAGCTTCGTCCCAAGCCAGGATCTGCGGCACATTCAGCCCGGCCTGGGCCATCAGATGCGCGATATCCACAAACGGACGACAGTTTTCCAGAGCCGGTGGCGCATCCATGATGATGCGTCGCCCAACCCCCGCATCTGACGAGTCCACACACAGGTAACGCCGGAAACTGGCATCGGCCGACGCCAACCGCAATGTGGCGGGCACCAACGCCTGGTTTGTGGCTACCCCGTCCAACCACTGGTTAAATGCTGCCTCGCGGTTTGAATCAGCCCATGTAACGGGTTGAAGGGCGGGTTGGCTGGCGGGCTGGGATGCGGGGGAGATGTCGGGGCTTGGGCTCATGGATAATCCATTCTACAAACCCCTTGCATACCCGATGTGTCGGCATGCGGCTTTTCGACGCTCACTACAGTCCTCATTTCCCGAATTCGCCCCCCTTCCATGGCCCGATGTGTTTATTGATGCGTGACATGACATTGGCTGGTCTGAGCCTGCCGGGCCGCTATCGGCCAAAGGTGCCGTCACCGCGCGAATCGGTGGTGTTCCTTGCCGTGTGCGTTCAGTTCAGCGCGGTTGTCGCCCAGACAACGGGCCAGACGCCGCCAGATTCCGCTATGGAGCCCTTCAGGCTGAAGTCCAGTGCGCAACTGGAAGAGAAAATCCCGGTGACGCCGGGCGTTGGTTTGCCGCTATTTTTGTACGGCGAACGCGCCAGCGGCCGAACGGACCTGGAAACCGTGCTCGAAGGCGATGCCATGCTGCGCCGGGGAGACATGGTGATCCGCGCCGACCGGCTGGAGTACTACCAGCCCGATGACCTTGCCAAAGCCCGGGGAAATGTGCGCATCAACAAGGGTGGCAACGTCTATGAAGGTCCGTTGCTTGAGCTCAAGGTGGAGTCTTTCGAGGGCTACTTCAGCCAGCCGCGCTACCAGTTTTTGCAGAACGGCGGGCATGGTGAAGCCGACCGCCTGGACTTCATTGACGACAAGCGTGTGGTCATCCGCAACGCAACCTACACCACCTGCAAGCGCGTGGCCGGCCCGAGCTGGTTGCCTGACTGGATTCTGCGCACCGCCAACTTGCGCCTGGACCAGGAGGAAGACGTTGGCGTCGCTCAGGGTGCCGTGTTGAGCTTCAAGGGTCTGCCCATCCTGCCGATTCCGTACCTGAGTTTTCCGCTGAGTGACAAGCGCAAGTCCGGGGTGTTGCCCCCCACCTTCGGGATAGACAACGTCAATGGTGTGGAGGTGACGGTTCCTTATTACTGGAACATTGCGCCGAACCGCGATGCCACTATTTTTCCCACGCTGATGTCCAAACGGGGCGTTGATCTGGCCGCTGAGTTCCGTTATCTGGAGTCCGCCTATTCCGGTGAGGTTGGCGGAAATTACATGCCCTCGGACGCACTGCGCAACAGCGACCGCTGGGGGTTTACGTCGTTGCACAGAGGCCTTTTTGACACCCGTATTGCGGGCGTCGGCAGTGTGGGGCTTAACCTCAATCTAAACCGTGTCAGCGATGACAACTACTGGAAAGACTTCACGCGTGCCAATGGTTCGCTGACACAGCGGCTGCTGGCCAACGATGCCAAGGTGTCTTGGGCAAGTGGTGCTTATTCGGCCAGTGTGAGGGCGCTCAAGTGGCAAACCCTGCAAGACGTGGCGTCACCCATCACGCCCCCGTATGACCGGCTGCCCCAAGTGGCGGGGCGCTTTGCCCGCAACAATGTGGCGGGTTACGATGTCTCCGTCGATGCCGACTACACGCAGTTTGCGGCCGACCGGTCGCTGACAGGCCAGCCCAATGCAAGACGCGGCTTTACCCTGGCACAGGTCAGTCGTTCCTGGTCAGGGGCGGCTGGTTTTATCAAGCCCAAACTGCAGTTGCACGCCACCAGTTACAACTTTGACTCGCCGTTGGCCAACGGGGACGGTTCAGCCAGCAGGGCGCTACCAACATTCAGTCTGGACAGTGGCCTGGTGTTTGAGCGCGACGCCAGCTATTTCGGTCGCACATTCCTGCAGACGCTGGAGCCGCGTGCGTTTTATGTGGCCACACCGTTTCGTGACCAAAGCTTGCTGCCCAACTATGACTCGGGTGCCAATGACTTCAATTTCGCCAGCATCTTCACCGAAAACGCATTTGTAGGCAACGACCGGATTTCGGACAACAACCTGCTGACGCTGGGTCTGACCACGCGTTTACTGGACCCCAAAACCGGTGCCGAAGCTGTGCGCTTTGGTGTCGCCCAACGTCTGCGTTTTAGCGACCAGAACGTGACCTTGCCAGGGGGAACGCCAGAGCGCAGTGGGTTCAGCGACGTCTTGATGGGCGCGTCCGTGAACTGGAGCCCGAACTGGACAGTCGACTCCACTGTGCAGTACAACGCCAAGACCGAGAAGTCAATCCGCTCCATTGTTGGTGCGCGTTACAGCCCCGGAAATTACCGCGTGGTGAGCGCCGCCTACCGGTTTCAGCGTGACTCCAGCGAGCAGCTTGACATTGGGTGGCAATGGCCGCTGAATGACCTTTGGGGTGATCGCGGGCAGGAACTGGGCGCAGGGCGCGGGCAAGGCGAGGGCCGCTGGTACAGCGTGGGCCGCCTGAATTACAGCCTGGCCGAAAGCAAGCTGGTCGATGCGGTGATCGGATTTGAGTACGATGCTGGTTGCTGGCTCGGCCGTATTGTGGTTGAGCAGTTGCAGACCAGCGTGTCGTCGGCCAACCAGCGCATCATGTTCCAGCTTGAATTTGTGGGGTTTTCGCGCCTGGGCTCCAACCCTCTGAAAACGCTCAAGGAAAATATCCCTCGCTACCAATATCTGCGTGAACAAACCAGTTCACCCAGCCGCTTCAGCAATTACGATTGACCTTACTATGATTCATCGCGTTTTGGCCCCTACTCTGCTCGCTCTGGCCGGTCTGACTGCCGCTTGTGCCCAGGCACAGGGGCTGCGGCCTTTGCAGCCGCAGGCGGCCCGCCCTTTAGGCACGGCATCGCCCGTTGTGGTTGGCCAGCAGGCGGCCGACTTCATCATTGCCGTGGTGAATTCAGAGCCCATCACCAACAACGAATTCCGCATGGAGGCAGAGCGACTGATCCAGCAGCAGGCACAGGCGCGCCGACCCCAGCCTTCGCGCAATGAACTGGTGCAGGCGGTGATGGACCGTCTGATCAGTGACAAGGCGCAATTGCATCTGGCGCGCGAGACGGGTATCCGGATAGATGAAGCCGCCATTGATCAGGCGGAGCAGGCCATTGCTCGCCAGAACCAGGTTGACGTCGCCCAGCTGCGCCAACGAATCGCCTCAGAGGGCATGGAGTTGTCGGTGTTTCGCGCGCAGTTGCGGGACCAGTTGACGCTGACCCGATTGCGCGAGCGTGATGTGGATGCGCGGGTGCGTGTTTCTGACCTTGAAGTTGATCAGTACCTGCGTGACTTGCAGACGAGCAGCGATCCCGCAGTGCAGGAAATCAATATTGCTCAGGTACTTGTAGCTGTGCCTGATGCGGCGACGCCCGAGCAAGTGGCAGCATTGCAGACCAAGGCCCAGTTGGTGCTGACCCGCGCGCGGGCAGGCGAAGACTTTGCGGCGCTGGCGCGTGAGCTGTCTGACTCCGCTGACCGTGCCAACGGCGGTCAATTGGGACTCAGGCAGATGGACCGCTTGCCGCCATTATTTGTCGAGGCGACCCAGAATCTGGCGGCCGGCGCGTTGTCGCCGGTTCTGCGTTCGGGTGCGGGGTTTCATGTGCTGAAGGTGCTTGAGAAACGTCTGGCGGGCACCAGTGTGCAGCAAAGCCGTGCACGGCATATCTTGCTGCGTGCCACGCCGCAAATGAGCGAGACCACGGCACGTGACACGCTGAACGAGTTCAAGCGACGCATCCAGGCCGGTCAGACCGACTTTGCAACGCTGGCGCGCGACAACTCACAAGATGGCAGCGCAGCGCAGGGGGGCGACCTGGGCTGGGCGTCACCCGGGCAATTTGTACCTGAGTTCGAGGCGGTGTTGAACGCACTGGTTCCGGGGCAGATCAGCGACCCTCTCATCTCACGGTTTGGCGTGCACTTGATCCAGTTGATGGAGCGACGTGTGGGTACCCTCACGCTCAAAGAACAGCAGGAGTTGTCACGCAATGTGCTGCGCGAAAAGAAGCTGAACGAGGCCTACACCAACTGGGCACAGGATGTGCGCGGCAAGGCCTATGTTGAAATGCGCGAGCCACCGCAGTTGTAACTGACTAGCTTGGCACGCAGGTGAAACACATCCCGCGCAAGCGATTTGGTCAGCATTTCCTGACCGATGGCGGCATCATTGATGCGATTGTTCGTGCCATTGCGCCCAAGCCGGGGCAGGCCATGGTGGAGATTGGCCCCGGCCTCGCTGCGCTGACACAGCCGTTGGTCGAACGGCTTGGCGCGTTGACGGTGATTGAGCTGGACCGTGATCTGGCCGTGGGGCTACGCGCTCACCCGGGACTGACGGTGATTGAGTCTGACGTACTCAAAGTGGATTTTTCCCGTTTGGCCCCCTCGGGGGGCAGCGAAGTACGCGAAGCGACAAGCGTGGGGGCCGCAAAGCTGCGGGTCGTCGGGAATTTGCCCTACAACATCTCCACCCCCATCTTGTTTCATTTGCTGGGTTTTGTCGACGTGATTGAAGACCAGCATTTCATGCTGCAAAAGGAAGTGATCGACCGCATGGTGGCACGACCGGCCACGTCAGATTACAGCCGCTTGAGCGTGATGCTGCAATGGCGCTACGCCATGGAAAACGTGCTCTTTGTGCCCCCCGAAAGCTTCAACCCGCCGCCGCGCGTGGACAGCGCCATCGTGCGCATGGTGCCCCTGCCGAACCCGCCCGCAATTGACGTGAAACGCCTGAGCGAAATTGTGCAGGTGGCTTTCAGCCAGCGACGCAAGCTGATTCGCCATACACTGGGAAAGTGGCTGCAGGAAAAGTCATACACCGGTGAGTTTGATGTGCAGCGCCGAGCCGAGGAAGTGCCTGTCGCTGAATATGTGGCACTGGCGCTGAGCGCCCCAACTTAGTAGTCCCCATGACCGATGTTCCAACGCTGCAGCCCCGTGGTTTCGTTATCGATCGGCAAGACGGGCAACCCCAGCTGCCGGGCAGTCTGCACACCAACCGCCGCCTGTCGCAGTGGCTGGCATTTGGCGAGCCCGGCATCGTGCAGGTGTTCACCGGCAAGGTCGAACTTGGCCAGGGCATCCTGACCGCGCTGCAGCTCTTGGTGGCAGACGAGCTGGACGTGCCGTTGGTGTCGGTACACGTGCGCAGTGCCAGCACCGCACACGGGCCTGACGAGGGCATGACCTCTGGCAGTCTGTCGGTACAGGACAGCGGTGGTGCGCTGCGTCAGGCCTGTGCCGAAGTTCGGGCGCTGGCGCTACAGCGCGCGGCAACACTGACTGGCCAGCCAGACAACACGCTCACGGTGAGCGAGGGACGCTTCCTTTCGGCGCAAGGGGCGGATCTGGGTGACTATGCGAGCCTGTTGAAGGCGGTCAACCTTGACATCGAGTGTGCAGGCACAGCACGACCGAAGTTGCCTTCTGAGCGCCGTTTGCTGGGGCGAGCGAGCCCATTGCGGGTGGACCTCGCAGACAAAGTGTTCGGCCAGGCCCGTTTTATTCACGACTTGCGTCTGCCCGGCATGCTGCATGGACGCGTGCTGCGACCTTGCACGCTCGACGCCACACTGGCGCGCTGGCCCTCTGAAGACGTGGCTGCCCTGCCTCCCAGCGTGCGCTGCTGGGTCGACGGACGTTTCATCGCCATCGTTGCAGACTCGGAGCGCGACGCCGACACTGCGGTCACAAAGCTCGCAAGCCGGATCGAATGGCAAGCCGGCGATGCCCTGCCCGAACTGCACGACCTTGACGGTTTTCTCACATCGGCCCCCCATCAAACCACCGTGACGGCCGAACGGGGTGAGGCCGAATGGCCCGCCGATGGCCTGCATCATCACGCCATCTATCTCAAGCCCTATCTGGCACATGCTTCCATCGGCGCTTCGTGTGCGGTGGCGCAGTGGGATGGTCGGCAACTAAAGGTCTGGACGCACAGCCAGGGCATCCAAAACCTGCGTGACGACATCATGAAGGCCCTCGCGCGTGAGGCCACGCCGCTGGCCAGGACCGACATCGTGATTCACCATGTCGAGGGTTCGGGCTGTTACGGCCACAACGGCGCAGACGACGTTGCATTCGATGCTGTATTGATGGCCTTGCGCTGTCCTGGTCGGCCGGTGCGCGTGCTTTGGTCGCGCTCAGACGAGCTGACACACAGTCCCGTCGGTGCAGCCCACCGTGTGCTGCTGCGGGCGCGACTTGATGCGTCGGGGCGGCTTACTCACTGGCATCATGAGTTGTGGGCCAACGGCTACAGCTCGCGCCCGGGGCGTGCTCTCGTGCCCGCCCTTCTGGCAGCCAGCGAACGCGCTGACGCCACGGCGTTGCCGCTGCCCATCAACCCGCCGCTGGCTTCGGGGGGCGGCGGTGAGCGCAATGCTGTGCCAGCCTATGACGTACCCCATTTGAAGGTGCTCACCCATCGACTGACCGTGATGCCGTTGCGTACCTCGGCCATGCGTGGGCTGGGTGCCTATGCCAATGTTTTTGCCATCGAGTCGTTCGTGGACGAGCTCGCCCACCTGCTGGGCGAGGATTCCCTGGCCTTTCGAAAGCGCCATCTTGTCGACCCGCGCGCGTTGGCTGTGCTGAGCACGGTGGTGGAGCGTTCTGTTTGGTGGAATGGCCGTGCCGAGGAGGCAGAAGGCATAGGCTACGGCCTGGCTTGGGCGCGTTACAAAAACACCGGGGCCTGGTGCGCCGTCATTGCGCGTGTGCGGGTGGACGAGCAAGTGCGGGTGTTGAATCTTGACCTGGCAGTGGATGTGGGCATGGTGGTGGATCTTGATGGCGTCATCAACCAGATTGAGGGCGGAGCGATTCAGAGCGCCAGCTGGACCGTCAAGGAACGGGTGACGTTTGATCGAAACGCCATCACCAGTAACGATTGGGTGACTTACCCAGTGCTGCGTTTTAGCGAGGCACCCGAGGTGCGTGTGCATGTGATAGATCGCCCCGATGAGCCGCCTGTGGGCGCCGGTGAGGCAGCCCAGGGGCCGGTAGCGGCGGCGCTTGCCAACGCGGTGCACGATGCACTGGGCGTTCGCGTGCGTGAGCTTCCGCTGAGCCCTGACAACCTGCTGCGGGCGGTGCACGCCGGGGAGAGCGTATGAGCGACAACAAAAATGAAATCGCGCTGATGTTCCAGGTGAACAAGCAGCCGGTGCAATTCGACGGCGACGATAAAAGCACTTTGCTGTCTGTGTTGCGGGATGAGTTGGGCCTGAGTGGGCCCAAGTTTGGCTGTGGTCAGGGAGAGTGTGGTGCTTGCATGGTGCTGGTGGATGGCCAGCCCCAAACCTCGTGCAATCTGCCGGTTTGGTCGATTCAGGGGCGGCAGGTGACAACGCTTGAAGGCCTTGGTACACCCGCCAGTCCTCACCCCGTGCAAACCGCGTTTATCGAATGCCGTGCGGCGCAATGCGGGTATTGCGTGTCCGGCATCATCACGTCCGCCTGCGCGTTATTGGCGCAAAACCCCAAGCCCAATCGAGAGGAAATCGTCCAGGCGCTGGACAAACATTTGTGTCGTTGCGGTGCCCATACCCGTATGGTGCGCGCCATTCAGCGAGTCGCTGAAACCCATTCCAACCCCTGAACTCCATTCCATGCTCAAGAACTGGCTATCTCCCAAATCACATATGCCTGGCGGCTGTGGCTTCTGGTTTTGCAGTTGCTCTGGCCTGGCCATCATGCCTGATGGCGGTGGCTCTACGTCGACACGACGGGCGCCGGTGGTTATTCGTGGCAAGCGCGCGCGCACCGTCGACGCGCATGCGCATTGTTACTTTCAGGGGGGGCTTGACCTGATGGGTGCCGAGGCCAAGAGCGTCTTGCCACCTGTTAAAGGTGTGCCTGAGCATTTCCTGCAAGTCGGTCAGCAGCTCGCCGCGCGTTTCGAGGCCATGGACCGCATGGGCATCGACCTGCAAGTGCTCAGCATCAATCCTTTCTGGTACAAAAAAGATCGCGATACTGCCGCGGCTATTTGCCGCCTGCACAACGAGAGTTTTGCCGAGCTGTGCGCAGATCATCCGAAGCGTCTGGCGGCTTTTGCCTCGCTGCCGATGCAGTTTCCCGACCTGGCAGTTCAGATGCTCGAGGAGGCCGTCAAGAAGTTAGGCCTCAAGGGCGCAGCGATTGGTGGCAGTGTGGCAGGGGATGACTTCAGTAACCCGCAATACCACCCGGTTCTGGCCAAGGCGCAGGAGCTCGGCGTGATGCTCTTCATCCATCCGCAGAGTACGCCTGAGCTGGCGGCTAGGCTCAAGGGCAATGGCTGGTTATCCAATGTGATCGGCAACCCGCTGGACACGACGATTGCCCTCCAGAAGCTCATTTTTGAAGGGGTTTTCGACAAGTTTCCCGAACTCAAGGTGCTGGGTGCTCACGGTGGCGGGTTCCTCGGATCGTACGCGCCGCGCATGGACCGCAGCTGCTTTGTCTCGCCTCAGAACTGCAACCCCGACATCGTGCTGAAGAAAAAACCGACCGAATATCTGCGCCAAATTTACTTCGACTCTCTGGTGTTCACGGGCGAAGCGTTGCGCCACCTGGCTGCCGAAGTGGGTACAAGTCAGATTTTGATCGGGACAGACCACCCCATTCCCTGGGAAGATGATCCGGTTGGGCATGTGATGGCCACACCCGAGCTCAGCGACGAAGACCGCCTGGCCATCCTCGGCGAGAATGCGATCCGCGTCCTGGGCCTCACGGTTTGAGCGCCTGGCGGCCGGCCTTGTTTACATACTCAAAAGGAGACATCGTGAAATTCAACACATCCGCCCCTTGCACGCGTCGTCTCGCGATCGCGCTGGCCGTGACCGCGAGCTTCGTCGGGGTTACACCAGCATTCGCCCAGGGCGGTTATCCGAACAAGCCGATTCGCATGATCGTTCCACTGGCCGCCGGTAGCGCCGTGGATGTCGCAGCGCGGTTGCTGGCCCAGAAGATGTCGGAGAACATGGGGCAATCCATCGTGGTCGAGAACATCGTGGGTGCTTCCGGCATCATCGGTGCCGACAAGTTGGCCAAATCTGCGCCCGACGGGTACACCATCGGTGGCTTT
>JANPAZ010000326.1:0-2275 GCA_031430225.1 Rhodoferax sp. | reverse complement strand
TGTGGCCAATTCGGGAATCAGGAAATTCACATCCGTCCAGCCCTGGCCATGCGAATGGCTGCGCTGGTTCACCAGCATGCCGTCGATGTTGGTGCGCAAATCGGTGCCATGGTCCAGGTTGAAACCGCGCAGGTAAAACTGGTTGGCCTTACCTTCACCGCTGTGCTGGCTGACCACCAGGCCGGGCATGGCCTCCAGCAGCTCGCCGGGGCGGTACACCGTGCGGGCTTCAAGCTGCTGTTGGGTGACTACGCCCATGCTGGCCGTTTCGGCATCGCCCAGGACGCTGTTGCGCGATGTTTGAATGACGACGGGAGGCAGGTTTGCCGCAGCCGTCTGCGCCCAGGCCGTGTTTTGAATGGTTAAACCGACGCCAGCCACGACCACAGACGCAATGGCAGCGATGTTTATTTTCAGCAGATGCATGGTGTGGATTTTCCCTGATTCAACCCCGGCCAAGCCAACCCAAGCCAATTCAACTCACCCGCTGCCAGAACCACCAGGTAGCCAGCCCCACCAGGGCGATTGACCCGCCCCGCACCACCACACTGGCGTACCAGCTTCGCGCCACCACCAGCTGCGACAGCAGCACCCAGCCACTGACGGCAATAAGCTGACCCGCCTCCACGCCAATGTTAAACCCCGCCAGCGCCCAGGGCAGCAGGCCTGTGGGTGCTGCTGCCTCCTGCAGCAGGCCGGCAAAGCCAAAGCCATGCACCAGGCCAAACACAAGGGCCAGCACATCGGTGCGAAGCCAATTCACGGGGCGAAGATTCAGCAGCGCCGTCACGGCGATGGACGCGGCAATCACCGGCTCTACCCACGCGGGTGAGGCTTGGGTCCAGCCGAAGGTGGCCAGCATCAGCGTGATGGAGTGGCCCAGGGTGAAAGCGGTGATGGTGCGCAGTAACGCCAGCCACACATGGCGGCGCGATGGCACGCCAGGCATGGCCACCAACGACCTGTGACCCGGCAAGTCAGGCGGCAGATTCAGCCCCGTCGGCAAGCGCGGGACCGATCGAAGGTTAAGTTGCAGCGGCAGCACCAACGCGAGCAAGAACGCAAGGTGGTCATAGCCTTCGAGCAAATGATGCATGCCCAGCAAGAAGTAGTCTCTCAGGGACGTCCAGCGGCCAGAAGGCTGGGCGTTGGTGCTGGCGGTGCCGTTCGTCATGGTGCTTTTACCGCCCGAGTTTGTCTCGCCCATGCTGAGTAGTAGCGGCGCGGGTTGCTGTGGCGAGGTGGTGGTCAGCAAGTCGCGGCCACCGATCCGGCCCGCAACAAGCAAGCGGTGGGTGGCATCCTGATCCCTGAACAGGGTATATTTGAAAGCCAGCGCCTGCGTCAGGGGGCACATCGCCTGTGCCACCATTCGCATGTACGCCCCGTCGCCCCGTTGCTCAACACCGTCAGCCTGCCATGCAAGGCGGCACATCGCGGGGGGCTCAATGTTGGCGACTTCATTGAGCAACTGCTGCACCGCAGGCGTTGCTGTCCTGACTTCGCCCCAGGTCACCTTGCCGTCGGCGTTGGCATCCAGGGGCAGGATTTGGTCAAGGTCCTTGATGGCCACAGACAACGTAAAGCGAAACCCGCGCGAGGAAGCATCATCAGCACCGGCACTGGCACCAGAGGCAGAGGCAGCCAAACTCGTTTGCTGCACATCCAGGTAGGCATCGCTGCCTTTGTGCGCCCATGCGGGCGTCAAGCCTGCACACGCCATCGCGGCAACCACCAGCAGAGTTCGAACAATACCCGTCATTTCGCGCCCACCTTCGGCGCTGAGCCTTTTGCCAGACGTACATCTTGCAATCCGGTCTTTCGGATGGCCTCTTCTATCTCCGACAGGGCGACAGTGTCTTTGGCAGCCCGCGCACTTTGCACGGCCACCCACCAGTCAATGGGCTCACGCTGCAACTGCAAATTGGTTTTGGCCAGCGTCAGCGCAGTCGCTGCATCCTCATCCAGCCACAGCGCGGCCAGCGCCAGCTCGCGCCCATGCAGAGCGGGGTCATCGCCCCGGCGCTTCAACTCCGCCATGCGCTCCTGTAGCAGCGCACGGGCATCCCGCCAACGCACATCGCCCAACCGCTTCCAGGCCGCAGCGCGGCGCAATACCACCGCATCGGTCTCGGGCAATGCCGCCAGCGTTTGCAGGGCCTGTGATGGCTTGCCGGTTCGCAGCGCCAGGTCGCTGTAAGCAATGGATGTGTACAGGTCGGCTTCATGGGCCAGGCTGCGCCGATAAGCATCAGCCGCCGCGAGATCGCTCCCT
>JANPAZ010000325.1:0-4650 GCA_031430225.1 Rhodoferax sp. | reverse complement strand
ATCAGGCGGAAAAATGAGGGCGTGGTCAGCAGCGCAGCGTCTACCTGCCCAGCCGCCAGTGTGGCCACCCGTCCGGCTGCATCGGCACCGCTGGGCACCCATGTCACATCGCGCGGGCCGATACCCCATTTCTTCAGCATCGATACCGTGTAGTGGTAGGGCGTGTCTCCGACCCGGCCCACGCCAATCTTCATGCCCTTGAGGTCCTGGCCCCGCTTGATGCCTTTGCGGGCGATGAATGCAAAGCTGCCTTTGTTGAGCGACGAACCCATGGCGACAAACGTGGCGTCTTTGGTGGCTGCGTTCATGACCGGGTCTATGCCGTAATTGGCCATGTGGGCCTCGTTACTGGTCAGCATGGCAATACCGGCAGGGTGGATGCCAAACACAAGGTTCACGTCCAGCCCGTACTTGGCGTAGTACCCCGCCTCTTTGGCAATGAACATCGGCCAGGACGCGCCACTTCGGGTCGGGTACGCCAGCGTGAATTTTTGCAAAGTCTGTGCGTCAGCCCCTCGACCCGGGATCAATGCGCTGGCGGCGACAGCCGCAGAGCCACAAAGCAGAGCCCGCCGTTGGCGGTTGGCGGGCAGGGAATCAGGGTTCGGCATGCTTGTCTCCTTCGGGTCTGGTTGTGTGGCTTTTGCGTCAACTCATTTGAAAGAAAATTCTCCGCCTCAATGTTTGGGCGCGGGAGGGTCGTCTCCGGCAAAGCGGTTGTTGCGGATGACCCGCAGCCGCTTCACCATTTGTGCGCGGGCGGCATCGGCATCGCCGGCTTCTATGTGCTCCAACAAAATGCCGTGCGCATCGATGGCACGCAGGGCAATTTCGCGTGTCGTGTGACGGGTGTAGGCGGGCAACAAGACATGGCGCAGCGCCTTGAACTGCGCCACCAGTGGGCGATTGTGGGAAGCCTCTACCACGGCCAGGTGAAACCGCATGGACACATCGGTGAAGCTGACAGGGTCGTCCAGCAGTCTGCGCAGCTCTTCCAGGAGCCCGGCCATGCGGGTGAGGTCCTCAGGCGTCGCCCTCTGGGCCGCCAATTCAGCAGCCATGGCTTCAATGCCGATTTGTGCGTCGAGCATCTCGGTTTCGGTGACGCCGATCAGCGTCAGCTGTATGGCGAGTGCGTCCGCAAAATGCTCTGCATTGCCCTGGGCGATGACAGCGCCGCCTTTGGCACCCTGGCGGATCGTGATGATGCCCACCGCCGCGAGTGAGCGCAATGCGTCACGTGCCGCCATACGCGAGACGCCAAACTGCGCCGCGATCGAGGCTTCTGTGCCCAGAAAGTCGCCCGGCTTGAGCTGGCCTGCAAACAAGGCGGTACGAACCTGGCTGACGATGCGCCAGGACAAAGTGTCCGCCTGAACCGGTGCCCAAATGGGGACAGACGACGAATCGGGCTGCGAGCCCCAGGCAGAGATGTTGGCGACCGTTGACATCAATCAATATTATGTTATTAGTTTAATTGCCGCAACTGGTTTTCGTCCTACTCCTGTTTGTGCAATGCAGCACGGGTTTTGGTTGAACACAAACTTGATGATTGGTATTAATATGATATTTTTAAGCAATGTAGGCCCGACCTTTTCTCACATCGCATCATGGTTCTGATCCCTCAAGCAGACCTGTATCAGCTGGCCTTTTCATGCTTGAGCCGGGTGGGTTGTTCACAGCCAGAGGCCGACCGGGTTGCTCGCCATCTGGTGGATTCCAATCTGGCGGGTCACGACAGCCACGGCGTGGGCATGTTGCCGCTGTATCTGGCAAGCGTGCGTCGGGGCGGTCTGAAACTCAACCAATCCCCCAGGCTGGTGACCGACTTTGGCGCTGTTCTTGTCTATGATGGTGAGCGCGGGTTTGGCCATTCGGCGGCGCGCACCGTGCTTGACGCGGCCATGCAGCGTGCCCGCGAGTTGGGGGTCGCTTTGGTGAGTCTGCGTAATAGTGGCCACTTGGGGCGCATCGGTGACCACGGCGAATATGTCGCGCAGGCCGGCATGGCGTCTCTCATGCTGGTCAATGCGGTGGGCCGCCCGCCCACGGTTGCGCCTTTTGGGGGCCTTCAGGCCCGACTGGCCAGTAATCCTTTCTGTCTTGCTTATCCGGCCATTGACGGACAGGCGTCCATCGTGCTGGATGCGGCCACCGCTGCAATAGCCGTTGGCAAGGCGCGTGTTGCGAAAGCCAACGGTCTTGAACTGCCCGCTGGCCTGCTGCTGGACGATGCAGGCCGGCCTACGACCGACCCGCGTTATGCCTTGGGTGATCCGCAGGGCGCAATCCTGCCGTTCGGCTTGCACAAAGGTTCCGGCCTCGGCCTTTTTTGCGATCTCTTTGCGGGTGCCTTGATGGGTGGTGAAACTATTCAGCCGGGCAATGGCAACCAGCAGCGCATGGCGGCAGCGAATAATCTTTTTGCGGTGGTGATCAACCCGCAATCACTGGGCGACACCGCTGCGGCACATGCCGAGGCGCGTGCGCTGCTGGACTACTTTCGCAGCGCGCGTCCGGCTGACCCTGATCAACCCGTGATGGTGCCGGGCGAAAGCGAGGCGCGCACGCGGGCCCAAAGACTCGAAGACGGGATCGAATTGGACGTGCAGACCTGGAGCCAATTGGTCGCGTTGACGACCTCGCTGGGTGTGAGCTGTCCCGAACCGGCCACGTCACTGGCCTGAAGCCAAACCCTGGAGGCGTCTATGCATAAAACCGAAGCCCAACTCATGAACTTGACGGGACATGGGCCACAGCATCGCCGGGTGGTGCCGTCAACTCTTTTTACCTCGGGTGAACGCGACCCCACAAAGGCGTTTGAGCGACCCCCGTCGTGGGATGAGCCAGATGCGCCAAAGCTGTTACTGATGGGAGACGACCCGCGCTTGTCACCCATGCCTGCCTGCCCCACGCTGGCAGACTTTTTCAAACACCGGTTCGCCGCCCACACGGTCACACACCTGTTGCAAAGCGCCAGCCATGCCCGGCGCAGTGGCCAGCCCGACAAAGTGGTGCTGGCATGCCTGCTGCATGACATTGCGGTGGCAGGGCTTGTCCGTGGCGATCACGGCTATTGGGGTGCGCAGTTGGTCGAACCGTATGTGGATGAAGAGGTAAGTTGGGCCATCCGGTACCACCAGGCGCTGCGGTTTTTCCCGGACGAATCCGTCGGTTACAGCTACCCTAAAAACTATCGCGACTGGTTTGGCGAAGACTATGTGCCGGACCCATATATTGAAGAAGCACACCGTGTCGCGCGCAGCCACCGCTGGTACATGACCAGCCGCCTGATCACCCTGAATGACATTTACGCACAAGGCCCAGATACCAGCGCGAAGCTGGAAGACTTTACGGACCTGATCGGCCAGCACTTCCGCCAGCCCAAAGAAGGGCTTGGCTTTGATGGCAGTCCGGTCGCCCACATGTGGCGCACGATGATCTGGCCCACGCGTTTCCTGTAACCGAATAAATATTCCGAATAGACAAGGCCCGCATCATGTTGACTGCAGAAAGAAACACCACCCTCACCCAAGTGGGCCCTGGCACCCCGATGGGGACTCTCTTGCGTCGATACTGGATGCCCGTGGCGGGCATTGAAGAATTCGACCATCAGGCCATCAAGCCGATTCGCCTGATGGGCGAAGACCTCGTGCTCTATAAAGACCTGGGCGGCAACTTTGGCCTGGTAGACCGCCGTTGCCCGCATCGGCGCGCTGATCTGGCTTACGGGTTTGTGGAGTCCTGCGGCCTGCGCTGCAATTACCACGGTTGGCTGTATGACCACGACGGGCGATGCACCGAACAGCCTTTTGAAGACACTGCCAATCCAAAAGCGAACTACAAGGACAGCATCCGCATCAAGTCCTATCCCGTGCAACAAAAGGCCGGCATGCTTTGGGCTTATATGGGCCCGCAGCCTGCGCCGCTGTTGCCAGACTGGGAGCCGTTTTCATGGGGCAACGGCTTCGCCCAAGTGGTGATTTCCGAGCTGCCCTGCAACTGGTTCCAGTGCCAGGAAAACTCCATCGACCCGGTGCACTTTGAGTGGATGCATTCCAACTGGAAGCTGCGCCAGACTGGCGCAACCGGGCCTTACGCGCCCACGCACATCAAGGTCGCCTTTGACGAGTTCGAGTTTGGCCTGACCTACAAGCGCGTGCGCGAAGACACCAGTGAAGCGGACCCGCTATGGACGATAGGGCGCGTGTGCCTGTGGCCGAACGCGTTCTTTCTCGGAGATCATTTTGAGTGGCGCGTACCTATTGACGATGAGAACACGCTGTCAATCACCTGGGCGTTTACCCGCGTGCCCAAGGAGGCCGAGCCCTATGTGCAAGCCGCTATACCGACATGGCATGGGCCGATTACCGACCCGGCTAGCGGGCGCTGGATCACCAGCCATGTGATGAACCAGGACTTCGTGGCTTGGGTCGGGCAAGGCACCGTTGCCGACCGCACGCAAGAAAACCTGGGCACGAGTGACGGCGGCATTGTGATGCTGCGCAAGCGCTTGCTTGACGACATGAAGGCCATCTACGCCGGCCGCGACCCCCGTGGTCTGATACGTGATGAAGCGCGCAACCATCAGGTGAAGCTGCCCATCGCAGCGCGCAATGTCCTCGTTGACGGGCTGACCCGCGAGCAGTT
>JANPAZ010000324.1:0-10226 GCA_031430225.1 Rhodoferax sp. | reverse complement strand
GCGGATTGACCATGGCGTGCAGGCCATCAAAGATACCGCGTTGATGCAGCGCCTGGCCAAAGACAAAATCCCGCTGACGGTGTGCCCGCTGTCCAACCTGAAACTGTGTGTGTTCCCCGACCTGAAGCACCACAACATCGGACAGATGCTGGATGCAGGCATCGTGGCCACCGTGAACTCTGATGACCCTGCCTATTTTGGCGGCTATATCAACGAGAACTTCACGCAGACGTTTGCTGCGCTGGGGTTGACCGCACAGCACGCGTATACCTTGGCGAGCAACAGCTTTGAGGCGAGCTTTGCGAGCGATGACATGAAACGGGGATGGCACGACAAGCTTGGAAATTTGTTCGAAATTTTTTCCTGATGCATGAATTGATTGACTTCACGACGATGGCTGCTAGCCTGGGTTGGAGGCGAGGCTGGCGCGGCTTGATGCTGGCCTTTTCCCTGTCCTGTGTGTGCGCGTCTGCCCAAGCGCCTATCGACTTGCGTGTAGCGCTGGTCATAGGCAATTCGGCGTACCCGGATGCGCCGCTGTCAAATCCCACCAACGACGCGCAAGCCATTGGTTTGGCGCTGGGCAAGCTTGGGTTTGATGTTGAAATGGTGCGCGACGCAGACAAGGCAGCTATAGCGCGTGCGCTGGAGGCGTTGCAGGACAAGCTCAAAGGCAAGCAGGGGGTGGCCCTGGTGTACTACGCCGGACACGGTGTGCAGGTGGATTATGACAACTACCTGATCCCCGTGGATGCACGCATTCGGCAGGAGTCTGACATTGCCCAGCAGGGCTTCAATATCAGCAAAGCCATCGAGTCACTCGCGGCCTCGGGAAACCGGCTCAGCCTGGTGGTGCTCGACGCCTGTCGTGACAATCCGTTCAAGACACGACAGGCCATTGCAGGCTTGGCCCCGCGAGACGCACCCAGGGGTGCTTTCGTCGCATATGCCACAGAGCCTGGCAATGTGGCGGAAGACGGCGACGTGGCTACGGGCAATGGCCTGTACACGCGGTTTCTGCTACGGGAAATGAGTCGGCCCGCCACCACCATTGATGATGTGTTCAAGCGGGTGCGTTTTGCCGTGCGCCGCGCCAGCAGCGGCCGCCAGATACCGTCTTATGCCAACGGCCTCGAAGGCGAATACAGTTTTGAGCGCGGGTTCGACATCAAGCCGCAGGATGAGCCCGCCCGTGCCGCGCAGTTTACGGCGCAAAAAGCGCATTGGGACCGCATCCGTGTTTCAAAAGACCCGGAGGAATTCTTCAACTTCATCGATGCCTACCCGGATTCCAGCATCAGCGAACTGGCCCAGGCCCAGCTTGAACGGCTGGCGCGCCGCCAGATCGTGGCGCAGGCTGGTCCGCAGGAGGCCGAGCAACATCCGGCAGACAACAGATTTCGCAAAGGCGATGTGTACCGGATGCGAATGATCCCTTACAAGGGACCTCCCTACATTTTCAATATCCACGTGAACGAGGTGGAGGGTGACACTGCCCGCTACACGAATGTGTTTGGTAGTGGTCACTCCGGTGAGTCGACCATAGCGGGTGCAGTCATCAAAGACGGCGTTTCAACATACGACCCGCCATACGTCCTAATTCCAGGCGGGGAATTCCAGGTTGGCAAGCGCTGGTCCGGGCGATCCATGCGGACCTATGCCGGTGGTGACAGGCAGTGGATGGACTATGCCGCCCGGGTTGTCGGACGCGAGAAGGTGACTGTGCCTGCCGGAACTTTCGACGCCTATAAAGTGGAGTACCAGTTCCAGATGCAGAACGGTGTCCTGCTGAAGTCAACGTACTGGGCTCAGTCTGAGTGGGGCATCTCTATCAAAGTTAACTTCCAGTTCCAGGACAACACCGGCATCGTGCGCTCGGCCACGCGGGAGTTGCTGGAGCGCACCCGGGGCTCGTGAAGTAGATGTGTTGAGCGTCTAGAATCGCGTGTCCCTTGTCGCTCCGGCAGGTGGATGTTTTGTATTCCGGAGCCATGTAGAGGACTACCATGTATAAAAACCTCGCAGCCGCAGTCGTGGCCGCTTGTTGTTTCTCCCCCGCTTTTTCCCAATCCAATCCTGCGCCTAAGCCGGTGAAGGAGCCGCTCAAAATCGGTTTCGTTTACGTGGCGCCGCTCACTGATACTGGCTGGGTTCACCAGCACGACTTGGGTCGCAAAGCCGTCGAACAGGCGCTGGGCAACCAGGTCAAAACCACCTTTGTCGAAAACGTGGCTGAAGGACCGGATGCCGAGCGTGTGATCCGCGACCTGGCGCAACAAGGCAACAAGCTGATCTTCACCCCCAGCTTTGGCTATATGGAGCCCACGCTCAAGGTGGCCAAAGACTTCCCCGATGTGAAGTTCGAGTCCATCACCGGCTATAAGACAACGGCCAACGTAGCTGCTGCCAATGCGCGCTATTACGAAGGCCGCTATCTGGCTGGCGTGACGGCAGGGCGCATGACGCAGACCCACGTGGCCGGTTACGTGGCGGGTTTCCCGATCCCTGAGGTGCTGCAGGGCATCAACGCGTTTGCGCTGGGCATGCGCTCGGTCAACCCCAAGGCCGAGGTCAAAGTGGTGTGGCTGGGCGCGTGGTTTGACCCTCCCAAAGAGCGCGATGCCGCCATGACGCTGTTTAACCAGAACGTGGACGTGGTCGCTTTCCACACCGGCTCCAACGCCGTGATGGTGGCGGCGCAGGAGCGCGGCAAGATGGCTGTGGCCTACCACTCCGACATGCGGCGCGTGGCACCGGATGCCCAGATTGTGGCCGTCACCCACGAGTGGGGCGGCTACTACACGCAGCGCGCCAAAGCCGTGCTGGATGGCAGCTGGAAAAGCGGCAATGTGTGGGGCGGGGTCAAAGAAAAAATGGTCCGCGTCGATGCGTTTGGCCCCAAAGTGCCCAAAGCGGTGCAGGTCGAAGTGCTGGCCCGGCAAAAAGACATTGCTGCGGGCACACTGCGACCGTTCACTGCGGGCCCTAAGGCCGTGAAGGACAACGAAGGCAATACCGTCATCGAAGTCGGCAAAACGCTGACGGATGGCCAGATCCTGGGCATGAACTGGTTGGTCGAGGGCGTGCAGGGCAAGGTGACGCGGTAGCCTGACACAGATTGCTTCAGAGCTGCGAGGTGAGTTGCAACGGCGGGGGCAACATATGGCCACGCCAATAGCCCGCATAAGCCGGCTGACCTCGCCGGGCGCGCATCTTGCGGTACTCTTCTGGTCATGAAAGCTTATCGCGCAGCCATCCTCCGTTTTGAGTCGCAAAGCGCGTTGTCGCGTGCTGCAGTCTATGAAGAAGACGGCCTGTTGGTGGTGGGCCCTGGCCCGGGCGGCGTGCAAACGGTTCAGGCGGTGGGTCCGTATCGTGAGTTGATAGGGCAGTTCCCTGACGTGGCTGTGGAACACCTGCCCGGGCGCATCATTGCCCCCGGATTTGTGGATCTGCACATTCATTACCCGCAGACCGATGTGATCGGCTCGCCTGCGCGAGGATTGTTGCCCTGGCTGGAGAACTACACATTTCCAGAAGAAAAACGCTTCTCTGCCCACGAATACAGCGCGCAGGCAGCTACGTTTTTTGTAGCGGAGCTGCTGCGCAACGGCGTGACGACGGCGCTCACGTTTGCGACCTCGCATCCCGAGTCGGTCAACGCCCTGTTTGGCGAAGCCCAAACGCAGGGCATGCGACTGATCACTGGCAAATGCCTGCAAGACCGGCATTCACCTGATGGGGTTCGCGACCAAACGGAACAAAGCCTCATCGACACCGAGTCTCTCATTCAGCAGTGGCACGGCAAGGAGCGCCTGGGTTATGCGATCACCCCGCGGTTTGCCCCCAGTTGTACCGACGCGCAATTGCGCGGCGCGGGCGAGTTGGCCGCCAGGTACCCGGATGTCTGGATTCAGTCCCACGTGGCCGAAAACCTGGACGAAATCAAATGGGCACGCGCGCTGTTTCCCAACTCGCGCAGCTACCTCGCCACCTATGCCGATTTCGGCTTGATGCGCCACCGCGCTATTTACGCCCACTGCATCCATTTCGATGATGACGACCGGGCCTTGATGCGCGAGACCGGCGCGGCAGCGGCCGTCAGCCCCACCAGCAACCTGTTTTTGGGCAGTGGCTTTTTTGACTACGAAGGTGCGGACCGCGCGGGCTACCGCTACGGCTTGGCCAGTGATGTGGGTGGCGGCACGTCGTTCAGCCCGTTTCACACCATGCTGGCTGCTTACTACGTGGGCCGTGAGGGCCAGACCAAGCCGGGGCTGTCTTTGAGCCCGCAGCATTTGTGGTGGCAGCACACAGCGGGCGCTGCGCAGGCGCTAGGCCTTCACGGCGTGATTGGAAACCTGGCACCCGGCTGTGAGGCTGATTTCATCGTGCTCAACCCGGCGGCCACGCCCTTGCTGGCGCGCAAGACCACCCGGGCCACCAAGCTGGACGAGTTGCTGTTCGCGATGATTGTGCTGGGGGATGACCGTCTGGTCGAGCGCACTGTGATTGCAGAACGAAATGAGCTATTGGCCCACGTATAAATTGAACAGTTTGCTATAAATAATATAGTAAATGAGGTGTTGAAGCGGCTTGTGGCCGGTTCGTTGAACACGCCTTGCCTACAATCTTCGCCAACCCGGAGATTAAACAGATGAGCATCAAGAGCGACAAATGGATACGCCGCATGGCAGAAACCACCGGCATGATCGAGCCCTTTGAACCTGGACAGATTCGGAACCGTGATGTGGGCGGTGTCAGCCAGAAGATCATCAGTTACGGCACCAGCAGCTACGGTTACGACATTCGCTGTGCCCCTGAGTTCAAGGTGTTTACCAACATCCACAGCACGGTGGTAGACCCGAAGAATTTTGACGAAAAGAGTTTTGTCGATTTTCACGACGACGTCTGCATCATCCCGCCCAACAGCTTTGCGCTGGCGCGTACCCTGGAGTACTTTCGCATCCCGCGCAACGTGCTGACCATCTGCCTGGGCAAGAGCACTTACGCGCGCTGCGGCATCATCGTGAACGTCACGCCGTTTGAGCCCGAGTGGGAAGGCTACGTGACGCTGGAGTTCTCCAACACCACGCCGCTCCCCGCCAAGATCTACGCGGGTGAAGGCTGCGCCCAGGTGCTGTTCTTCGAGAGCGACAAAGACGACGTCTGCGAAACCAGCTACAAAGATCGCGGCGGCAAATACCAGGGGCAGGTTGGGGTGACGTTGCCCAGGGCTTGATGCACCATGAGGGTTCTGCGGCTTTTCATCGTTTTGGCATTCAGTGCGTGGTTGGCCGGATGCGCCACCATGACGGCCGACGAATGCAAAGTCGCGAATTGGGGCGATGTGGGTTTGCGCGATGGGTTGGAGGGCAAGGCACTCTCCGTGCTGAATGACCGGGTCAAGGACTGCGCGGAGGCCAAAGTGGCGGTGGATACGCCGCGTTACCTGCAGGGGCGGGACCAGGGTTTGCTGCAGTTTTGCCGGATTGAGAACGCAGTGCCGCTGGGGCTCAATGGCAATAGCTACAACGGGGTTTGCCCGCCAGGCATCGACCCCGAGTTTCGCCGCCGCTACCAGGCGGGGCGCGATGTGTTTACGGCCCGCACAGATTTGCGCAGTCTGGAGAGCCGCAGAGCCACAGCTGAAGAGCGCCTGCGCAGTGCGGGCACCGACGACGAGCGCCGCCGTGCCCGAGATGAGTTGCGGGACCTGGACTACGCCATGGTGCGCGTCCGTGACCGCCTGCGCGACAGCGAGCGTGCACTGGGCCGCATCCGTTGAGGATGTTCGGCGCTCTTAAGGCTCAGGCACGAAGCCGCTGTGTCTGAACGCTTGCGTCGCCGCCGGTTGAGCCAGAAAATTTAGCAGTTGCCGAGCTGCGGGCGTGTCGCTGGCCAAGGCGGCACCATACCCGGTCGCAAGCCCATAGGGCGCGGGCAGAGGCCCCGCGTAACGGATGCCGGGGTGCTGCATGATCTCGCTGGATTGGCTCACGCCGAGTGCAAAGCGCCCCTCAGACACGGCGCGAATCACGTCCACGCCAAAAGGCATCACGGTTGTTTTGTCGCGCACGGTGTCTCGCAACCCCAAGTCTGCGACCACTTTGGCGAAATGTGTTCCGGCGGTTGCGCCCCGGGCGGGGTCAGCATAGGCCAGGCTGCTTGCCGCGATGAGGGCGTTGCGCAACGCATCACCGTTGGATAAATCCGGCACAATGGCGTTTTGCGGTACCGCCAGGGCGACCACCACCTGCCCCATTTTGACCACGGGCATGTCCACCAGGCGCCCTGCGGCACGCAAAGTATTCAGCGCGGCATCACTGAGCATGACGACATCCGCTGCGCTTGCGGGGGGTGCCTGGAGCACGCGATCCCGCAGGGCACCCACAGTATCAAACTGGTTGCGCAGCGTATGGCCCGTGGCTTTTTCAAACGCCGGGGCCAGGGATTCAACGGCCTGCTTGGCCGCGCCTGCCGCAAAAACGCGGATCTCGTCGGCGTGTGCCAGCTGCGCCAGCCATATCATTTGAAGTACAACGACGGCGCGGTATACATGCGGGGACGGCCAGGTTTGACGCATTGTTTTTTCAGGCATGTCAACTTTCATGGTGGTCAATTCAGAGTTCCGGCGCCCAGGGTCAGATCGGCGGCCTGAGTCACTGCCGTTCGCACCGCCAGTCTCAGTCCGCGGGTGATGTCGTCCAGAGGCATGGCCGGAGAGCCCTGTTCAGGCAGCCATGGTACGTGAATGAAACCCCCGCGAACCGCCTTGAAACCTTTTTGCGTGGCCAGTGCATGCATCAACCCGTAGAACACGTGGTTGCACACAAAGGTACCCGCGGTTTGCGACACTTCGGCTGCAATGCCCCCGCGCTGAAGAGCCGCCAACATGGCCTTGATGGGCAAGGTGCTGAAATAGGCGGCAGGTGCGCCACGCACGACGGGCGTATCTACGGGCTGCTCTGATGCGTTGTCGGCAATACGGGCGTCATTGATGTTGATGGCCACACGCTCCAGCGACAGCGCATTGCGTCCGCCGGCTTGGCCCACACAGATCACCAGTGCGGGTTTGTGTCGCTTCAGCAGTGCTTGTAGAGCGGTCAGCGATGCATCAAAAACAGTGGGCAGACAGGCGGCTTGCACGGTGTGCCCCACGATCTGTCGACCGTGAAGCGCGCTGACGGCCTGCCAGCTCGGGTTGATGGTGTCTGTGCCGAACGGGTCGAAACCGGTGAGCAGCACGGTCGGGCGCTTTGAGGTGGGCTTGCGTTGTACCATTGCCTCAATTTACCGCAACATGCGGTCAGCATGCAAAAGGAACACCGCCATGAAATGGGAAGGCAATCGCGAGTCGGACAATGTGGAAGACCGCAGGGGCAGTGGTGGTGCTTCTGGTGGAGGCGGCGGCTTGGGGGGGCGCGGCATCGGAATTGGCTCCATCGTCATTGCGCTCGCAGCGTCCTACTTTCTGGGCGTGAACCCGATGACGGTGCTGAATATTCTCAGCGGCGGCGAGTCGGCGCCCCAGGTGCAGCAAGGCCCCGCCCAAAAACCGCCCGCCGACGACCGCATGGCCAAGTTTGTGGGCACGGTGCTGGCCGACACCGAAGATGTCTGGAAAGATGTGTTTACCAAGGGCGGTGCGACCTACAAGGAACCCAAGCTCGTGCTGTTTCGCGGTGCCACGCCGACGGCTTGCGGGCAGGGTGAGTCTGCCATGGGCCCGTTTTACTGCCCAGGCGACCAGAAGGTCTACATTGACCTCAATTTTTACGAAACCCTCAAGAACAAACTGGGCGCACCGGGGGAGTTCGCCCAGGCCTATGTGATTGCCCATGAGGTGGGCCACCACGTGCAGAATTTGCTGGGCATCAGCGGCAAGATGGAGCAGATGCGCGGTCGTGTGAGCCAGACCGAATACAACGCGTTGAGCGTGCGCCTCGAATTGCAGGCCGACTGTTTTGCGGGAGTTTGGGCCAACAAGGCCCAGGAGTCCCGAAAAATTCTGGAAGGCGGTGACATTGAAGCCGCCATGAATGCAGCCGCCAAGATCGGCGACGATGCTTTGCAGCGCTCCGCGGGGGGGCGTGTGGTGCCCGAAAGCTTTACCCATGGCACCAGTGCCCAGCGCACAAAGTGGTTCAACAACGGCCTGCAAAATGGCAGCGTCAAGGGTTGCGACACCTTCTCGGCCCGTCAGTTGTGATATATGGGGGATAATAGGGGTTTGCCCTAGAACAGAGACAGTCTGGATCGGGGGCGTTCGAACCAAACAGGTTCTCCCTTAGTTCCAATCGCATTGATGATCGACACCGCACCAGAATCCAGTACCGACCTCGCAGAGCACGACAACGCTGTCCTGTCTGCCACCCAGCCCGTCGCCCAGCCGTCCAGGGTGGCCACCGAAGTTCCTGCCCGGCTGGACGCTTTTTCCCAGCTGCAACTGGCCGAGCCTCTGGCCCGCGCCGTGGCCGAAATGGGGTACGTGTCCATGACGCCGATTCAGGCGCAGGCCATTCCCGTGGTGATCACCGGCAAAGATGTAATGGGCGCCGCCCAGACCGGCACCGGCAAGACGGCCGCGTTTTCGCTGCCTCTGCTGCATCGCCTGCTCAAGCACGCAAACGAATCCACATCACCTGCGCGCCACCCTGTGCGAGCGCTGGTACTCTTGCCCACACGCGAGCTGGCCGACCAGGTGGCTCAGCAGATCAAGCTGTATGCAAAATACACCAGCCTTCGCAGTGCCGTGGTGTTTGGTGGCATGGACATGAAGCCACAGACGCTGGAGCTCAAAAGAGGCGTAGAAGTGCTGGTGGCCACGCCGGGCCGCCTGCTGGACCATATTGAAGCCAAAAACGCCGTGCTCAACCAGGTGGAGTACGTGGTGCTGGACGAGGCCGACCGCATGCTGGACATCGGCTTCCTGCCCGACCTGCAGCGCATTCTGAGCTACCTGCCCAAACAGCGCACCACGTTGCTGTTTTCTGCCACGTTCTCCCCTGAAATCAAGCGCCTTGCCAGCAGTTATTTGCAAGACCCGGTCACGATTGAGGTGGCGCGCTCCAATGCCACGGCGTCCACCGTGGAGCAGCACTTTTACAGCGTGGGTGACGACGACAAGCGTCACGCTTTGCACCAGATCCTCAAATCACGCGGCATGAAGCAGGCGTTTGTGTTTGTGAACAGCAAACTCGGCTGTGCCCGCCTGGCCCGCTCGCTGGAGCGTGAAGGCCTCAAAACCACCGCACTGCACGGCGACAAGAGCCAGGACGAGCGCCTGAAGGCGCTGGAATCGTTCAAAAAAGGCGAGGTGGACTTGCTGGTGTGTACCGATGTGGCTGCGCGGGGACTGGACATCAAAGACGTGCCTGCCGTGTTCAACTTTGACGTGCCTTTCAACGCCGAAGACTATGTGCACCGCATTGGCCGCACCGGGCGTGCTGGCGCCGAGGGCCTGGCGGTGACGTTCGTCTCCAAATCCGACGCCCGTCTGGTGGGCGATATTGAAAAGCTCATCAAGACAAAGATTGAACTCGAAGCTGTGGAGTTTGATGAAGACGTTCCCAACATTGCCAAGCAGGGCCGCATCAATGATGGGCGGCGCATGTATGCGGGTAATGACGGCGAACGCGAATCGGGGCGCAATACAGCGCGCGATGAAGGTCGGGGCCCTCGTGGTTACGAGCGTGAGGCGGACCGCGAGCAAACTGCGCGCGCGCCGCGTCGCGATTTTTCACGCCCTGCACCGGCATCGCGCGATCCGTTCTTTGACCGGCCCTATGAGGCAGTGGCCACTGCAACGACCGTGGCCCCATCTTGGGAAGCCACGGCAAAGCAGCCAGTTCGTAGCATTTCGGCCAACATCAAACCCAAGCGTCGCGTAGCGGCTCTGTTCAAGGCAGAACCTGTCTGAGACAGCGCTCATCAGGTTTATACAGTGAAAGTGGCCATTGGCCCACGTAGAACGGGCATGGTTAGCTATAAATTCTGTAGCTATCTCAGTTCCCTGGTTTCTGGGCGGGTTCGCATTTCACTTGGCTAAGCGCCTGCGCGGTGCCCGCACCAGCGTCTGCCAACCGCAGCGCGCTAAGGCAGCCACCCCACACACAGCCTGAGTCCAACGACAGCAAATTGGGCCGGTCCAGCCAGCCCAGCGTCGACCAGTGGCCAAAGGCCACAATGCTGCCAGCCGTCTGGCGGCCTGGCGCGTCAAACCA
>JANPAZ010000323.1:0-2379 GCA_031430225.1 Rhodoferax sp. | reverse complement strand
GCGAGGTGGTACCACTCCTTCCCATCCCGAACAGGACAGTGAAACGCCTCTGCGCCGATGATAGTGCGGATTCCCGTGTGAAAGTAGGACATCGTCAGGCTATTAAACCGGAAACGCCCTCTCTTTTGAGAGGGCGTTTTTCATTGTTTTGTAGGTTTATCTCTCCGATAAACGTAAGCGCGACCTGCCAAGTCTGGCCTTGCAGTCGAGCGCAACTTTATGTCAAGGTAAATGCCCCACCAAATCCCGCGCCGATTCCTGCACTATGCTCTTCATCGACACGTATTCCTCGGCCATGGACTCGTGTGACACCGTAGATTCCTGTGCACCCTCCCATGCGACCGAACCATCCACGCTATCCCATATTTGCAGAAACAGCCGTATGGTGCTGGTCTTCGTTTCCAGCACGCGCAGCCCCAGCATGCCGAAGCGGCCTTTTGATTCCTGCTTGAAGGCGCCCAGCTTGAGCTGCGCCAGGTAACGCGTGCCAGTCACTCTGGCCACTTTTTGCAAGGCTTCGCGGTCAAAAATACTGGCCATGCGGTAGTCGTCAAACATCTGCCGATATTCGCGCGCCAGGCCCTTGCGGTTCACCGCGCTCAGAGTTTGTGGCAGGGGCACCACGCGCAGATCAGGCCGCAGGGTCAGTAGCACCTCGGTAAAGGCAAGCGCCAGGGCTTGCTTGTCCTCTTCCTGTCCGGTGGTTGACGATGGTGTGATGAAGGCGATGCCGCCGGTTCTAAGTTCCTCTGCCTTCAGGCTGATGGCAAGAACCTGCGTGGTGGGGGCGTTTTGTTGGGTTTTGGCCTGGAGTTGCTGGCTGGCGCAGCCGGTAAAAAGCAGCACAATGCCCACGGCCAGCACGAGCGTGGCGATTCGGGAAGTTGCGGTTCGAGAGGTCATGCGCTATTGTTGAAACTATTTGGTGCACTCTTCTGTGCGCTAACGCACGTACTGGGAAAACGATTAAAACGGTCAAAGCAGCGGCACAATGGGCGTATCGTCCAGCACCCAGGAGTTGATTCATGGCATCCGGAAAAATCCTCGTCGCCCAGGGCGGCGGGCCTACCGCGGTTATCAACCAGTCACTGGTCGGTGTGGCGCTGGAGGCGCGGCGCTTCAAGCAGGTCGAACACATCTATGGCGCGCGCCATGGCGTGCGCGGCATCGTCAATGAAGATTTTCTGGATCTAACTCAGGAGACCAGCCACAACCTGGAGCTGGTGGCCAACACACCGTCCAGCGCGTTGGGCTCTACTCGCGACAAGCCGGATGAGGTCTATTGCAAGGAAATCTTCAAGGTGCTGCAAGCGCACCAGATCGAACATTTTTTTTACATTGGTGGCAACGATTCTTCAGACACCGTGCGCATCGTGAGCCTTGAGGCGCAAAAGGCCGGCTACCCGCTGTGCAGCATTCATATCCCCAAGACGATTGACAACGACTTGGTGGGTAATGACCACACGCCGGGCTTTCCGTCTGCAGCGCGCTTTGTGGCGCAGGCGTTTGCCGGGGCCAATCTGGACAACGCGGCCTTGCCGGGTGTCTATGTGGGCGTGGTGATGGGGCGGCATGCGGGCTTCCTCACGGCGGCATCGGCCTTGGGCAAGAAGTTTCCGGATGACGGCCCCCACCTGATCTACCTCCCTGAGCGCACGTTTGTCCTGGAGCAATTTCTGGCCGATGTGAAGGCTACCTACGCACGCTATGGCCGCTGTGTGATTGCCGTGTCTGAGGGCATTCACGATGCCAGTGGTACGCCAGTGCTGAGCCTGCTGGCCAAGGAGCTGGAACGCGATGCGCATGGCAACGTGCAACTGTCAGGCACGGGTGCTCTGGCAGATTTGCTGTGCGAGGAGATCAAATCCAAACTCGGTTTTAAGCGCGTGCGGGGCGACACCTTTGGCTATCTGCAGCGCTCATTCATCGGCTGCGTGTCTGACGTGGATCAGCGCGAAGCGCGCGAGGTGGGCGAGAAAGCCGTGCAGTTTGCCATGTGGGGCAAGCACGATGGCTCGGTCGCCATCAAGCGCACCGGGTTTTATTCGGTGGACTACGAGCTGCTTCCGCTGGAAGCCGTGGCGGGCAAGACGCGTGTGATGGAGGACGAGTTCATCACTGCCAGTGGCACGGATGTGACCGATGCGTTCAGGTTGTACCTGCGTCCGCTGCTGGGTTCGGGCATGCCGGATGCCTTCAGGCTACGCCACCATCCGGTGGCAAAGGTCTTGCACAAATAAAGGTAAAGGTAAAGCGCCTCACATGCGTTCAACAATCAGGATTGATTTGCGATAAGCGAAGCGCCAGAATAAACGCATGGCATTGCAAGGAGACAAAAGGTCACGAATCGTATTGGACGTTGTTGGGCACTGATTTTTG
>JANPAZ010000322.1:0-4792 GCA_031430225.1 Rhodoferax sp. | reverse complement strand
GCCAGCATCGTTACCAAATTCCTGGCCGAGCATGGCGTGGTGGTCGAAAAGACGGGTTTGTATAGCTTCTTCATCATGTTCACCATTGGCATCACCAAAGGCCGGTGGAACAGCATGCTGACTGCCTTGCAGCAGTTCAAGGACGACTACGACAAGAACCAGCCGATGTGGCGCATCCTGCCCGAGTTTTGCCAGAAGTACCCAAAGTACGAAAAAATGGGCTTGGCCGACCTGTGCCAGCACCTGCACGCGCTATACGCCAAGTACGACATCGCCCGGCTCACCACGGATATGTACTTAAGTGACCTCACGCCCGCCATGAAGCCCAGCGACGCCTATGCCCACATCGCGCAGCGAAAGACGGAACGTGTGGAGATCGATGAGCTGGAAGGGCGCATTACCGTGGGCCTTGTCACGCCGTACCCACCCGGCATACCGCTGCTGATTCCGGGCGAGGTGTTCAACAAAAAAATTGTGGATTACCTGAAGTTCTCGCGCGAGTTCAACTCCAAGTGCCCGGGTTTCGAGACTGACATCCATGGCCTGGTTGAGATCGAGGGCGAAGACGGCAAGATGCACTACTACGCAGACTGCGTCGCAACACCTGAGCCCGAGACAGCGGTTGTTCCGGGGCGGGTGATTCAGGTCGGAAACAAAGGGCCTTACCGGCGCACCATCTGATGGGTGGGTCGGGTAGTTTGCTACAGTTATAGTAGCAAACTATGCACTTTACACGTGGGCCTGATGCCACTTTTTCTATAAATTTCCGGTGCAACCGGAAAAATCCGCCAAAACCGGTGTTTCAGGCCCCGGCGTTATCGGCCGTCACGCCCATGGTGCGGCTGTAGCCCCCATCCACAAAGGTGATCTCGGCAGTCACACCGCTGGCCAGGTCACTCAGCAAAAAGGCCGCTACGTTGCCAACATCGTCAATCGTGACGTTGCGCCGGATCGGCGAGGCCCCCGCCACCAGGTTGAGCAGCTTGCCGAAATCCTTGATGCCGCTGGCGGCCAGCGTCTTGATGGGGCCGGCGCTGATGCCGTTAACGCGAATGGCGCGGCCATCCGGCGTGCGTCCCACGGCTTCGGCCAGATAGCGCACCGATGACTCCAGTGACGCCTTGGCCAGACCCATGGTGTTGTAGTTGGGGATGATACGGTCGGCGCCCAGATAGGTCAGCGTGAGCAATGCCGATTTGTCATTGAGGTAGGGCAGGGCCGCTTTGGCCATTGCGGGGAAACTGTAGGCGCTGATGTCATGGGCAATTTTGAAGTTTTCTCGGGTGATCCCGTCCAGAAAATTCCCGGCTATGGCCTCGCGCGGCGCAAACCCGATGCTGTGGACAAAGCCGTCAAAGGTGGGCCAATGCGCTGACAGGTCTTTGAAGAGCGCATCAATTTGCGCGTCGTCGCCCACATCGCAATCAAAAATCATTTTGGAGCCAAAGTCGGCGGCAAATTCGGTGATCCGGTCTTTAAAGCGTTCACCCACGTAGCTGAACGCCAGCTCTGCACCCTGCGCATGACATGCCCGGGCGATGCCGTATGCGATGGAGCGGTTGCTTAACACGCCGGTGATCAATAGTTTTTTGCCGCTTAGAAAGCCCATGAATACTCCTGTGGATGAATGCGCGTCTCGAATGCCCGCCTCAATGATGCAGAATTGTCGCATGCGCAGTTTGCTGGTTTTTCTGTTGTTCGTTGCGTCCCAGGCAGCTTGGGCGGCACCGGCTTATTCCGTTTGGGGCATCTTCAAATACCAGCCCGGGTTTGTGCACTTTGATTACGTCAACCCCCAGGCACCCAAGGGGGGCGAGTTGCGCCTGGTGGCGGGTTCGCGCATTTCCACTTTCGACAAATACAACCCGTTCACCATCAAAGGCACGGCACCTTCGTTCCTGGGCGAACTTTTGTTCGAAAGCCTGTTGACAGGTTCGATGGACGAGGTGGGTGTGGGCTACGGGCTGCTGGCCGAGGACGTTGAGGTCGCGCCAGACAGGCTCTCAACTGTTTTCCGGCTGCGACCGCAAGCCCGTTTTCATAACGGCGATGCCTTGACAGCGACCGACGTGAAGCACAGCTTTGAGACATTGATCAGCAAATTTGCTTCACCAGCCTACGCCACACTGCTGGCCGATGTGCTGGGCTGCGACGTGTTGGACGCGCAAACGGTGCGGTTTCGTTTCAAGCGGGCAGATCGGCAATTGCCATTGGTGGTGGGCGGCTTGCCCGTGTTCAGTCCGAAATGGGGTGTGGAGGGCGGCAAAGTCAAGACATTTGACCAAGTGGTGACGGATGTGCCCGTGGCCAGCGGTGCGTATCGCATCGGGCCTGTTCGATTTGGCAAAGACATCACCTATGTGCGCGACCCGGCCTACTGGGGGCGCGATCTGCCGGTGCGGCGCGGCTCCAACAACTTCGACCGCATCACGGTCAAGATTTACCGCGACAACACGGCCCAGCTTGAAGCCCTGAAGGCCGGCGAATTCGACCTGATGCTGTTTTTTTCGGCGGGTGACTGGACCCGACGACTCACTGGGCCGCGCATCGACAGGGGTGACCTGATCAAATCGCCGTTCAACCACCGCACGCCTGACGGCTACTACAGCTATGTATTGAATAACCGGCTGGCCAAATTGCAGGATCGCCGTGTGCGCATGGCCCTGGAATTGGCCATGGATTACGAATGGATGAATCGCCAGCTTTTCCGTGGCAGCTACAAGCGGGTGAAAGGCATATTTGGCAACACCGATTGCGAAGCCAACGGGTTACCGCCGCCGCGCGAAATCGCACTGATGGAGCCGTTTCGCGCAATTTTGCCGCCCGAAACTTTCGGAACCATGGCCCTGCCGCCCCGCACCGATGGCGACAGCTCCCTGCGCGGCAACTTGCGGCGCGCCCGGGCCTTGCTCAAGGAAGCCGGCTGGGTACTGCGTGACGGCGCTTTGCGCAACGCGCAGGGTGAGGCCTTCACCATTGAGCTACTGGACAGCACGGAGTCCAAGGGAGAAACCACCACGGCATCGTGGAAACGATCACTTGAGAAGCTCGGAATTGAACTGAAGTACCGCGAGGTCGACTTTGCTCTGAACCAGGAGCGCATGCGGACTTTCAAATTCGAGATGACCGGTGTCAGCTTTCCGGGCACGCATTTCCCGGGCAGCGAGTATGCCGACCTGTTGGGAACCCATGCGGCTGATACCGAGGATTCTGGCAATTTGGCAGGTATCAAGAGCCCCGCCGTCGACGCCCTGATCCGACAGATTTCCGGGGCAGAAAACCGTGACGCGTTTCTGGATGCCTGCCGTGCACTCGACCGCGTGGTGGCCCACGGCCATTACATGGTGCCGGCCTGGACGAGCAGTGAAAGCCGTGTGGCTTACAGCCAGTGGAAGCTGCAACGCCCGGCCGTGGTGCCGGCGCATCCGCCCGAGGGCGTACCCTACATGACCTGGCCCATGACCACCTGGTGGGCACGCATGCCACCACAAACGTCAAAATAAGCGCACTGACCCATGGCCGCCTACATTGTCAAACGTCTCTTGCTGATGATTCCCACTTTGTTCGGGGTGCTGCTGATCACCTTCGTAGTGGTCCAGTTCGTGCCGGGCGGGCCCGTTGAGCAGTACCTGTCCGAGGCACGTCGTGGTGCAGCCCTGTCGCAAAGCAGCGCAAATGTGTATCGCGGCGGACAAGGCGTGGACCCCAAACGCATTGAGCAAATCAAGGCTCTGTACGGTTTTGACAAACCCGCCCACGAGCGGTTTTTTCAGATGCTGGGGCAATTTGCCCGATTTGACTTGGGCAACAGCTTTTTCCAGAACAAACCCGTCTCGCAACTCATCATGGAGAAGCTACCGGTGTCCATCAGCCTGGGCCTATGGACTTTCTTCATCAGCTATTTGATTGCGGTGCCGTTGGGCGTGGCCAAGGCCGTGCGCGCCGGATCGCGCTTCGATTTGATCACCACGTTGCTGATCTTGCTGGGTTACGCCATACCCGGCTTTGTGCTGGGTGTGGCTTTGCTGGTGATCTTTGGCGGGCAATTGCAGTGGTTCCCCTTGCGCGGGTTGACGTCCAGCAATTGGGATGAGCTGAGTTGGGGCGCGCGTATCGTCGACTATCTCTGGCACATCGCCATGCCTGTTACTGCCATGGTGCTGAGCAGTTTTGCCGTGACCGCGATGTTGACCAAAAACGCTTTCCTTGAAGAGATTCGCAAACAGTATGTGGTGACGGCCCGCGCCAAGGGGCTGGATGAGCGCCAGGTGCTCTGGAAGCATGTGTTTCGCAATGCGCTCATACCCATCATCACGGGCTTCCCGGCTGCCTTCATCGGCGCTTTTTTTACCGGCTCGCTGCTGATAGAGACACTGTTTTCGCTCGATGGCCTGGGTTTGTTGAGTTACGAGAGCGTGATCCGGCGGGACTATCCCGTGGTGCTGGGCACGCTGTACCTGTTCACGCTCATCGGGCTGGTGACCAAACTGGTCTCCGACCTGTCTTATGTCTGGGTGGACCCACGTGTCAGATTTGACTGACCCCCCCGAAGCGGCCTCTGGCCGCCTCCCCCTTCAGGGGGCGCAGCCAGTGGACGGGCAAAGCCCGATCCACGGCCACCACGTTTCCCCCTCGCCGTCCATACGTGCGTGGATGCGGTTCCGGCGCAATCGTGTGGGCTATTGGAGCCTTATTGTGTTTTGTGCGCTCGTAAGTTTGAGCCTGATGGCCGAGCTCATTTCCAACGATCGACCCCTGGTGGTGCGCTACGACGGGCAGACTTACTTTCCGA
>JANPAZ010000321.1:0-9175 GCA_031430225.1 Rhodoferax sp. | reverse complement strand
GCGCTGATAGACCCGCATGAGATTGATGGCAACGCGCCCGGCCTGGGTCTGCTGCCCCTGGTTACTGTGTTTGCTCTTGCTAAAACAGTCAAGCACACGCAGGCCTGCTTTGCGGGGCAGATGAACTCCACTTCGCCACTGTTATCGTCATCGTCATCGTCATCGGGGCCCTGGGCACCACTGGCAGGCATCAGCGTGCAAGGTTACGAAATACACCATGGCCAAACCCAGCAGCACCTGGCCATGGCCCAGGCCGGTGATGTTGCGCGCGTCGTGATGCCGGGCGACCTGGCCTGGCAGAACGCACAGGGCAACGTGCTGGGCGTGTACCTGCATGGCCTGTTTGAAGATGCCAATGTGCTGCACGCCCTGTTTGGCGCAGCCGCTCCCACGCTGGACTCGGTGTTTGACGGGCTGGCCGACTATATTGACCTGCATTTTGAGCCTGGCGTTTTGCAGGCCCTGATCACTGCCAACAAATGAACACATCCCTGCCCACGCTTTCAGACATCAGCAACCCCATCCTGACGCAGGCGCTGCAACACAAGCTGGACCAAAAAACCAAGCCATTGGGCTCGTTGGGCCAGCTTGAATCCCTGGGCCTGAAGCTGGGGCAGATACTGGGCACCGAGTCGCCTGCGCTGGCACAGCCGCAACTGGTGGTGTTTGCGGGTGACCATGGTCTGGCCGCGCGCGGTGTGTCGGCCTACCCCAGTGATGTGACCTGGCAGATGGTCGAAAACTTTCTGGCCGGTGGCGCGGCCGTGAGTGTGCTGGCACGCCAGCATGGCATCCAGCTCACGGTGGTGGATTGCGGCGTGAGGCACGACTTTCTGCAAGGCCTGCCTGACCGCCAAGTGGGTACGTCGCGCCCCGGCTTGCTGGTGCGCAAGGTCACACAGCGTGAGGGTGAGGGCGACGGTAAGGGCGGCACGGCAGATGCGTCCACCCAGCCCGCCATGACCCAGGCCCAATGCCTTGAAGCCATCGCCAACGGGCAGGCCATCGTGCAGCAATTGCCCGGCAACGCACTGCTGCTGGGCGAGATGGGCATTGGCAACACCTCGGCGGCTTCGCTGCTGCTGGCGCGGTTGACCGGGCAGGACATTGCCGTGTGCACCGGTGCAGGCACCGGGTTGGACGATGCGGCCGTGGTGCGCAAAACCGGCGTGCTGCGCGAGGTGCTTCAACGCCACGCCAGCGCCACCACGCCACTGGACGCCATGGCCGCCTTTGGTGGCTTCGAGATGGCCACCATGCTGGGTGCGGTGATGCAGGCCGCGCACGAGCGGCGCGTGGTGGTGGTGGATGGTTTCATCGCCAGCGCGGTAGTGATGGTGGCGCGGGCCTTGCAGCCACTGGTGTTGCAGCGCTGCGTGTTTGCGCACCGCTCGGGCGAGCGTGGCCATGCGCTGATGCTGGCAGACATGCAAGCGCAGCCGTTGCTGGATTTGGGCTTGCGTCTGGGTGAGGGCTCTGGCGCGGCGCTGGCCTGGCCGTTGCTGCAATCGGCCTGCGCAGTACTGCGCGAGATGGCCAGCTTTGCGCAGGCGGGTGTTTCAACCCAGACGGGTGGCTGAACGGTTGGTCAGCCTGCGGCCAGTCAGTCCCAATCCATTCAACTCCCCATGAACTTTCTGCGCCACTACCTGCTGGCCCTCCAGTTTTTCACCCGCATTCCCGTCACCGGGCGGCTGGCCCGATGGGTGGGTTACAGCCCGGCCATGCTGCGTGCCAGCGCAGCGCATTTTCCGGGGGTGGGCTGGCTGGTAGGGGCGCTGGTGGCAGGGGTGTCTGCGCTGCTACTGATGGCGCTGCCGCCCAGCCCCTATGTGCCGCTGGTGGTCGCTGTGCTGGGCACCGCCGCTGGCGTATGGCTAACAGGTGCTTTCCACGAAGACGGTCTGGCCGATGTGGCCGACGGGCTGGGTGGCTCGCCAGAGCGCGAGCGTGCCCTGCTCATCATGAAGGACTCACGTGTGGGCGCATTCGGCGTGCTGGCCGTGGTGCTGATGCTGCTGGCCAAAGTGTCTGTGCTGGCGCTGATTTGCTCCATCAGTGAAGACCTGATGTGCCTGGGCCTGTTTGCCGCGCATGTGGTGTCGCGCACGCTGCCGCTGGTGCTGATTCGTGCCATGCCGCACGTGGGGGACGATGCCACCACCAAGTCAAAACCACTGGCTGACCAGATCAGCGGTGTGAGTCTGGTCATTGCAACTTTATGGTCTGTTGGGGCGCTGGCCCTCGTGTATTGTGCCGATGACGGTATGAATTTGATAGCGCCGGTGTTGGGGGCCGTATTGGCACTGCTGTGGATGTGGCGGTTGTTCTGGCGGCGTTTGCAGGGCTTTACCGGCGACTGCCTGGGTGCCACGCAGCAGGTGTGCGAGCTGGCGTTTTATCTGGGGCTGGCGCTGACCTTATGAAGCTCTGGCTGGTGCGCCACGCGCAGCCCCTCATCGCGCCAGGCATTTGCTACGGCGCCACTGATGTCCCGGCGGATGCTGCGGCCACCCAGCAAGCGGCGCAAGCGCTGGCGCAGGTTTTGCCGCAGGGCATTCGTGTGATCTCGTCGCCGCTACAAAGATGTGAGCAGCTTGCGCTCTGTTTACGAGGGCTGAGGCCAGATTTGATTCCTAAAATCGACGGGCGGCTTAAAGAGATGGATTTTGGCTTCTGGGAGGGTCAGCGCTGGGACGACATTGCTCCGCATGAGCTGTCTCAATGGACTGCCAATTTTGGCCACTGGCGTTTCGGTGGGGTAGAGAGCGTGCAGGACGTGATGGTGCGTGTGGCCAGGCTGTGGGACGACATGTTGGGCGATACGGTTTGGATCACCCACGCCGGGGTGATTCGCGCAGCCACGCTGCTGTCACATGGGGTGCGTGAGGTGACGCGGGCCGAGCAGTGGCCCTCAAACACGATTGCATTTGGGCAGGTACAGACCGTTCTGGGCTGATCGCCAGCATCTCACTTTGTAGCGTTTGATGCCGCTGCGGCCCGCAGTTTGTCTTTCTTGCTGGGCCGCTTGCCCTTGATGCCACCATTGGAAGGAGTTGGATCTGCTTCGGTTTCTGCCGGTTCAAAACCATCAATGGTCTCCAGCGAGAGGCTCAGTCCGTGGCGTTTTTCGATCAAACGAAAATGCGCTTCAGTGTCTGCACTGACAAAGCTGACCGCAATACCGCTTTCCCCGGCCCGCCCGGTCCGGCCAATGCGGTGGGTGTAGTCCACGGCAGAGCGTGGCAGGTCGTAGTTCACCACGACCGGCAACTGGGCAATATCGAGCCCGCGGGCGGCCACATCAGTGGCTACCACCACTTTCAGGCGTGAGGCCTTGAAGTCCGCCAGCACCTGCGTGCGTTTCCCCTGGCTCAGCTCACCATGAAAAGGTTCGGCGTTGATGCGCGCTTTGCGCAATTTGTCTGCCACCATTTCGGCCGCATGTTTGGTGGCCACAAACACCAGCACGCGCTTCCAGCCATGGAGCCCAATCAGATGGCGCACGAGCTGGGTGCGCCGCGGTGCATCAACCGCGATGGCGCGCTGGGCGATATCGGGCTTGGTTTCGGGCTCTGGTATCACATCAATGCGTACAGGGTCGCGCAGCAGTGTCTGTGCCAGGCTTTGCACGGCGGGCGGAAACGTGGCCGAGAAAAACAGGTTCTGTCGTTGCGATGGCAGCAGTGACAAGATTCGGCCCAGCTCATCGGCAAAGCCCAGGTCTAACAAACGGTCGGCTTCATCCAGCACCAGCGTTTTGACACTGCTTAAGGTCAGTGCGTTGTGGTCAATCAGATCCAGCAGGCGTCCCGGTGTGGCAACCACGATATCGGTGCCACCGCGCAGCCCCATCATCTGCGGGTTGATGGAGACGCCGCCAAACACAATCGTTACTTTCACGCCCGTTTGCTGGTTTTGCAGGTGCTGGGCCAGGCCGCGAATCGTCTCTCCGACCTGAGCCGCGAGTTCGCGGGTGGGCACCAGAATCAGCGCGTTGACCCGTCGAGGGGTCTCTCGGGCCGTATTTTCAAGCTGCTGAAGCAAGGGCAGCGCAAATGCGGCGGTTTTGCCGGAGCCGGTTTGCGCACAGCCCAGCACATCTTTGCCCTGCAAGGCGGCCGGAATGGCGGCCCGTTGCACAGGGGTGGGCGTGACGAAAAACTCGGCCTGGACGGCGCGCAGCAGGGCGGGGGACAGACCCAATGAAGAAAAAGGCATGAGTGGATCTTTGGTGGAATGCAGAGTGTGCCCCTGCCACAAGAGTTTAAGCGCTCGGGCGCGCAGGCGCGTATGCAGCGCCGGCGGGCGATAATCAGGCGCTGGCATTGTGCATCCACCCTGGGTGTTGGTGGACCAACTGGAAATCAGCCGTGAAAAAAACATTCAAACTCAATATCGAAGGCAAAAATCGCGACCGCGTAGTCGAGGCGACCAAGCACGAAATACGCAAATATGTAAAAAGGCAAAGGCGTGTGCCACTGCCCGAAGGCGTTGATTTTTGGGATTTTGACTGCCAGTTTGGCGCCAGCGCCGAGAGCGCCGTCGTCGTTCACTTTGCCGCCATCACCTCGCTCATCGACGAAATCGTCAAAGCCGGTGGCGATTCGTTCTATCTTGAACTGCTGGCAAAAAATGGCCACCGCACGTCCAGACCCAAGGATGAGGCAGAGGGCGACCCTCAACCGCAGTCATAGCGGGTTTAATCAGGTTTCAGCGCCGCGGCCTTCGCTTTTTCCTTGTTCAGCGCCACGCGGAATTCCTCCAGCCGGGCCTCGTATTCAGCCGCGTCTCCGTAGTCCAGAAAGCGGTTGTAGCGCGAATGCGTGCCCAGCAGCTTGCGGGCGTGCTTGATGGGGCAAAAGTACTGCTCGGTACGGGCCAAAATTTCAACCATGTAGCTCATCAGGCCGTTGCCGTATTCACAATAGGTGCAGTGGAATTTCTCGATGAAGTTCAGGTAGCCCAGGTTGTGGCGGTCAAACACGATGTAGTCACTGCGACGCACCCGGCTGATGCCGTAAATGGGAAAACACGTCCACTGATAAAACGTCACCAGCAGATCAAGTAACACCATCGGAAACACCATGCTGTAGATGATGGGCCCGGTGATCAGGTTTTGAGGCCGGTTGGTCACCAGCCAGCGAAAGAAATTCTTTTTGAGCTTGCGGTGCGCCGCCTTGACGGTGCCCTCGAACTCGACGCGTTTGCCCTTGAGGGTGAAAAACATCCGGCTCTCCTGATCATGCACCGCCGTGCGCAGATCGTCTTCAAGTGCGGCCATCTGGGCCAGTAACAACGTGATTCTTTCGTTCATGGGCATCCTGTGGTGGCAGCAAATGGCACCTGCCACGTGGCCTGCCGTGCTGCACAGCCCATTGTGCGCCGATGTGCCCAAGCCTGGCCGTAACGCCCAGATGTCTTCTAATGAATGTCACCCGATGAATAGCGCGATGGCGCACTGTTATGTATGGTTCGGGTTGCTACAACGGTTTTCTGGCGCTCGTCGCGTTTTTTTTTGTGGCCTGAATGAGAAAGCGGCCCGGTGTTGCCACCAGGCCGCTTGATTTCACTCACGTTTTTTGCAGGGTCTTTGCAGACCTTACTCAAGGAAGCATCAAGCCTTTTTGAGGCTGTGGTTCTTCAAAGGCAAATCGCGAATGCGCTTGCCGGTAGCCGCAAAAATCGCATTCAACACCGCAGGCGCTGCCACGGCAATGGTGGGCTCGCCTACACCGCCCCAGAAGCCTCCAGACGGCATGACGATGGTCTCTACCGCCGGCATTTCATCCATTTTGACGACCTGATAGGTGTGGAAGTTTTCCTGCTCCATGCGGCCGTCTTTGACCGTGCATTCGCCATACAAAGCCGCTGACAGCCCATAGGCAAATGAGCCTTCAACCTGGGCTTCGATCTGCTGTGGGTTCACCGCATGCCCCGAGTCTGTGGCGGCCACGATGCGGTGAACCTTCAGCACGCCATCTGCGCTGACCGAAACTTCCGCGCTGGCCGCCACATAGCTGCCGAAACCGTGGGTTTGTGCTAAGCCGCGGAACCGGCCTGGGGGAGGGGGCGTGCCCCATCCTGCCTTGGCCGCCGCCGCGTTGAGCACCGCCAGGGCCTTGGGATTGGCGATCAGCTTGCGCCGAAGGGCCAACGGGTCCTGGTTGGTAGCGGCGGCAATCTCGTCAATGAAGCACTCGACATAGATCGCGTTCTGGTTCAGGTTCACACCGCGCCAGAAACCCACCGGCACATTCGGGTTGCGAATGGCATGGTCAATCAGCAGATTGGGAAAACCATAGGTGAATTGAGCCTCCGGGCTGGGCGGATTCAGTCCCTGGAAAGCCACCGGGTCTTTACCGGCCACGATGTTTTGCGGCGCCACTTGCGACAGAATCGATTGCCCGGCCACTCGCATGTGCAGCCCGGTCACGTTCCCCTGCGCGTCCAGAGCGGCCGTCATCTTGCATTGGCTCGTGGGGTGGAAGCGACCCTGCAGCATGTCTTCTTCTCGAGACCATATCAGCTTGATGGGCGTGCCTGGCATTTCCTTGGCCAGTGCAACCGCCTGGCGCACGTAGTCGGTCATGCCGCGCCGGCCAAAGCCGCCGCCGAGGTGAATCTTGTACACGTCGCACTGCGATTGCGGCAATCCCGCAGCTTCGCTCGTGGCTGCCAATGCGGCTTCGCCATTTTGGGTGGGTGTCCAGACCTCACAGCGCTGCGGGGTGTAGCGCGCGGTCGCGTTCATGGTCTCCATGCAGGCATGGTTCTGGTGCGGGTAGCTATAGACCGCCTCGATCTTGCGGGCAGCACCGGCCAGCGCTGCCTTGATGTCGCCATTCTGGTTGCCCATGGCGGCTTCGGGTGCGTCGAGTGCCGCTTTCATGACCTGCGCAAATGCGGCGCTGGAGGCATTCGCGGTGGGGCCGTTGTCCCATTCGATGGGTAATGCATCCAGCGCAGTCTTGGCGCGCCACCAGGTGTCAGCAATGACCGCTACCGCGCTGTCGCCGACCTTGACGACCTTCTTCACGCCGGGTTTGTTGGCAATGGCCGCGGTGTCGAAACTCTTGACCTTGCCGCCAAAAACGGGGCACGCACGTATGGCCGCGTTCAACATGCCCGGCAATTTCAGGTCCATGCCATAAATCTGCGCACCGGTGGTCTTGTCAACCGTGTCCAGGCGAGCGAGGCGCTTGCCGGCAATCTTCCAGTCTTTGGGGTCTCTCAATACCACCGTGGCGGCTTCGGGCGCCGTGAGCTTGCCGGCAGCCACTGCAACCTTGCCATAGGTCGTTGTACGGCCGGACGGGGTGTGGGTGATGACGCTGCTGGCGGCCCGGCATTCGGACACGGGCACGTTCCACTCTGCCGCTGCCGCTTGCACCAGCATCATGCGCGCCGCGGCGCCGCCTTTGCGTACATATTCGGTGCTTTGGCGGATGCCTTGGCTGCCGCCGGTACCAAAATTGCCCCAGACGCGATTGCGTGCCAGGTTTTGGCCGGGCGTGGGGTATTCGGCACTCACCTTGGCCCAGTTTGCATCGAGCTCTTCGGCCACCAGTTGCGACAGGCCGGTGAGCGTGCCCTGGCCCATTTCAGAGCGGGCAATGCGGATGACGATGGAGTCGTCCGGATTCACCACGACCCAGGCATTGACTTCGGAGGGCAGCGGAGTCTGCGCGACTGCTTCGCCCGCGAATGGAACATGAAACGCAACGACCAGCCCACCGGTGGCGGCCACCGAGCTGCCAAGAAAGGTGCGACGAGACAGGCCATTCTTTGGCTTACGGGTTGCTTTGAGGTCAGGTGTTTGCACTGAAGTGTTCATGTTGTGCTCCCGTCAGCGTGCTGAATGGCCAACGCAGCCATTTTGGTGTCGCCGCCATTCGCCACGACCTTGATGGCGGTACGAATGCGGTTGTAGGTGCCGCAACGGCAAATGTTGGTAATGGCCGCGTCAATGTCGGCATCTGTGGGCTTCGGCTTTTCCTTGAGTAGGGCGACTGTGGCCATGATCATGCCGCTCTGGCAGAAGCCGCATTGCGGAACGTCCAGCGCAGCCCAAGCCTTTTGAACCGGGTGCGATCCGTTGGGCGACAGACCCTCGATCGTCATGATTTTTTCGGTGGCCCCCACGGTGGAGGCCGGTCGCACGCAACTGCGTGTGGGCACGCCGTCGATATGGACGGTGCAGGCTCCGCACTGGGCGATGCCACAGCCGTATTTGGTGCCGGTCAGGCCCAGCTGCTCACGCAGGACCCATAAAAGTGGGGTGTCGCTCTCTGCTTCGAAGTCGCGCACCACGCCGTTTACGTTCAGTTTCGCCATGTCATTGTTCCTCTTTATTAGTTAGGCCGCGGATATCTTACGTCGGCTATTTTTTTCTTGCTGACGGCCTCTTCTTTGGCGGATTCAGGCCGCCGTGGCACTCAGACTCCGCGGCTGTCCTCCGCTCCAGTGTCATCGGCCCCCACAGAAACCGTGCCCACACGAAACGTGAATTCAGGTATTTCCAGCAAGCCGGACAAACCACCAAATTCGGGGGCAAAAAAAAGCCGACCAAACAACGGGTCGGCAGATGCGCAAGAAACGAGCGACAGATCAGGGTCGTGTCGAGAACTATTGGGTTGACTGGGCCGCAGTCGTGGCCGGAGATGTGGGCGTGCCACCCGACGCGGTGGTGTTCACCCGGCGAGCACCATCAAACCGGCGGCTCCAATAGGACATGCCCATGTCTTCAACGCGCACTTCACCGCCTGCACGGGGTGAATGGATGAACTTGCCTTCGCCGACATAAATGCCGACGTGGCTGAATGTGCGGCGCATGGTGTTGAAGAAGACCAGGTCACCGGGCTGGAGGTCACCGCGGTCAATTTTCTCGGTGGCGGCGGCTTGCTGCTCTGCCTTGCGTGGCAAGATCAAGCCCACAGTTTGCTCGTACATGGCGCGCACGAAACCGCTGCAGTCAAAGCCGGTCTCAACGTTGTTGCCACCCCGTTTGTACGGCACACCGAGAAAGCCAAGGGCGTTGACCACCAGCTCGGAGGCTTTGTGGCTGACCGACTGGCGAACCTGCTCTATTTGTCCCAGGAGGCCCTTGTCGGACAGGAACCGGTCCATGTCATCATTGCTGCTGGCGGGCGCGGCATGGGCGCCATGGGCCAGA
>JANPAZ010000320.1:0-9209 GCA_031430225.1 Rhodoferax sp. | reverse complement strand
AAATTTGGCCAACCCGCCCGCCATCACCTCGGTGGTGTATTCGCCCGCCTGGGGCAACATGTCTTTGCCATGCAAAGGCGTTTGAATGTCGGCACGTCGCAGCAGGGTGGCGAGTTCCTGCTCGATGTACTCGGGCTGGCCTTCTTCAACCATCAGCACGGCGCGTTTCCCCACGCAAAAGTCGCTGAGCTGCGCGGGTACCATCGGGTAAGTCACGTTGAGCACCAGCATGGGAATATCGGTCTGGCCAAAGGCATCTGCCAGACCAAACTGCTGGAGGGCGCGAATCAGGGTGTTGTACAGACCACCCTGCACAATCAGGCCAAGGTCGCCATGCTTGCCATCGAACAGCTCGTTCAGGGCGTTGTCGGCAATGTAGCGCCGCGCGGCGGGCAGGCGCTCTTCACCCTTCAACTTTTCATGCCAGAAGGTGACCGGCGGGTGGGCCAGGCTCATGTAGTTGAAACTGCCCCCCTCCTTGATGAGGTTCTTGGTGGAAAACGTTGACGTGACGTTGTCCTTGCAGTCAAAGCTGCCCCGCACATGGCACGCGCGTATGCGCAACTCCAGAATGGCGGGCATGTTCGACGCCTCTGACAGGCGAAAACCATGCTCCACCATGTCCACCATTTGCCTGAGGTCAGGACGCGGGTCCAGCAGGCACATGGTGGACTTGAGCGCGTAGGCGTGCGTGCGTTCCTGGATCACGCTGGCGCCTTCTCCGTAGTCTTCCCCGACCACAATCAGCACGCCACCCTTGACGCCGGGGCTGGACAAGTTACTCAATGCATCGGCCGCGACATTGGTACCCACAATGGATTTCCAGGTCACCGCGCCGCGAAGCGGGTAGTGGATGCTGGCACCCAGCATGGCGGCGGCGGACGCCTCGTTGGAGCAGGCCTCCACGTGTACGCCGAGTTCCTGCATCAAGGGTTTGGCCTGCACCATCACGTCCAGCAGGTGCGACACCGGCGCGCCCTGATAGCCGCCCACATAGGCCACGCCCGATTGCAGTAGCGCTTTGGTGATGGCCAGAATGCCTTCGCCATGGAAGGTGTCACCCTTGCCCAGGCGCAGCGATTCGATCTCTTTGGTGAATGTGACTTCCACGACGACTCCCGCGATTTTTGTGTGAGCTGTGAGTGTCGTTGGCTTGAAGTTATCAATCAATAAAATATAAGATCTATTTAATATTAGCCAAATGCATATCAAAGACATCGACCTGAATTTGCTGCGCCTGTTTGATGCGGTCTACCGCACCCGCAATGTCAGCCGCGCCGCCGAACTGCTTGACTTGACACAGCCTGCAGTCAGCCAGGGTTTGACGCGTTTGCGCCTGCTGGTTAACGACCCCCTGTTTGTGCGTGCTGCCGGGGGCGTGGCACCCAGCCCCCGTGCGGACCGCCTGGCGGATGCGGTGCACAGTGCACTGGGCACGATCGAGCAGGCATTCACTGAATCGGCGCAGTTCGAGGCCTCCAGTTCGCGCAAGGTGTTTCGCATCCATATGAGCGACATTGGCGAGAGCCGGTTCCTCCCCGGGTTGATGACTGCCCTGCGCGAGCGTGCGCCGGGCGTGCGGGTAGAAACCTCGGCATTGGCAGCCAGCCTCGTGGCTGACGCGCTCGACAGCGGTCGCATTGACTTTGCGTTCGGGTTCTTGCCAACCGTGAAGGAAACCCAGCGGGTGCATTTGCTCAAAGACCGCTATGCCGTTTTGCTACGTGCAGGGCACCCGTTTGCCGAGAAGTTCAAACCCGCGCGCGGGCGTCGTGTGACGGCTGGTTCGTCTGACCAAGGCAAGGCCTTGCTGGACGCGCTGCATGGCCTGGAATTTGTGGCGGTGCGATCCCATTCCGACACGCTGCGCATCCTGCAACTGCTCAAGCTGGAAGACCGGCTGCGCCTGACGACCGAGCATTTCATGGTGCTGCCCGCGATTGTTCGCGCCACCGATCTGGCCGCGGTGATGCCCGGCAATATTGCACACGGTTTTGCGGAGGATGGCAACCATGCCGTCATCGAGCCACCTTTTCCGCTGCGCGACTTCACCGTGTCCCTGCACTGGAGTCGGCGGTTTGAGTCCGACCCGGGTAACCAGTGGCTGCGCGAAGTCATTGTGGGGCTGTTTGCTGAATAAACAAGGGGATTTAGAAATTGCAAACATACTTATTCAATGTCATTGCGAGCGTAGCGCGGCGATCCATGCTCGCGCTCGACTGAGGCGTGGATTGCCACGCTACGCTCGCAATGACGAAGCGGGTACTTCAGCAATTGCTGCATCCCCAAGCACGCCAGCGTGCTATGGTCCGCCATGTTTAAACGCATCCCGTCTTTTCTGCGTCATGTCGGGCCGGGCGTGGTGACGGGGGCTGCGGACGATGATCCATCCGGCATAGCAACCTATACCCAGGCAGGCGCACAGTTTGGCACTGGCATGCTCTGGACGGTGTTCCTCTCGCTGCCGTTCATGATCGCCATACAGCTGGTCAGCGCACGTATCGGCCGGGTTACCGGCAAAGGCGTTGCGGCGAATCTGCGCGAGCACACGCCGCGCTGGTTTCTGGTCAGCATGGTGCTGTTGCTGGTGGTTGCAAACATCATCAACATCGCGGCTGATGTGTCTGCCATGGGTGGCGCGATTCATCTGGTAGTGGGCGGGCCTGCCCATTTTCATTCCGCATGGATTGGCGCACTGACGGTGGTGCTGCAGGTGCTGGTGCCTTATCGCCGCCTGGCACCCCTTCTGAAGTGGCTCACCCTGACGCTGTTTGCCTACGTGGCGGTTGTGTTTACCGTGCATGTGCCGTGGGGCCAGGTGCTGCGGGACCTGGTGTTGCCCCGGTTGCAATGGTCCTCCGCGTACTGGATGACGATCGTGGCCGTGCTGGGCACCACCATCTCGCCGTATCTCTTCTTCTGGCAAGCTTCGCAGGAGGTGGAGGAGCTGCGGCTGCGCGGCGGGCAGCGGGGCTCAGACCGACAGGTTCGAAACGATTTGCGCCGTGTGAAACAGGACACGATGGTCGGCATGCTGTTTTCCAACGGGATTGCTTTTTTCGTGATACTGACCGGGGCGGTGGTGCTGCACAGTGCGGGCATCAAAGACGTGACATCTGCGGCGCAGGCGGCGCAGGCCTTGCGCCCACTGGCTGGTGATTTTGCCTTTGCCTTGTTTGCGGGCGGCATCATCGCCACCGGTTTGTTGGCGGTGCCAGTGCTGGCCTCTTCGGCCGCCTATGCCGTGGCCGAGGCCTTTGGATGGCCTGAAGGGCTAGAGCGGCAATGGTTTGAGGCCAAGCGCTTCTACGCCATCATTGCACTGGCGACATTGATCGGCACGGGGCTGGACTTCACGCCGGTTGACCCCATGAAGGCGCTGTATGCCAGTGCCGTGATCAACGGCGTGGTGGCCGTACCCATCATGGTTGGGTTGATGCTGCTGGCGTCCCGACCTGAGGTGATGGGCCCATTTACCTCGGGCCGCAAAACGCGCTGGTTTGGCTGGCTGGGCACGGGCGTGATGGCTGCTGCGGTGCTGATGATGGGCTGGGATTGGGTGCGTTGAGCGTCACCGTTTCCCCATGCAGGGGCTCATTCCTGATTTGCCAAATGCCAGAGCGAACCGGATTGCCAGCGCGCAATCCAGGCAGACAGCTCTGACTCCGGCATGGGGCGCGCAATGCCATACCCTTGCGCCATTTCACATCCCATCTCCAGCAGCAGAGTGCCTTGCGCAGCGGTTTCAACGCCTTCTGCAACCACCTCACGGCCAAAGGAGTGCGCCAGACTGATCACGGCCTTGACGATGGCCCGGTCGTCAAGGTCGTGCAGCATGTCGCGTACGAAGCTCTGGTCAATCTTGAGCGTGTCTACGGGCAGCCTTCGCAGGTAGGTGAGCGACGAATAGCCGGTGCCAAAATCATCGAGCGACACCTTCACGCCGGACTTATGTAAGTTCTCAATCACGTTCACGGCAGTGCCCAGATCTGAAAGTGAGCCGCTTTCAGTCACTTCGATTTCGAGTCGTTTAGCCTTCACGTTCGGATGTTTCTGCAATTGCACCTGCAATCTGGCGGAGAAGTCTGGCGATTGAAGATGGCGGGCCGTGATATTGATGCTCAAGCCCAATTCATGCCCTTTGGTCGCCCATCCACCCAATAAGTCTAGCGCGCTGGCGATGACCCACTCACCAAATTCGGTGTTCAGTTCAGAAGACTCAATGTCGGGCAAAAACGCGGCTGGCGACAGCAGACCAAGGGTTGGATGCAGCCAGCGCGCCAGCGCCTCGGCCCCGCCAACGGCGCCCGTGCGCATATTGACCCGGGGTTGCAAATGCAATGTGAACTGTCCCCCACGCAGCGCATCGCGCAATTCAGCGAGGCGGTCATTGCGTGTTCGTTCAGCCTCTTCCTGTTCTGAATCGAAGAAGTGAAATCGGTTGCGTCCAGCCTGTTTCGCCACGTACATGGCTTGATCAGCATGGCGCAACAGCGTGTCTGCATCACTGCGATCCTGTGGGTACAAGGTGGCCCCCATACTCGCCGTCACTGAAATGGATTCACCGCTTACCTCGAACGGCTGCCCAATCGCGGTCATGGCCCGCTGCATGGCCAAAACGCAATCCTGACTATCTGCCAGCGAGGCCAACAACAACACGAACTCATCACCCCCCAGGCGTGCGACCGAATCCCCCGCTCGTATGGCGCCGGGAAGTCGTGAAGCAATCATTTTGAGAAGTTCATCGCCCGCACTGTGCCCGAGGCGGTCGTTGACGGGCTTGAAGCCATCCAGGTCAAGGTACACCACTCCCAGCAACTCGCCAGTCCGTTCGGCGTGGGCCATGGCTTGCGTCATCCGGTCGCCAAGCAGCAGCCGGTTCGGCAATCCGGTAAGTGGGTCAAAGTGCGCCATGTGCTGAAGCCGTTCATCCTGCTCATGCTGGTGGGTGACATCCATGGTTAACCCCAGCATGCGCAAAGCGCGCCCCTTGGCGTCGCGCGTGACGACCTTGCCAAGGTCACGAATCCAGTGAATACTTTTGTCGGGCCAGACGGTCCTTGAGACCACATCAAACGCGTGCTCACTGTTTCGATATTGGGCTCGCATGCCATCCAGCAACAGGGGCAGGTCGTCCGGGTGGGCGGTATCGCGTACTTGCGCCAGGCTTAGGCCGCCACTGTTGGCCGGTAGTCCACGCATCTGGTACCAACGGGCATTGCCGGAAACAATGCCGGTTTCCACCAACAGATCCCAGGTGCCCAGGTTGGCCGCCGCCACGCTCAGTGAGAGTTGCTCTTCGCGTTCCTGGATTTTGGCTTGCACCTGCCGGCGCTCGGTAATGTCGCGATGCATGGAAAGCCAGCAATCCACGCCGTCCAGGGTCATCGGCCTGCTTGAGAGCAGGGTGGTCCGCTTTTCACCGTCACGAGTCGTGATTTCAGTCTCGTTGTCGCGGGATGGGGTGCGCCGGCCCCACGACTGGAGCATTTCACTGCCTTTGGCGCGAGGCAGCATGCCAATTTCCACGGCATTTTTGCCGACAACCTGGTCCCTGGGATAGCCGGTCAATTTTTCCCATGCCGGATTCACATCGATGTAGTGGCCATCACCTTGATCAACGATTGCCAGGGCTTCGGGCAAGAACTTGAAAATGCCGGAGAACCGTTCTTCAGACTGTCGCAACTGGTCAATGGCACGGTGACTGGCATCCACATCCTGCATCAGACCCCGGATGTGCTGGAGTTGCCCATGTTCGACCACAGGCTCGCCCACAATGCGCAGCCAGAGACGCTGCCCGTTGACCCGCTGAATTTCGACTTCAATATCCCAACTCAAAAGCTGCCCGCGGGCACGGCGCTCCATCTCGCGCACAAGTTGCTGGTGCTCTGGCAAAACAAAGCGCTCCGTGAAGTTTTGAGGGACTGGCTCATCGGGCGTAATGCCCACAATATCGCGGCAGACCGGTGACCAATAGTCGTCAGACGTGCCGTCGAAGTAAATGACCCAGGCACCAAGGCGTCCCAACCGACCTGCGTCGTTCAGCGCAGTTTTGCTGAAGTTAAGCTCTTGCAAGACCTGTCTTTCCTGCGTCAGGTCGTGGAAAACAAAGACAAAGCAGTCTTCACCGCCCATCACAGACTGGCTGGCAGACATTTGGCCCGGTATCTCCCGTCCATCACGCGAACGAATCGACAGTTCCAGCCGGTCTACCCGGCCCTTCTCTTGGTATTCCTCGAGGAGTCGTTCCCGCATGGTGGGGTCGGCCCAGATGCCCAACTCCACAGAGGTGCGCCCGATGACCTCGCCGCGGCTGTAACCCGTCAGGCGTTCAAACGCCGGATTGATTTCGATGTAGCGGCCATCGGAAATCCTGGAACTGCCAGCGGCATCCGGCAGGGTGTGGAAAATGCTGGCAAGTTTGGTCCGCTCGTCCGTGACAGCCTGTTCCGCCTCCCGCAATGCGGTTTCATCGATATGAACTCCGACCATGCGCAGGGCTTCGCCATTGGCATTCACTTTTACAGCGCCGCCTCGTGAGACAACGTATCGCCAATGCCCGTTCCTGTCTTTGACCCGGAAACGGGATACGAAAGTACCGACGGGCCGCCTCATGTAAGCCGCCAGGACATTTTTTGTTCTGGGGCGGTCATCGGGATGTATCAGGGCCTGCCAACGCTTCAGCTCGATGGAACTGTTCAAGTCTCCCAAATCAAAATCTTCATACAGCGGCCCCAACACTCGCAGGTACCGGGTGTTGCTTTCCCAACTCCATCGTCCATCACCAGCAGCGTCGACGGCCAGGCTCAATTCATCGCGGCTTATCCGCAGGTCGTCAACGGCCTGGGCGAGCACCATTTGGGTATGTGCCCGCGAACGCAAAAGCTCAATCAAGCTACCCAGCAAAAGCACCCCTACGACGAAGGCAATTGAGACGGGTACCAGAAGCCGCGTGAGCAACTCGCTGGCCAAAGGCTGGGGCAGCGCTTGTGTCCAGGCCAACGCGACGGCTGGCGTGCTCAGGGCAAGGCCGAGCAATGCCTGCCGATGGGTGATTTTTCCGCTGGTGCGCGCCTGACGCCATGCCAAGCCGACAAGGGCGACGCTGATGATCGCACCAAGACCGGGAACAAGGCCTGCGCCTCCCAGGCTGACACGGTAAAGCCCGGTAATCACAACCGTGACGATCCCTGACACCGGTCCGATGGCAAAGGCGCTGACGGCGCAGATGACCGTCCGCATGTCGATAGAAATACCCGGCACCGGCACCAGGGTCGCGTTCATGGCTAAAACAGCGGCCAGACCAAATGCCAGCCCTAGGGCAATCTGGGCTTTGACGCTGCCATTCCACAGGTTTTGGATGGGCACCAGCGCAATCGCCAGAATCAACAGGGAAGCCAGACCACCGTTGAGGGCCAACTGCATCAGAAATGTGGCGGAAAAGTCCATTTGATGGACAGTCTATTTCATATCGGAGGCAGTTCGATCCAGCGGGGCTCAACGCCAGCCTGGAATCGGGTGGTCGTGAGGTTCGGCAGGGAGTCAGTTCACGAACTCAACGCCGCCAAAATATTCTCGGCGGTGGCCGGTGCTGTGAGTTGAACCACAGGCTTGGCGTCAGGAGCCTCCCGTCGGGCCTGCGCCACCGCATCGCGCAGCGCCTCAAACACGCTGATGGCCAGCATGAACGGCGGCTCTCCCACGGCCTTGCTGCCAAACACGTTGTCTTCGCGGTTGGGCTCGGGCCACAGGTCTACCTTGAAGTGTTCGGGTATGTCGCCCGTGGCCGGTATCTTGTAGGTGCTGGGGGCGTGGGTGCTTAAATAACCCTTGTCATTCCAAACCAGTTGCTCGGTAGTGAGCCAGCCCATGCCCTGCACAAAGCCGCCTTCAATTTGACCTATGTCTATCGCTGGATTGATCGAGCGGCCCACGTCGTGCAGGATGTCAACCTTGAGCACCCGGCTCTCGCCGGTGAGGGTGTCAATGGCCACTTCAGTACAAGCGGCACCGTAGGCGAAGTAGTAAAAAGGCCTCCCCGTCAACGTGGCTTTGTCGTAATGGATTTTGGGCGTGCGGTAAAAGCCGTCGCTCCAGAGCTGGATGCGGTTGGCATAGGCCAGCTTCACCACGTCATCAAAGCTGCGCGTGGCTTTGGGCGAGTGGACTTGCCCGCCGTCAAAGCGGATGGCGCCAGCACCACAGCCATCCAGCCCACATACAAATGCCGCCAGGTTGTCGCGAACATGGCGCGCTGCAAACTGCGCCGCGCGGCCATTGAGGTCGGTGCCTGCTGATGCAGCTGTGGCAGACGCATTGGGGATCTTGCTGGTGTCGCTGGCCGTGGCCAGCACACGCTCGAACGGCACGCCCAGCTCATCGGCCACGATCTGGCAGATTTTGGTGTTCAGGCCCTGGCCCATTTCGGTGCCGCCATGGTTGACCTGCACGCTGCCATCGGTGTACACATGCACCAACGCTCCCGCCTGGTTGAACAGCGTAGCCGTGAAGCTGATACCGAACTTGACGGGCGTGATGGCCATGGCGCGCTTGATGACCAGGCTGTTCTTGTTCCAGTCTGAAATGGCCCGTTGCCGACGGCGATATTGAGAAGTTTGCTCCAATGTTGATAGCAGTGGTGCCAGGATGTTGTCTTCCACCTTCATCTGGTAGTGGGTGACATTTCGATCCGTATTGCCGTACAGATTGCGCATGCGCACATCCAGCGGGTCAAGACCCAGGTGGCGTGCAATGTCGCTCATGATGGCTTCGATGACGATCACGCCCTGCGGCCCACCAAACCCGCGAAAAGCGGTGTGGCTTTGGGTATTGAGCTTGCATCGGTACGACGCAATCGACACGTCTTCCAGAAAGTAGGCGTTGTCGGCGTGGAACACGGCGCGGTCGGCCACCGGGCCGCTCAGGTCGGCGCTGAAGCCGCAGTTGGCGGCCATCATCAGGTTCAGCCCGCACAGGCGACCCGTGTCGTCAAAGCCGGCGGTGTATTTGTATTCAAAAGGATGGCGCTTGCCGGTGATCATGAAATCATCGTCGCGGTCCAGACGCAGTTTCACAGGGCGCCCCAGCTTGTTCGCCGCAATGGCTGCCCACACGGCCAGGTGCCCGGCTTGCGTCTCCTTGCCACCAAAGCCACCGCCCATGCGCCTGCATTCAACCTTGACCGCGTGGTTGTCCAGCCCCAGCGCGTG
>JANPAZ010000319.1:0-4535 GCA_031430225.1 Rhodoferax sp. | reverse complement strand
GAGAGTTTCTGAAATCCGTCAACCAGCTCAGCGAGCACCTGGCGGGTCGCCATGGAAGAGATACCTTTGATGTGGATGGTCATGTCAGGAAAAGGTGAATAAGAGTGGAGGTTTGTGTTCAAAAAAGCAGCGGCAGACTCGGTGTCATCCCAGAAATTCAAGAATGGCCCGCGCTGTGGTTTCGGGCTGCTCCATGAGAACCATGTGACCGGCCTCTTCAACGACGCTCAGGCCAGCACGCGTCGCAAGCTCTTGCATGGCTTCATGTTGCGCGACGCCGGCCCAACTGTCCTGCCTGCCGCACAGCAGCATCGTTGGAATAGTCAAGTTTGCCAATACCGGGCTGGCATCGGGTCGCGAGAGGAGCGCGTCAATTTGGCAGGCAAAGCGCGCTGCGTCTTTCGTTGCAAACATATCAAGTATGGCGTTGATCAGGGTTGCATCACTCAACCGCGCAGGGTGCACCATGCCTTTGACCCAATCGGTACACATGGCGCGCACGCCGTCACGCCGGGCTGTGTCAAGCAGCGCCACGCGCCCAGCACGTTCAAGGGTTCCTGCGTCGCCAGCGCCTAACGGCAGATAGCCGGTATCCATCAAAATGAGTTGGGTGACGCGATCGGGTGCCAGGCGCACCACCTCCAGGGCAACCCGGCCGCCCATGGAGTGGCCGGCCAATGAGAAACGCGGCGCAGCACATTCTAGCGCCGCTTGTGCCATAGCCGTGATCGTGCCGGCGTCGCCGTAATCGGCGACCCGGACGTCGAAATCTGGCGGCAAAGCCTGCACAAGCGGTGCCCAAAACACCTCATTACACATAAGACCCGGCAACAACAACAAAGGTACAGCTTTTTGCACCGTCGAATTCTGCACCGATCACAGTCAATCAGAAAGCCGTCCGGACCGCTAGCAGTTAGATCAAACGTCGATATCTTTTGAAATGCTATGCAAAATTTCAAAGGCCATCTGACGCGCTTCAAGGGGTCAGAATGGCGCTTTTGTAGGCACCGCTGCCAATGAGCCGGTCGTCATCGATTTGCAGGACAAATGACGCTTTGCCGCGTACGTCGCCCGTAATTGTGTTGAGGATGTTGTACTCTACCCAGCCACCGCCCTTGGCCACTCGGTCCCAGGAGTCGTCCAGCAACCTGGCGGCGTCAACACCCGGTATGTCGCTCAACCGGGTTCCTACCCTTGCCTTGTCGGCCCCCATCACCCGGTAGACGCCCTCACGATCAAACACAAAGACATACAGATCGCGGTCAACCCAGTCGCTTTCTTTGTTATGGAAGTCGGCGAAGGCGCGCTCGAAACCAACCGCCTTCACATGATCATGGGCAGCCTGGGCAAGCGTCATGGCCTCATCCGCCGTGCCCTGGCGCAAGTTGATGTGGCTCACCGCATCTTCAAGCTGCCTGGAGCGCATCGTGAGCCGGTTCGAGCGGTGGGCGGTGCGCTCCACCATGGAGGAGTTCTCACTGGTGACACGGTCCAGGTCGCCGACGGCCTGCACCACCTCATCCAAGGCCGTACTTTGTTTTGCACTGCCATCGGCAATCGTTTCAACCGTCAGTGTGACCTCCCTGATTCCACTGACCAGACTGTCCATCAACTCACCGACCTCTTTGATGCCGTTGACTGTCGAACCGACCCTCGTTGAGGACTCGTCAATCAGCTTGCGCACCTCAGCCGCAGCCTTCTGGCTGCGCCCTGCCAAGGCCCGCACCTCGGAGGCCACCACCGCAAACCCGCGACCCTGCTCGCCAGCGCGCGCCGCTTCAACCGCGGCATTGAGGGCGAGAATGTTGGTCTGAAAGGCAATGCTGTCAATCGTGCCAATGATGTCGCTCATGCGGCTTGAAGTTGCCTGCAGCGTGCTGACAACTCCCACCGTTTTGTGCATGAGGCCACTGGCCTTTTCCGCCTCGCCGCTCAGCGCTTTGGACATGAGACTCACTTCCGACGCGGCCTCTGAATTACGGGCCACCATTTGACTGACTTCGCTGATATTGGCGGTTGACTGCTCCAGACTGGCCGCCTGGGACTGTGTGCGCTCTGACAGCAAATGGCTGTCTTCGACCAACTGGCCGCCCACATGACTCACCATCGCCGACGAACTGCGCACATCGGCCACCAGTTCGGAGATACGGGTCAGCATCCTCTCAAATTCACTGCTAATTTGTGCCAGCTCATCGCTACCGTAAACAGTGATTCTTTCTGACAGGTTTCCAGCCGTCCCCTGCACCATGACCCGCTGCAGATTGCTGATGCTCTTCAGCGTGGCCACAGAAAAACACACCAAGCCATACATCAGCAAAAAGAACCCGGCCAATGCACCCACAACGATGATGATCATTTGCCGCATTGCGTTGTCACGCCGCTGATTCAGCAATTGCACCAGCCGCTGGGCACTTTCTTTCTGGAACACCTGTGCCGCCTCGATCACCCTCGTGCCCTGCCCGAAAAAGGCCGCGGGATCCCCCTTGGCGTCTTTGGCAGCCCCGGACCCAAACGTGCTGGTCACCAGCCCCACAAACGCGGCGGACGCACTTTGGGCAGCGTCCCAACTCTTGGGCATGCCTTCTCCCGCCCGCGTCAGGGCCTCCAGCTTTTCACGAATGGTGGTCGTTTGCCCCTCCAGCTGACGGGCATAGCCCAGCATGCCTGCCCGCTCGGCGTCGCCAACGTCCGCCCGTGACAACAGGCCCGCACCAGTACCGCGCATGACGCCAGCTATTTCGATCCAGGGGATGAACCGCTCCACCACCACATCCATCAGGAAAAACGTACCCGCCTCAGGGTCAAGCAACAATCCGGACGTCTCTCCGGCATAGGCCGCAAGCTGTCTCAATTGGTCAATCTGTGCGCTATGCGCCGCGAACACTTTTGCCCGGTCTTGACCCGATTCGTCACGCATCAATTCCTGCAAGGCAGGCATTAATTTGTTCCAGCGAGGCTGAAGCTGTAACTGGGGCAAACTTTGAGCGCTGGCGTCCAGGGCCATGATGGCACTCTTGAGCTTGTCACGCGTCTGTTCGCGTGCGGTGGCCGCCCCTGCGTTGCCAGACAAGACCTGATTGGTCTGGCCACGGTGGGTTTGGGTCTGTACAACGGCTTCCGTCAACCGGACCACAAAGTCGGCCCCCAAGGATTCTTTGCGTGCCAGCTCGTATTCCGCGCGAAGTTGCCCGAGTAGAAGAACGCCAACAATGGCCAGCGGGACCAAGGACAGAATCCCCATCCCCAGAAGTTTGGTCGGCATATGCAGGCGCTGCATCAGCCTGACACCAGGCCTCAAAAAAGCGTTGAAAGGCTTGGATCTGGGGTGTGACGACATCCGCGAACTTCCGGCAAGATTAATTGTTTCAGTATAGGCCGCCGTCATGTCAACGTCGGCTCAGGGGTTCAGCTGTACCCGCCCGGGAAAACACCTGAGATGGCGCCTACCTGGCGCAAAGTAGCTGGCGAATTTCACTTGCCAGGCTGGACACCTTCAATGGCTTTGTGACATAGCCATCTGCCCCTGACAACAAAAACCGCTCCCGATCGCCCGGTGCGTCGTGGGCAGTCGCCATGATGATCAATTGGCGGGACCCAGTTTGTCGCTCACTTTCGCGAATCGTGGCCAAAACGGCCATGCCGTCCATCACGGGCATCATCACGTCAAGCAGGATCAGGTCAAATTTCAGTTGTGCCAGGCAGCGCATCGCCTTTTCTCCGTCTTCCACCAGCACGCCGGTGTGCCCGAGTTTTTTGAGCGCCGCAATGGCGAGCATCTGGTTGGCCGGATGGTCTTCGGCCACCAGCACGCGCAAGGGCCTCGCATTGGCTGATTGAAAATTCGACGTCGATCCGAGCATGCCGCGATGCTAGTTGATTCACAACGGGGCGGGTCGGGCCAATGCGCGCGGTTAGAACAAACACTTATATCTTTTGGCATGCTATGCCAATAAAATCAGAACATGGATTTAAAGCAACTGGAGTACTTCGTTCGTGTTGCCGAATTGGGCAGTTTTACCCGCGCCTCCATTGCGCTCGACATTGCACAACCCGCACTGAGTCGTCAGATAAGGCTGCTGGAAGTTGAACTGCGCCAGAACCTGTTGACCCGCAATGGGCGCGGTGCCACTCCTACCGACGCGGGAAAGCTGCTCCTGGAACACGGGCGCGGCATATTGCACCAGGTGGCTTTGGCCCGCGAGGAGCTGAGTACAGCCCGGGGTGCGCTCGCTGGCAAGGTCTCCATTGGCCTGCCGCCCAGTTTGTCCAAATTGATCACTGTGCCGTTGACGCACGCGTTCCGCAAAGAGCTGCCCCACGCCCAATTGACCCTGACCGAAGGATTTTCAGTGCTCATGTACGAGGGGCTGCGCGTGGGCAATCTCGATATGGCGGTACTCTACAACCCTGACAAGTCGCCCGACCTTGAAATGGCGGTGCTGCACGAGGAAGAGCTTGTTCTGATCTCCCCCAATCCCCATCACAGGGTCAAGTCCGCGGGCAAGCCCAATGCCAAGAGCCTGGTCAACCCAAAG
>JANPAZ010000318.1:0-27143 GCA_031430225.1 Rhodoferax sp. | reverse complement strand
AAGTGAATGTCTCAGTCAAGTGGCCAGGCTGTCAGGTACTGCGATGGCAGGGTACCGCTCTGTCAGGTTGGCGGGCAGCTCCATATCCAGTATGAAGCGGTCACCCCGGTACCAAAACCAGCCTGTATAAATAATCTGATCTGCATCATCCAGAGTCACACGGCGAATTTTGGCGATGGGACTTGAGAACGAACACCCTAAATCTTTGGCAACCATGAAGTCGGCGGGCTCTACTGTCATGGTTTGAAGCAGTACGCCAAGATGGCAGTCTTTCACTTCGCGCAAAAGGTGACCAATTTTGAATCGGCTTTCACTGCCTTTTGGGAACTTGCTGAACACGCTAGCGGCCACATACAGATCGATCAGGCAAAACGGCACGCCATCGTGCAGATGCAGTTTGCGCAGGCGCACATAGCGGTCCAATGCGAGGCCTCTTTCTGCCAAACCTATCGGCAGCTTGGTAACCCTGCTTTTCTCCTGCACTCGAATCTGAAAATCGCTGTGGCCCACCCGCATGTCGTTGATGGCCGAGTGCAGGCCTTGATCCAACTTGACGGGCACGCCACACACATGGGTACCACGGCCGCGCAGACTCGTCACCAGGTTCTCCTGCACCAGCATGGCAAAGGCCTGCCGAACCGTGACCCGGGCCACGCCGAACTCATTGGCCATCTGCTCCACTGACGGCATGCGATACCCCACGGGCCACTGCCCACTGGCAATGCGGTGGCGCAGCAGGCTGGCCAATTGCACGTACAAAGCAACGCCACTCACCACACCACTACCCCCGTCTTTAGCGATACTGCTACCCGAACCGGCGCCGCCCGGCAAGCCCTCGGCAGCCTTGCCGGGGGCACGCTTTGTAGCGGTGGTCGTGCGGGTCATTGCAATTCTGATACCGGCATGGTCACAGGCATCGACAACAAAATTTGCGCCATGCCCTTGCCCAACGGGTCATTGCGCAGCGAAGCCATGCCGCCACCGCCCAGGGCCTGTTCGCAGACGAAATTCATGGCGTAGATACCCGGCAGGTCGTACCGGGTGACTGACCCTTTCACCAGATGTGCGAGCCATATCCCGACGCGCTCCGGCGTGAGTGCGTGGCGCAGGTAGGGCAGAAACGACGGCTTGCGCGCGATCAGGCCGATGTTTGAAATGTCACCTTTGTCGCCGCTTCGGCCCCACACCAGTGTGATCAAAGGTACGTCTAACGTCTCGCCAGACGGCACACGCGAAGACACAGGGGTCACCGAAGCCACCACCGCATCGGCAGCGCCAACCGAGTTGCCCGGCGCGGGCAGGTTCACCACAGCGCGTTGGTCACCCTCAACGACAACGGGCGTCAACGCAGACTTGGGCAGCAAAAAGGCGAACTGGCGGATCGATGCCGAGACGCCTGAGCGGCCACCGCCCGAGCCTGTAGTGCCTGGCGACCAGCTGGTGCCAGCCGGTGCGATCTCGCGCGCAAACAGGGCCAATGCCAGCTTGTTGGGGTGGGTCACCGCCAGTCGCATGATCGCTTCACGGATCTGCGGTGCCGATGCATGGGGTCCGTAACACGACTCCGAGCCCAGCACGTCGATTTGAGTAGCGCTGTAGTCGCCCCAACCCTGCGCAGCAAACAGGCGACGTGTTCGCGCCAGAATTGCATCAGCCGTACGCCGCGCTTTAGGTACCGCGTCAATTCCGACGATCGTGAGTTGCGCTGTACAGCGAAAACCCTTCGCATAGGTAGCAGACACTTTATAGAACGCCGTTGGGGCTCGCCCTCTTGCTCCGCGCACCACCACCCGGTTGGTACCCGACTGCTCGATTTGCACGGCCGTGAAATCACAAATGACGTCAGGCAATATATAGCTGCCAGGGTCCCCAATCTCATATAACAACTGTTCGGAAACGGTAGCCACGCTCACCAGGCCCCCTGTGCCTTCCGGCTTACACACGGTGAAGCTGCCATCGGCGCTGCACTCCAGCACCGGATAGCCAATGCTGTCCCAATCGGGCACGCTTTCCCAATCGGTGTGCAGGCCACCCGTTGCCTGGCAGCCGCATTCAATCATGTGGCCGGCCAGGCTACCCTGGGCGAGCCGACCATAGTCGTCAGCCGGCCATTTGAATTCGTGCATCAACACGCCCAGCGTGACCGCACTGTCCACACAGCGCCCGGTGATCACAATCTGGGCACCATCATCCAGGGCTTGGCGAATGGGTACGGCGCCCAGATAGGCATTGGCACTGATGAGGTTCTCTGGCAGCGGCTGCCCCGACTGCATTTCTTTCACGCCTTGACTGCGCAGATCCGGTATCAGCGGCATCACATCGTCACCTTCCACCACCGCAATGCGGATCGTCAATCCCTGCTCTTGCGCGACCTGCTGCAAGGCGCGGGCACACGCCTGCGGATTCATGCCACCCGCATTGCTGACCACCCGTATGCCTTTGGCCACGACGTCTTTCAGCACGGTCTTCATCGCCACCGTCACAAAATCTGTCGCGTAGCCCAGATCAGGGTTTTTGAGGCGCGCTGCCGCCAGCACCGACATGGTGAGCTCTGCAAGGTAGTCAAACACGAGGTAGTCCACATGGCCGAGTTCAACCAGTTGGGCGGGCCCCACGCAACTGTCGCCCCAGAAACCACTGGCGCCACCAATTCGCACGATCCGATCTGTCATGTTTTTATCCGTCATACATTTCCTTGTGGGTTTGCAATTGATAGGGGGCAAGCCGTGACACCGCTCGCGTGCATGGCGTCAATAGCGTTGTCGTCGTACCCGGCCTCACGCAGAATCTCACGGCTATGCTGGCCCAGAACTGGCGCATGCCGGTGGTTATCAGGTGGTGTGCCCGACCACTCGCTGGGCACCGCCATGGTGCGGATACGACCTACATCGGGGTGCTCGGCTTCACCAAAGAAGTTGATGTCACTCAGATGGGGGTCCTCCATGAGCGAACTGAACGTGTGCATGGGGAACACGGGAATGTCCGCCTCACCCAGCAGCACCCGCCATTCTTCAACGGTACGCTTGGCCATCTCATCAGACACCATGCTGTAGAGCGCAGTGATATGCGCGGTGCGGGTGGTCATCGTTGCAAAGCGCGGATCAGTGTCATACAACCCGGGTTGGCCGATCACCTTCAGGAAGGTGCGCCATTGCAGGTCGGTGTAGATCAGACAGCACACATAGCCATCTTTGGTTTGATAGGGCCGCCGCTCGGGCGATAGCAGGCGCGGGTAGCCAAAGTCACCCTTGGGCGGCACAAAGGTTTCGCCATACAGGTGGTCGCCCAGCACCTGGGGCACCATGGTTTCGAACATGGGAATATCCACCCGCTGGCCCACACCCGTCTGGGTGCGCGCATACAAAGCGGCGCAAATTACGCCGAAGGCATACAAGCCCACAGAGCGGTCAGCGATGGTGATGGGCAAGTACCGGGGTACGCCACCGCTGCCAGCCGCCACGGCCTGCGGCAAGGCACACGCTGCCTGAATGAGATCGTCAAAGGCCGCCTGCCCCGCATAGCGCCCACGCTGCGAGAACCCGAACATCCCGGCATAGATCAATTTCGGGTTGATGGTCTGCAACGCCTCATAGCCCAACCCCAGGCGCTGCATGGCTTGTGGGCGCACGTTGTAGGTCAGAACATCCGCGCTCTGAATCAGCTTGAGCAGTGCCTCCACACCTTGCGACTGCTTCAAGTCCAGCACGATACTGCGTTTGTTTCGGTTGAGCCCCAGATAAAGCGGGCCCATTTTTTCCTTACCCAACGGGCCGATGCCACGCGTCGAGTCACCCAGCGGAGACTCCACCTTGATGATGTCCGCACCCAAGTCTCCCAGCAGCTGCGTTGCCGACGGCCCCATGAAGACGCTGGTGACGTCGATGATGCGCACACCGGCGAGCGCTCCGGTCATTGTCATGCCAATTACCTAGTTAGTTCTATTGATAGAATGATAGTGCAATAAACCCGCCTCTGGGCACGGTTCCTCCTGGTGCACGGTTCCTGATAGTGGGCTGGGCGTCAACACCTTCGATGACCAATGCATGCAATGGGCCACCGAAGGAAAATCAGGCCCTGCGTTTCACAGACCTACGAACTGTCGGACTCTAGAGAGGCCATGCTGGCCAAGTGGAACAGCCAATTCAGCGGCAAGTGCATGCGACATCCGTGACAATGCCTTCTGCACGACTTTGGCTGCTTGCCCCATGATCGATACCGATATCCACTTTTACGAGCCCGCATTGGGCCATGGTTTGCCTCACGACCCGTTCAACGCCATCGTCGGGCCCCGGCCGATTGGATGGATTTCAACGTGCAGCCGCAGCGGTGCGGTCAACCTGGCACCTTACAGCTTCTTCAACGGCTTCAACTACACGCCGCCCATCATTGGCTTTTCAAGCATCGGCTACAAAGATACCGTGCGTAACATCGAGGAAACGCGTGAGTTCACATGGAATCTTGTGACCCGGCCCACGGCAGAGGCCATGAACGCGTCATGCGCTGCAGTGCCGCCCGATGTGAATGAGTTTGCGTTGGCGGGCCTGACGCAGGCACCATCGGCACGGATTGCGCCGCCACGGGTAGCAGAGAGCCCGGTTTCGTTTGAATGCAAGCTCACCCAGGTAGTGCGTCTGCAGTCTGCCGATGGCACATTGATCGACAGCTGGATGGTATTTGGTGAGGTAGTCGCGGTTCACATTGCCCGCAGGCTGTTGAAGGACGGCGTTTACGACACGGCAGGTGCACAACCGGTGCTGCGGGGCGGTGGCCCGGCCGACTATTTTGAAATTGGTGCTGACCGGCTTTTCAAGATGTTTCGCCCGCGCTAGCCAAGCCAGCGCGGGACAGCCACTTTAAGTCTTCAACCCTGGGAGTTTTGCAGCGCCGCAATGCGCTCTTCAATCGGCGGATGGGTCGAAAACAGCTTGCCAATGCCACCGGCAATGCCAAAAGCAGCCACGCTCTTGGGCAACTCTCCGGGATGCATGCCGCCCAGGCGGGCCAGCGCATTGATCATGGGCTGCTTGCGGCCCAGGAGTTGAGCCGCACCCGCATCGGCGCGGAATTCGCGGTGCCGAGAGAACCAGGCCACCACCATGGCAGCGGCAAACCCAAGCACGATGTCCAGCACGATGGTGGTGATCATGTACCCAATGCCGGGGCCTGAACGGTCGTCGCCCTTGCGCAAAAAGCTGTCCACGGCATAGCCGATGACCCGGCTCAGAAACACCACGAACGTATTCATCACGCCTTGAATCAACGTCATGGTGACCATGTCGCCATTTGCCACGTGGGCGATTTCATGCCCAATAACGGCTTCGATTTCTTCGTGCGTCATGCCCTGGAGCAAGCCGGTGGACACCGCCACCAGAGACGAATTCTTGAATGCACCCGTGGCAAACGCATTGGGGTCACCTTCGAAAATGCCCACTTCGGGCATGCCAATGCCCGCCTTGTCGGCAAGCTTTTTCACAGTATCAACAATCCAGGCCTCATCGGCGTTTTGCGGTTGGTTGATGATGCGAACACCTGAGGTCCACTTGGCCATCGGCTTGCTGATCAACAACGAAATGATGGCACCTCCAAAGCCCATGATCAGCGCAAAGCCGAGCAGCGCGCCAAGGTTCAGGCCATTGGGGGTCAGGTAGCGGTTCACGCCCAAGAGGCTGGCCACAATGCCCAGCACGGCGACAACAAGTACGTTGGTCAATACAAACAGAACGATGCGTTTCATGGTTTCCTTCAAAAGTGGCCCAGCAGAGGTGGGCCATTGCCGCGAATATTAGGGGCGACCGTTAGAAAATCAAGCCTTTTGGTACTTAGCCGACAAAAGCTGAGGTTATTTGGCGTGGTGGACACCTACCCGGGGGGCACGAAAGACCGCCGGGTCCTGGTAAAAAGTAGGGTCATCATTTTCAGGCCACCAGCCAGGCACCCCCAGCACAGGCAGGTGTGCAAAGGGCTTGCGGGCCAGCTTCTCCGCGCTCAGGTCCTGTGCCACCCATGCATCCAGATCCGCTATCGATTCTGTAGCTGGGTACGCCCTGTAAACGTGGGCCGTTATGGGTTTTCGGGGTGAAACCAGTTTCTCCATCAAGGCATGGCCAAACAGCACCAGGTGGGCCTGCGTCCACATCGACCTCAGATCCACAAAGAGCGCCTGCCAGTCTTTGGCAGCCAAGGCGTCCCACATGGGTTGCGGACCGCAAAAAAAGGCTGCGTTTTCGTCAAACACGGTAAGTGCATCTCGCACCGCCCCGCGCACCTGCCCGATGCCATCGAAATCGATCTGCCCCGCCTGCAACTGGTTCAGTCGCTGCTTCGTCTGCGGGAAATGTATCCAGCACAATCCATTGAAAAAGTCGTGCAGGCCCTCGCGGGTCGGGCAGTTGCGGCTATGGAAAATATAGTGCTCGTAAGCTTCACCAGCTGGCAAATCGGACTGAGAGACGAACCGCACGGGCGCACCCTGCAAATTCAGCGCTTCATGGCAGGCACTACCCGCATTGACCCATTCCGCCAGAGGCTTTCCAACCCCAACAAGTGGCGCCAGCCAGGGCGCGCGCCAGTCGATATTTTCTAGACCATGCGCCACGGCAGTGCTTCACCCGAGCGCAGTGGTTTCAGCACCGTTTCACCAAACGCAAAGCTCTCGGGCGGCGTCCAGCTGGTGCGTTTGAGCGTGACGGAGCCGGCGTTGCGCGGCAACCCATAAAAATCGGCACCATTGAAGCTGGCAAAGGCCTCGAGCTTGTCCAGCGCACCCGCGTTGTCAAACGCTTCGGCATACAACTCCATCGCCGCATGGGCCGTGTAGCAACCTGCGCAGCCGGTGGCATGCTCCTTCAAGTGGGCAGGATGGGGTGCGCTGTCGGTACCGAGAAAAAACTGCGGCGAGCCACTGGTTGCAGCCTCCACCAACGCCCGCCGATGCGTCTCACGTTTGAGCACAGGCAGGCAATAGTAGTGCGGGCGTATGCCGCCGGTGAAGATGGCGTTGCGGTTGTACAGCAAATGGTGCGCCGTGATGGTGGCCCCAGTGAACTGGCCAGCACCTTGCACATACTGTGCAGCCTCGCGGGTCGTGATGTGCTCGAACACAATTTTCAGCTCGGGGAAATCACGGCGCAATGGAATCAGCTGGGTGTCGATGAACGCGGCTTCACGGTCAAACAAATCGATTTCAGGACTGGTGACCTCCCCATGCACCAACAGCAGCAGACCTTCGCGCTGCATGGCTTCCAGTGTCTTGTAAGTCTTGCGCAGATCGGTCACACCAGCATCACTATTTGTCGTGGCACCGGCGGGGTACAGCTTGACGGCAACCACACCCGCATCTTTGGCGCGCTTGATCTCATCAGCGGGCAGGTTGTCTGTGAGGTACAACGTCATCAGCGGCTCAAAACTCACGCCTTGTGGCACCACCGCGCGAATGCGCTGCGCATAAGCCAGAGCCTGTGCCGCTGTCGTGACGGGTGGCTTGAGATTGGGCATGATGATGGCGCGCCCAAACTGTGCCGCCGTGTGGGGCACAACCGTTTTAAGCGCATCGCCATCGCGTACGTGCAGATGCCAGTCGTCGGGTCGGGTAATGGTTATTTCATTCATCATGTTCAGGTTTACTTTTCAACGGGTTGCGACAGGAGATAGTCCCACAGCGCTTGTGCCGTTCGCTTGTGGGCGGGAATACCGCTTTTGCCGCCCAGGCCGGCCCCCCGCAGGGACTCCTTCCCAGACGGTGCTTCACGGTAAGCGCGCACATCCATCGTGATTTCCATGCCCTTGATGTCGGGCGGCACCGCACTCACCAACCGCTTCGCCCGCAGCTCTTTCTTGACCGCGCTGTGCGGCAAAAACGCAATGCCATGGCCCTCAAGCGCCATGGCTTTCAGGCCCTCGGCCATGTCAGTCTCGTACACCCGGTCAAAGTGGATGGCGGTGCCAGACTGTTTGAGGATCAGGTCAACCATTTGCCCCAGGTAAGCACCCGGTGCGTAGCCCAGGTAGGGCAGCAACTGCCCCGGGCGGCCCGGCAGCTTGTACAAGGGCGCGCCATCAGCATCAGGTTTGACGTAGGCCGCGATAACTTCCTGCCCGAGGCTGACCATCTCGTACCGGCCTGCATCCAGCTGGAAGGGCTGAGAAGGGTGGTGGTAAGAGATCAGCACATCGCAGCTGCCCTCCGCCATGCGCATCACTGCGTCGTGCACGTTAAGCGCAATCAGACGGCTCTTGATAGGGCCAAAGTTCTCACGCAGCGTAGAGACCCAGGCCGGGAAAAATGTAAAGGCCAGTGTATGGGGCACCGCAAACTCGATCACGTCCTGCCCGGCCGAGGTGTGACCGCGCAGCATGGCACGCGTGCTTTGCAGCGACTGCAACATCTCCAGCGACTGGTCATACAGCGTCTCGCCCGCCGGTGTCAGCCGGGTCGGATAGCTGCTGCGGTCCACCAGGTCGGTACCCGCCCAGGCCTCCAGCGACTGGATGCGCCGGGAAAACGCTGGCTGGGTCACATGTCGCAGCTGCGCGGAGCGGCTGAAACTGCGGGTTTCAGCCAGAGACACAAAGTCTTCAAGCCATTTTGTTTCCATGGGTCAGCATTATGCGCAGACGCATAGCCAGGGGTTAGTGCCAGCCCTTGAGTGGAACGACAGCCGCCAGATACGACGCACGGGTCTGAGGCGCCACTGCCGCAATGACTTGCTCGTAACTGGTCTTGTGCTGGCCAAGCAACCGCGCGCAAGCCACTGCCTTCGATCGACAAAACCAGTGGCAGGTGTGTTGCATCAGCATCAGCTCCGCCGTAATGGTGAATGCCCGCTCTTTGGGCTCAGTGTGTTGGGGAATGGCAATGGCGGCGGCCAGCGCGTCAGCGTGCAGGCGCATCAGTTTTCGAGCATCCAGGGTGGCAAACGGGAATATCTTGTGTGCCCGTGGAAAGGCAACGGGCAGCGTGCTGATCAGCGCATCATCTGCCCACACTGCAGAAAATGCCTCTGCAAATTGCGAAAACTGCGCGCTCAGCCTTTCTTCCTGTGAGGCAAGATACCCCAAAACCTGCGCCTGGCGCTCAGGTCTATCTTCACCCAAGGCCCGCACGTATCCATCCATCAGGGTTTGCATCAGCTTTTCAAGCTCGAACCTGGAGAGCACCTCCCCGAGCAACGCAATACGTTGGCGCTGCTCGCGCTTTTTCAGGACGAAAAAGCCGACAGCAAATGCGAAAGGGATAAGTAGCTCCATTCAGTCCTTCTACTTCACGCGACAACAACCATAGGGCTTGCGCGCAGGCACATTAACCGGCTTGCCTGCAAGCATTGCAGCCAAACCCTGTCGCGCATCGTTGGCGGCAGTCTTGGTGATTGGACCACTCCAGCACAACATTGGCATGACTCTTGGGGAGGTTGAAAAATCCGAGGTTCAATTTTGACACTGTATCTGCGAAATTTCAGCCATGTCACTACAAACCAAAGGTGGCACAAGAGCGAGCGAAAATACGCACACATTCATCGCCCGGAGTCCCGCTTGATAAGTACAACAAAAACCTGCATGGCGCTGGCGTGCGTCACACTTTTGTCCACCGCCATCGCCCAGGAAGCCCCCACCGGCGCCCCCGAGGCCCCAGGTCGCACCCCCGGCTCGCGTCTGGACCGGGTCGACATTATTGCCAAAACCCCCTCCGACAACGACCTGCGTCGTCGTGCCAAAGTCGCCAAGCAGGTCTATGGCCGCGAAGAAATGGACAAATACGGCGACACCAATGTGGCCGACGTGCTCAAACGCCTGCCCGGCGTCACGATGCAGGGCAATGCTCCACGCATGCGCGGCCTGGGATCAGGCTACACCCTGATTTTGCTCAATGGCGATCCAGCACCTCCCGGTTTCCAGCTGGATCAGCTCGATCCCTCGCAGGTGGAGCGCATTGAGGTTGCCAAAGCTCCGACCGCCGACCAGAGTGCCCAGGCAGTAGCCGGATCGATCAACATCATCCTGAAAGAAGCACCCAAAGTCTCGCAGCGTGATTTGCGCGTCGGCGTGGGCTACAACGTCGACAAACCCACGATCTCGGGAAGCTTCACCATCGGGGAGAAGTGGGACGACAAGTCGCTGTCGCTGCCCATCTCGGTGTTCCAGTGGCGCCGCCTGAGCCAGAGCACCACCGAGCGCTACCAACCCGGGCTGGACGGCGCGCCCGCGCTGTCGACCCAAACTTCTGAAACGTCCAATTTTGGCCATGGCTTTAACCTGGGCCCTCGCCTGAACTGGAAGATCAGTGACGATGAAAACCTGACCTGGCAATCCTTCCTGCAGCGCGGCGTCTGGAACAACCAGTCCCGCTATGACAGCCAGGTCGTCAGCGGAACCCCGAGCCTGGACGACGACAACGACATCACGGGCACCTGGCAAAACGTGCGCACTAACCTGCAGTACGTCAACAATTTCAGCAGCACCGAGCGCATCGAACTGAAGGCCGGGCTGCAGGCCTCCAAGGGCACTTTCGACTCCCAGAGCATTCGCGCAGGGGCAGCGCAATTGCGCGCCATCGGTGACAACGGCGAATCGGGTCTGACCCAGGCCGGCAACTACACGCGCCTGCTAAACGACGCTCACAGCATTACTGCGGGCTGGGACCTTGAATGGCGCCAGCGCGAAGAAAAACGCGATGTGACGCTAAAGGGCGTGCCGCAGACCACTGAATACGAAGGCCAACCATTTTCTGCACGCATCACGCGCCAGGCACTGTTTGTGCAAGACGAATGGGAAATCGACAAGCAATGGTCTACCTACCTGGGTCTGCGCGGTGAGCGCATTCAGACCAGGAGCCAGGGTGTGGGTACTGACATCGACAACACCAGCAGCGTGGTCACACCGATGTGGCATCTGAATTACAAGCTGACGCCCGAAGGCAAGGACATGGTCCGCGCCAGCATCACACGCAGCTACAAGGCGCCGAACCTGGGCCAGATCGTCGCACGTCCGGCGCTGTCCAGCCTGTTCCCGGTCACCAGCAAGACCAATACCGAACTGTCACCGGACCGGCTGGGCAATTCGGGTCTGTTGCCGGAACTGGCCAGCGGGCTTGATATAGCGTATGAGAAATACCTGCCAGGGGGTGGTCTGGTCAGCATCGGCGTGTTCTACCGGGACATCAACAACCTGATCCGAAACGTCACTACGCTGCAGATCGTGGACTATTCGCCGGTACAGCGCTGGGTATCACAGCCCAAAAACTTCTCCAGGGCGTTTACCAGCGGCATGGAACTGGAGGTCAAGGGCCGTGCTGGTGAATTGTTCCCGTCGCTGTTTGACCCCAAGCTCGCATTGAATCTGCGCACTTCGCTGAACTACTACCACTCGGAAGTCGAGGCCCTGCCCGGCCCGAACAACCGGCTCGATGGCCAGCAGCCCTGGTCCGGCAACATCGGTTTTGACTACCGCTTCACAAGTGGTCAATTGCCCATCACCGTGGGCGGAACGCTGGCCTTCACGCCTGGCTATACGACGCAGCAGTCGCAAAGCCAGTCGCAGTACCAGTCGCGCACCCGCAGCATCGACGTGTTTGCCCAATGGACCTTCAGCCGCACACTGTCGGCACGCATTTCAGCCAACAACCTGATGCCGCTGGACACGCAGTCGCAAACGTTCTCGACAGACGGCTACTACACCAGTACCGTAAACCGTTCCCGCACCAATTACCAAGCGGGTATGGAAATCAAGTTCTAAACCTCTGCAGAAAGCACCTCAACATGTCTGATCTCGTTTCCTACCAACTGTCTGATGGCGTTGCGACACTGACGCTCTCCAATGGCAAGGTCAACGCAGTGTCGCCGGCTCTGATCGCGGCGCTGAATGCCGCGCTGGATCGCGCGCTGGAAGACAAAGCCATCGTGATTCTGACCGGACAGCCGGGCATCCTGTCGGGCGGCTACGATCTGAAAGTTATTACCGCCTCGCCGGAAGCCGCGAAAGGACTGGTGACGCAGGGCAGCACATTGGCGCGGCGCATGCTGGCTCACCCCTACCCCATCATCGTGGCCTGCAACGGCCACGCGGTGGCCAAAGGGGCCTTTCTATTGCTGGCGGCTGACTATCGTGTGGGCGTGGATGGGCCATTCAGCATTGGCCTGAACGAAGTACAGATTGGCATGACACTGCACCATGTGGGCATTGCGCTAGCGCGCGACCGCCTGCGCAAGTCGGCATTCAACCGCTGTGCGATCAACGCCGAGATGCTGAACCCTCAAGCGGCCAAGGATGCAGGTTTTCTGGACGCAGTCGTGCCTGTGGAAGACCTGATGCCTACAGCACTGGCCATGGCCCAACACTTTAAGAAGCTCAACATGACGGCCCACAGAAACACCAAACTGAAGGCGCGCAAGGAACTGCTGGATGCGCTCGATGCGGGGATTGAGTTGGACAAGGTAGCTGGCCTGTCCTGAACAGGCTACTCCGAATTCTGTTGCAGCGCCCACATGGAGGCATAGCGTCCGTTCGCAGCGAGCAATGAAGCGTGGGAGCCGTGCTCGATGATGTGCCCTGCGTCCATCACGAGGATTTCGTGCGCATCCACCACGGTGGAAAGACGGTGCGCTATCACCAGGGTGGTCTTGTTTTGCGCCACGCTTTGTAGCTCGGCCTGAATGGCGCGTTCGTTGGCACTGTCCAGCGCACTTGTGGCTTCATCAAAAATCAGTATTGGCGGGTTCTTCAGCAAGGTGCGGGCAATGGCCACGCGCTGCTTTTCACCACCCGACAACTTCAGTCCGCGCTCACCCACCATGGTGGCGTAACCCGCTGGCGTGCTGGCAATGAAATCATGAATGTGGGCCGAGGCTGCCGCTTCCTCTACCTGCGCGCGCGTGGCACCGGGCTGACCATAGGCAATGTTGTATTCCACGGTATCGTTGAACAACACGGTGTCTTGCGGCACGATGCCAATGGCCTGGCGCACGCTGGCCTGAGTAACCTGTTTGATGTCTTGCCCCGCAATCAATATTCTGCCTTGCTGTACATCGTAGAAGCGAAACATCAGGCGTGCCAGCGTGGATTTGCCCGAGCCCGAGGGGCCTACCACGGCCACGGTTTTGCCGGCCGGAATCTCGAAGCTGATGTGGTGCAGGATGGGCCGGGCCGGGTCGTAGGCAAAACTCACATCGTCAAACTTCACAGCGCTTGAGTTACCCACGTCCAGCGCCTGCGCGCCGGGTAGGTCAGCGATCTCGCGCTCACGCTCCATCAGCGTGAACATTTTTTCCAGGTCGGTCAGGCTCTGCTTGATCTCGCGGTAAATCACCCCCAGAAAATTCAGCGGGATATAAAGCTGGATCATGAAGGCGTTGACCATCACCAGGTCCCCCAGCGTCATGCGGCCTTCGACCACACCCTGCGTGGCGCGCCATAGCATGGCGACCAACGCCACCGCAATGATGAGCTGCTGCCCGGTATTGAGCAGGCTCAATGTGGTCTGGCTCTTGACGGCCGCACGCCGGTATTTTTCAAGGCTGCTGTCGTAGCGCTTTGCCTCGAATTCTTCATTGTTGAAGTACTTGACCGTTTCGTAGTTCAGCAGCGAGTCAATGGCACGGCTGTGCGCGGTCGAGTCCAGTTCGTTCATCTTTTTGCGGAACTGGGTGCGCCACTCGGTCACGGTGATGGTGAAGGTGATGTAGAGCACCAGCGCGGCAATGGTGATCCAGGCAAACCACACATCAAACTTCACGGCGAGCAGCGTGAGCACCAGCGTCACCTCGATCAGCGTGGGGATGATGCTGTAGAGCGAATAGCTGATGAGCGAGTGCACGCCCCGGGTGCCGCGTTCGATGTCGCGCGTCATACCCCCGGTCTGGCGCTCCAGATGAAAGCGCAGGCTCATGGCATGCAGGTGGCGAAACACCTGTAGCGAGATGGACCTCGCCGCACCCTCGGTCGCTTTGGAAAACACCAGTTCGCGCAACTCCGTGAAGAGTGAAGTGGATAGCCGTAGCGCGCCGTAGCCCAGCAACAGGGCTGCAGGCACCACCAGCAATGCGCTGGGGTCGCCTGGTTTGAGCGTCATGCTGTCCACCAGATTTTTAAGCAGCAGCGGTACCCCCACGTTGGCCAGCTTGGCACCGACCATGAAAGTCAGCGCTGCCATCACGCGCCATTTGTAAATCCAGAGGTACGGGAACAGACGGCTCAGGGTAGACCAGTCTGACTGGGGAGCCACGGCAGCCGGCGAAGGAGATGAAGCGGTGCCGTTGACAGTGCTTGGGAGACTGGGGGCTGGCAAGGTGGCACTGGTTTCACCGCGTTGGCGCATGGGGGACAATCCTGACTGTAGTTAACTCATGATTGTGCCTATGTCCGCAAACTCAAGCGCTGACGACATCCAGTTGCCCATTGACCAGGAGCTGGTTCTCAAGGTGATTCCCATGCCGGGCGACTGCAATGCCAACGGCGATATTTTTGGCGGCTGGGTGATGGCCCAGGTCGATCTGGCGGGCTCGGTGGTGCCGGCCCGCTATACCATGGGCCGCATGGCCACCGTGGCCGTCAACCAGTTCATCTTCAAGCAGCCGGTGCGCGTGGGTGACCTGTTGTCGTTTTTCTCGAGTGTGGAGCGCGTGGGCAACACGTCGATCCCGGTCAAGATTGAGGTGTATGCCGAGCGCATCCGGGCACAACGCAAGTATGTGAAGGTGACGCAAGCGTCCCTGACCTACGTGGCCATTGACGAGGCGGGCAAGCCGCGGCCGTTACCGAATCCCGGCGGCTCTCATTTGCTAGCTTATTGATAGCTAACTATTGAATGGATACGTGGGCCATTGTCACGATTCATTCATATACAAGCTAAAACACCCCATGCCGTCCCTGCCCTGACGCAAAACGGGCGGCGCCCTGCATACCCTCACCGATGCACTGTTTGCCGCGCTCCCACTCCTGGTGCAGGGCCTGCGGCAGGGGCAGGTCCCACTGCGTGTAGGCGCTCATGCGGTCGGCCAGCATGGTCCTCTGCGGGAAGGCGGCCAGCTGCCTGGCCAGCATCAAGGCAGCGTCCAGCACCTGGTCCGTGGGCACGACGCGGTTACACAACCCCATCTGCAATGCCTCAGAAGCTTCGACTTTGCGGCCCGTCAAAATCAGATCCATCGCGTGGCCCATGCCGATGAGGCGCGGCAGGCGCACGGTGCCACCGTCAATTAACGGCACACCAAAGCGGCGGCAGTACACGCCAAAATAAGCGTCCTGCGCCATCACGCGCATGTCGCACCACAAGGCCAGCTCCATGCCACCCGCCACAGCCGCGCCACTGACGGCGGCTATCACCGGTTTGGAAAGCAGCAGGCGTGACGGACCCATGGGGCCCAGTGCCAATTTGTTGTTGGGGTCGAAATCCAGATCTGAAAATGCCCCCACGTCATGGGCGCCCACATCAGCCAGCATCTTGGCACCGGCCTGCAAATCCCACCCCGCACAGAAGTGCCCGTGCGCGCCATGGAACACCGCGACCCTGGCGCCCGGATCGGCGTCAAATGAAAGAAAGGCCGCATGCAGCGCCTGCGCGGTCTGCGAATCTACGGCGTTGCGCACATCGGGGCGATTGAGTGTCACCACGGTGACCTCCCCATGCTGGCTGACTTCAACTGAATTGCTCATGGCTCTGATTAGAGCGAGCCACTTGCCGGGCGCCACTGGGAACAACCCTGTTGGGGGACAACCCTAACGACAGTCTGGCCGCTTCCCGCTATAAACGAGCAACTAAAAATGAAGGAGACAGAGTGCAGGTTCTTCAACTGCTGATCAGCGGCATTGCACAGGGGTGCATTTATGGTCTGATTGCCTTGGGCTTTGTGTTGATTTACAAGGCCACCGAAACCGTCAGCTTTGCCCAGGGCGAGCTGATGATGCTGGGCGCATTTGGCGGGCTGGCCGGCATGACCATGCTGGGCTTTCCGTTCTGGTTGGCAGTGCTGAGTTCAATCGGCGCCATGGCCGTATTTGGTGTCCTGCTGGAGCGCCTGGTGATTCGCCCTATTTTGGGTCAACCCGCGTTCTCCATCGTGATGCTGACCATTGGCATCGGCTACGTGGCGCGTGGCCTGATCACCATGATTCCCGGTATTGGCACTGAGACCCACACGCTGCCTGTGCCCTACAAAGACCAGATCTGGAAGCTCGGCGCCTTGGTTCTCAATGTCGAGCAAATGGCAGTGATCCTTGTGACTGCTGTTTTGTGCGGGTTGCTGTTTGCGCTGTTTCGCTATAGCAAGCTCGGCATTGCCATGCAGGCCGCGTCGCAAAACCAGCTGGCCGCCTACTACATGGGCATTCCGGTAAAACGACTAAACGGCATCGCCTGGGGCCTGGCCGCAGCGGTTGCCGCCATTGCCGGCCTGTTACTGGCTCCCATTACCTTTGTGCATGCCAATATGGGGTTTATCGGGCTCAAGGCGTTTCCCGCAGCGGTGGTGGGCGGCTTCGGCAGCTTGCCCGGCGCGATTGTGGGCGGGCTGGTGATCGGCATTGTGGAATCGTTCTCGGGCTTTTACCTGCCCGACGGGTTCAAAGACACCGCCGCTTACATCATGGTGCTGGTCATGCTGATGGTGAAGCCCAACGGCCTTTTTGGCGAGAATTTAAGAAAAAAAGTATGAGGCAAGAACTCCGCAACGTGCGACGTGCAGCCTACCAGGGCCACCGCGGAACCGGCTTTGCCGGGCCGCTGGTGGCGCCCCCTGAGGGGGGGGCGCCAAAGGCGCTTCGGGGGGGAGCCCTCTAATATGCGCTTCATCTTCAAAACCGATTACGCGCAGGACATCAAGCTGGCCAAACACGGCGGACACGTCTTTTGGTACAGCGCGCTGATGTTGCTTCTGGTTGCAGCCCCCTGGCTGTTTGCCGAGTACTGGCTGGCTCAGCTCACCTTTGTGCTGATTTATTCCATTGCCGGTTTGGGCCTCATGCTGCTGGCAGGCTTCACGGGACTTTTCTCGTTGGGGCATGCCGCCTTTCTGGGTGTTGGCGCATACACCCAGGCGGTAATGACCAATGCAGGTGTGCCCTTCCCTATTGCACTGGCGGGTGCAGCTGGTCTGTCGGCTGCGGTCGGGTTCGTTGTGGGCTTGCCGGCTTTGCGGGTCAAGGGCATTTACCTGGGCATGGCCACGCTGTCGTTCGGCTTTATCGTCGAGGAGGTGCTGGCACGCTGGGAGTCGGTCACCAAAGGCAACGCCGGCCTGCATATCAAGCCGCCAGCCATGCTGGGCTGGACACTGGACACCGGCACCGAGTTTTACTTTCTCTGCCTGGTCGTGACAGTGTTGGCCACGCTGGGCATCTTGAACCTGCTTCGCGCGCCCACAGGACGGGCATTTGTGGCCATACGAGACTCCGAAATATCTGCCCAAAGCATGGGCATTCACCTGGCACGCTACAAGACCTTGTCGTTCGCGTTGTCGGCAGCCTTGGCGGGCGTAGCCGGGGCTTTGTATGCGCACAAACTTCAGTTCATCTCGCCCGACCAGTTCAACATCCTGCAGTCCATTGACCTGTTGCTGATGATCGTCATAGGCGGAGTGGGTTCTGTGCATGGGGCATTTCTGGGTGCCATTTTCCTGATCACCATGCCGCAGGTGATTGCATTGGTCAAAGACTATCTGCCACCGATCATTGGTCAGGCACCTGGCTTGCAAGGACTGGTTTACGGCGCAGTGCTGGTGGCATTCGTACTGTTTGAGCCCATGGGGCTGTATGGGCGGTGGCTGAAGATCCGCACCTACCTGCAACTCTTCCCGTTCTACCGCAAGGGCATGTTCAAGCGGCAGAAGTCATTCCAAAAATCGGACAGATTGAAATGACCCCCACGTTTGTCACTTCGTGTAATGCACTGCCCCCCGAGGGGGCCCTCGCGCCTAGGGGTGGCCCGTCGGCGCTCAATCTATGACCGATATTCTTCTATCTGCCAAAAACCTGAGCGTGCGCTTTGGCGGCGTGCTGGCAGTCAACAACGTGAGCTTCGACGTCAAAAAAGGCGAAGTCTTCACACTGATCGGTCCCAATGGTGCGGGCAAGACCACGGTGTTCAACCTGATCAGCCGCATCTACACGCCAACCACGGGAGAGATCATTTATTTGGGTAACAAGCTCACCGACCAGCCTCCCCACAACATTGCATCGCTTGGGATCGCGCGCACGTTCCAGAATATCGAACTGTTCGAGAACGCTTCCGTCTTGCACAACTTGTTGATCGGTCGGCACACCCATCGCCAAACCGGAATGTGGCAAGACTTGTTTTTCACCGGCACCGCGCGCCAGGCAGAAATCAAGGCGCGCGAAAAGGCTGAAGAAGTCATTGAGCTACTTGACCTGCAGCACCACCGCGATTCCTACGTACACGGCCTGCCCTATGGTGTGCGCAAGGTGGTAGAGATGGCACGTGCGCTGTGCACCGAGCCCAAGCTGCTGCTGCTGGATGAGCCCTCCAGCGGCCTGAACGTGGAAGAAACCGATGACATGGCCTTCTGGATTGCCGACATCAAAAACGAGTTGGGCATCACCGTCTTGATGGTGGAACACGATATGACCCTGGTGAGCAAGGTGTCTGACCGCGTGCTGGCCATGAACCAGGGTGAGGTTTTGGCCATGGGCACACCGCGTGAAGTGCAAAGTGACCCGGGCGTGATTGAAGCGTATCTGGGCTCGGTGGATGATGTGTCGTCTTTGCGTCGGGGGGCAACAGCATGAGTTCGGTTCCTCCGGCAGTCAGTGACGCCCCGGTGCTCAAGCTGCTCAATGTGGAGAGCGCCTACGGCCCCATCAAGGCGATACGTGGCGTAAGCCTGCAAGTGCGGCGTGGCGAGATTGCCACCGTGTTGGGCTCGAACGGCGCGGGCAAAACCACCATCTTGAAAACCATTTCGGGCATCATTGATCCGCGTAAGGGCTCGATCGAATTCAAGGGCGAAGACATCACGGCACGCGACCCGGCGCATATCGTGCAGCAGGGCCTGAGCCATGTTCCGGAAGGGCGTGAAGTATTTGCCCTGCTCAGCGTGCGCGACAACCTCTCCATGGGAGCCTACACGCGCTCTGACCGAGATGGCGTTGCCAAAGACATGGAGGCGGTGTTCAATTACTTCCCGATTTTGCGGGAGCGCGCCACGCAGGATGCGGGGTTGCTTTCTGGCGGGCAGCAGCAAATGCTGTCAATTTCACGTGCACTCATGGCGAACCCGGATTTGATTTTGCTGGATGAACCCAGCCTGGGCCTTTCACCCAAGCTGACCAAAGAAATCTTTGAGATCGTAGTGCGCATCAACCGCGAGCGCGGCACTACGATTTTGCTGGTAGAGCAAAACGCCAATATGGCACTCAATGCCGCCGACTACGGCTACGTGCTGGAGAACGGCCGCATTGTGATGGAAGACACCTGTGCCCATCTGCGCGAGAAGGACGACATCAAGGAGTTCTACCTCGGCATGAAAGAGACCGGCCAGCGCGCAGAGCGGCGCTGGAAGAAGAAAAAGACTTGGAGATAAAAATGCAAAACTCGACAACAAGCGAGAGGCAATTTCCCGACGGGCCGCCCCTAGGGAAATTAGCCCCCTCGGGGGGCAGCGCAGTACGCGAAGCGACAAGCGTGGGGGTCACACTGTGAGCGGACTCTGGGACTTAAGCAGCATTCAGCCCAATACGGAAGTGGTGATGCCGGGCGACACCATTCCCGCCATCTTCTGGAATGCCGTCGAAAAACGCGGCCCCAACGTCTGGATGCGCCAAAAACACCTGGGCATCTGGCGCAGCTGGACCTGGAACCAGACCGCCACCGCCGTGAGCGAGATTGCAGGGGGCCTGATAAGCATGGGCTTCAAGCAGGGCGAATGCGCGTCCATCCTGGCCAACACCGTGGTCGAGTGGGTTTGGGCAGATGTCGCAGTGCTGTCATGCGCGGGCGTCTCCAATGGCATCTATCCCACCGATGCCGCCTCGCAGGTTCAATATTTGTGCGAAGACTCCAGCACGACGATTCTGTTCGTTGAAGACGATGAGCAGCTTGACAAGGCGCTTGAGGTTCGCAGTCAGTTGCCCAAGCTGCGCAAGATTGTTGTGTTTGACATGGAAGGGCTTCGCGATGTCGATGACCCCGGCATCATCAGCCTGGAAGCCCTGCGGGCTCTGGGGCGCGCATACATCGCCAAACATCCGCAAGCCGTAAAAGAGCGCGTGGCCGCGTGCAGGCCCGAAGACCTGGCCATTCTGGTCTACACCTCGGGCACCACCGGCAAGCCCAAGGGGGCGATGCATATTCATTCCGCGCTGGTCTACACGCTTCACGGCTACAACACGCTTGTGACACAGGATGAGAACGACGAGCGCATGTGCTTCCTGCCGCTGTGTCATATCGCCGAGCGCATGGGCGGCGAATACCACGCGCTGTACACCGGCGCCAAACTCAACTTTGTCGAGAACCCTGAGACCATTCCGGAAAATGTGCGCGAGATCGCACCCACCGTGTTCACCGCCGTACCCCGCGTTTGGGAGAAGTTTTACTCGGGCGTGATGATCTCGCTGAAGGAGGCCGGAGCCATTCAGCAGGCGGCGTACGCATGGGGCATTGGCGTCGGCACCGAGATTGCGGACAAGGTGCTGGCGGGGCAGCCTGTGGACGGCTGGCTGAAGTTCAAATTTACCCTGGCGCAATGGATTGCTCTCAACAATGTCCGAAAGCTCATTGGCATTCACCGGGCGCGCTTTCTGGTGACGGGTGCCGCGCCCATTTCGCCGGACCTGGTACGCTGGTACTTGGCTTTGGGTGTGCCCATGCTCGAGGTCTGGGGCATGACAGAAACCTGTGGCGCGTCCACGGGCATGCCGGTCACAAAAATTAAACCCGGTTCGATTGGCCCGTCGGTCGGCTTCAATGAGGTCAAGCTGGACCCGGTGACTGGCGAGCTTCTGGTGCGAGGCAAAAATGTATTTGCGGGCTACCTGAACCTGCCAGAAAAAACGGCTGAGACCATCGACAAGGATGGCTGGTTGCATACCGGCGATGTGGGGGTGGTGGACTCTGACGGCTACTACAAAATCACCGACCGCATGAAAGACATCATCATCACGGCCGGCGGCAAAAACGTCACGCCGAGTGAGCTTGAAAACGATTTGAAATTTTCGCCGTACATCACTGATGCGGTGGTGATTGGTGACAAGCGTCCCTACCTTACGGTCATCATCATGATTGACCAGGAAAACGTTGAGAAGTTTGCACAGGACGGCGACGTGCCGTTCAGCAACTATGCGTCTCTGACGCGTGCGCCGGAAGTGCAGGCGTTGATCCAGGGCGAGATTGACCGGGTCAACAAGAAATTCGCGCGCGTTGAGCAGATCAAGAAATTTTTCTTGCTGGAAACCCAGCTGACTGCGGAAGACGAGGAACTCACCCCCACCATGAAGCTCAAACGCAAACTGGTGGAGAAAAAGTATTCAGTCCAGATTGAGTTGATGTACAAGTAAATCATTCCGGAGACGTTACATGCAGAATTTACCCGCAACGGCCCTCGTATTCATTGCGTTGCTTGCTATATTTTCAGTAGCTACCAGTTGACAGCCACCTATTGAACCGGGCGCAGCATGCCCACCAACCCTTTTTTTTAAGGAGAACCGTGATGAAACTGACATACGCAGCCGTACTTGCTGCCCTCGCCCTGGGCACCCAGTTGGCCCAAGCCCAGAAAGCCCCTGCGCCGCAAGGCGTCAGCGCGACCGAAATCACCCTCGGGTCCATCCAGGATTTGTCTGGCCCGATTGCCGGCTTTGGCAAGCAGGTGCGATTTGGCATGATGCTGGCGGTGGACGAAATCAACGAGCAGGGTGGCATCAATGGCCGCAAGCTCAAGCTGATCATTGAAGACTCGGCCTACGACCCCAAGAAAGCCGTTCTGGCAGCCCAGAAGCTGGTGAACCAGGACAAGATATTCATGATGCTGGGTCACATTGGCACGGCACAAAACATGGCGGCCATGCCGGTTCAGTTCGAGAAGAACGTGATCAACTTCTTCCCCATCACCGCGGCGCGCGAGATGTATGAGCCCTTCCACAAGCTGAAATATTCGTTTGCGGCAACCTACTTTGACCAGATGCGCACAGCGGTGCCCAAACTGGCCAAGGAAAAAGGTGCCAAGAAGGTCTGCACCATGTACCAGGATGACGACTTCGGTCTGGAAGTGCTGCGTGGCGGTGAAGCCGGGTTGAAGACCATCGGCATGGATTTTGTCGAAAAGACATCCTACAAACGCGGCGCCACCGACTTCTCGTCGCAGGTGTCCAAAATGCAGGCATCGGGTTGCGACATGATCGTGCTGGGCACCATCATTCGGGAAACCATTGGGGCCATTGGTACGGCGCGTAAATCCGGTTACAACCCGACTTTCCTCGCGTCCAGCGCTGGCTATACCGACCTGATCCACAAACTTGGCGGCAAGGCGATGGATGGTCTGTACGCCACCATGACAGTGCAAAACCCGTACACGGACGAGAACTCGCAAGCCATGCGCTTTTGGGCCAACAAGTACAAGACCAAATTTAACGAAGATCCGGCCGTGTTTTCGGTCTACGGCTACTCCATCATCGACTCGTTTGCCAAGGCAGCCACCAAAGCAGGTAAAAACCTGAACACTGAAAGCTTCATCAAGGTGATGGACACGATGGTCTATCCATCAGACATGTTTGGCAGTGCGCCGTCTTCTTTCTCGCCGACCAAGCGCTTGGGGAGCGACGCATCCCGTCTGTCGCAAATTCAGGATGGCAAGTGGAAAGCGATCTCCGAGTACATCAAGTAAAGAGTTTTTCAGGACTCGCGGGCAGGCCTGGTACGCCTGCCTGCCGTTAGGCCCCGCCTGAGCCGCTAAACGGGGCCGGGCTCAGGACATCAATGGTTGGCACCGCCGACAATTCCCTTGTCTTGCAGTCCCTGAATCTGCTCGGGCGTGAGGCCTAACTCCCGCAGCACCGCATGGGTATCTTGCCCCAGGGTGGGTGCATTGCGGTGCTGCTGCCCCGGCGTAACGGACAGCTTGGGCACAATGCCGGGCACAGCCAGCAAGCTGCCGTCATCCATCAACACCTCGCCCAGCATGCCGCGTGCTTTGTAGTGAGGGTCGGCCGCAATGTCGGCCACGGTGTAGATTTTCCCGGCGGGCACAGCGGCTTTGTCCAGCGCGCTCAGCACCTCTTCTACCGTGTGTTGCCCAGTCCACAGCCCGATAGCATTGTCGATTTCGTTCACCCGTGCAACACGGCCTGCGTTGCTGGCCAGCCCCATGTCAGAGGCCAGGTCATCGCGCCCTATCGCTCTCATCAGCCGCTTGAAAATACTGTCGCCGTTACCTGCAATGAGTACGTAGGCCCCCACACTGGCGGCCGAAGCCCCGCCTTTGCACAGGTACGCGTTGCTGGGCGCTATGCCGGGCAACGCACTGCCCGCAGGGCTTCGCACCGCACCAAAGGCGCTGTACTCGGGCAACAGGCTTTCCATGCAATTGAACACGGCTTCGTACAGGGCAACGTCAATGACCTGGCCACGCCCTTGCGGGGCCTCGGGGCTGACCGAAGCATGACGATGTTGTAGCGCCAGCAATATTCCAATCACGCCATGCAGCGCGGCCAGCGTGTCGCCAATGCTCACACCCACACGCACCGGCACACGGCCGGGCTCTGCGGTGAGGTGGCGCAGGCCACCCATGGCCTCGGCCACCACGCCAAAACCGGGCCGGTCACGGTAAGGACCGGTCTGCCCATAGCCACTGATGCGCAAGACGATCAGGCGCGGGTTGTGTTTGATCAGATCGTCTGGTGCCAGCCCCCAGCCTTCCATGGCACCAGGGCGAAAGTTTTCAATCAGCACATCAGTATCGGCACAGAGTTGTCTCACAAGCTCCTGTGCCTGCGGGCTTTTGAGGTCCAAGGCCAGAGAGCGCTTGTTACGCGACTGCACCTGCCACCAGACCGAGGTGCCATCCTTGAGCAAACGCCATTTGCGCAAAGGATCGCCGCCCGTGCCATCGGCCACATTGCCAGGGGGTTCGATCTTGATCACCTCGGCTCCAAAATCGGCCAGCGTTTTGGCCGCAAACGGCCCGGCAATCAGTTGCCCCAGTTCGAGGACTTTGAGCCCGCTCAACGGTCCACGGGACGGTACAGCGGAGGGTGATGGCGAAGGTATATTCATGGCCACGAAGTCTACTTAAGACACGATGTAGGCACCGGCCCCGATGGACAGCAGCTTGCCATCGGCTGCCAGAAATTCCATGCGGGTACTGGCCACGCGCGAACCAAGACGCATGACTTCAGCTCGCAATTCAAAATGATGGCTGATACCAGGGCGCAGGTAGTCTATGCGCAGGTCAATGGTTCCCAGCTTGCCAAAGCGGTGCAACCGGGCCTCCGGGCTTTCGTCCATGTGGCGGGCCCCAATGGCGGCCATGACGGCAAGACCACCCATGGCATCCAGCCCCGCGCTGATCACGCCGCCATGAACCCGGTTGAAGCTGTAATGTCCCACCAGCTCAGGCCGCATGTCGATGCGGGCTGTCACGCGATCTGGCTGGATCGATGTGATTTTGAGTCCAAGAGTTTTGTTGAAAGCGATTCTTTCCTCGAATATTTTCTTCAAGCCTTCGGCAAACTCCGGTTCGAAGGCAATTTCAGGTGCAATTAGAGATATTTTGGGCATTCGCTGATTGTCACAGGCCCAGTTGTCGTGCCGCAAGATCCTTCATGATTTCTTCGGCACCACCGCCGATCATCATCACCTTGACCTCGCGGTAAATACGTTCGCTTTTTGTGCCACGCATGTAGCCCATTCCACCCAGAATCTGCACCGCTTGGTCAGCGCAAAACTGCATGGTTTGGGTCGCGTGGTTCTTGAGCAAGCACACCTGCGCCACCCAATGGGCCGTTGTTTGGCCGCCCACCGTTTCGTCGCCAGCATCTGCGCGCGCCGTGAGGGCGTCTACCCAAGCCTGCGTCGAGGCAATACGCATTTGCATATCGACCAGTTTGTGTCGTATCACCTGATGCCCTACAAGCGGAACACCAAAAGTCTTGCGCTGGCGCGCCCAATCCAGTGCTTCGTCAAAACATGCCTGCGAAAAACCCAAGGCACCTACGGCCATGGCCAGGCGTTCACCGTTGAAGTTTCCCATGATCATCTTGAAACCGGAGCCCTCGTCCCCCACCAAAAACCGGGCCGGCACGCGAACATGATCAAAGCGCAAGTGGGCAGTGTCTGAACTCCACCAGCCCATTTTTTCAAGGCGACTGCGTGACAGGCCAGTGGAATCGCCCGGAACCACAATCATCGAGATGCCAGACGCCCCTTTGCTACCGGCTTCGCCGGTGCGCACCGCCACGGTGACGAAGTCGGCCCGCATGCCTGAGGTTATGAACACCTTCTCGCCATTGATGATGTAGTCGTCGCCTTCACGTTGTGCCGTGGTGCGTAGCGCCGCCACGTCCGAGCCACCGCCAGGCTCGGTAATGGCCAGTGCGGCAATCTTTTCGCCGCGCAATACCGGTGGGATGACTTCGCGCTTGAGCTGATCAGAGCCATGTTTGAGCACGGGCGGCAGCCCGATGTTGTGCGAGAACAGGCTGGCAAACACACCACCGCTAGCACCAATGCGCGCCAATGGTAGGGTCAGCGCGTTGCGCATGCTTTGCGTGGCGGGGGTACCGCCCAATTCCTCCGGATAGCCCAACCCCAGCAAGCCCAAAGCGGCCGCGCGTGAATACAATTCGCGCGGAAACTCGCCCGCATCATCCCAGCGTGACGCGTGAGGCGCTATTTCCTCCGTCGCAAAACGGGTAACCAGATCGGTGAGGTCAGCCACATCGCTGACATTTGACGCCACGTGGGCGCTACCGGGAGCCATCATGCGGCGCGAGGCGGCCGCTTGGCAATGCCCATGATCTTGGACAAAATTCCCAGCATCACCTCATCTGCGCCACCACCAATCGAGGCCAGACGTCCGTCACGGAACATGCGCGAAACCTTGTTCTCCAGCGTGTATCCCATGCCGCCCCAAAACTGCAGGCAACCGTCGGGTACCAGACGCTTCAGCCGTCCCGCCTTGAGCTTGGCCATGGAGGCCAGTTCGGTCACATCCTGCCCCTGCACATAAAGCTCGCAGGCACGGTAGGTTAGCGCACGCAGGCTCTCCACTTCGGTCTTCATCTCGGCCAGCTTGAACTGCACCCATTGCTGGTCGGCCAATGTGGCGTCAAACATTTTTCGCTCCTGCGCCCATTCAACCGTCCACTGAATGCAATTGTTCAGGCTTTGCAGTGAGCTGGCCGCGGCCCACAGGCGCTCTTCCTGGAACTGCATCATCTGGTACATGAAACCCTGGCCCTCTGCACCAATCAGGTTGCGTTGCGGGACGCGAACTTCATCAAAGTAAATTAAGCCGGTGTCGCTGGAGTTCATGCCGATCTTGCGGATCTTTTTGGCAACTTCAATGCCCTTGGTCAATTTGCCGCCCCGTCCGTCGCGCATGGGCACCATCACCAGGCTCTTGTTTTTGTGCCGGGGCCCGTCACCCGTGTTGACCAGCATGCACATCCAGTCGGCTTGAAGGCTGTTGGTGATCCACATTTTTTGGCCCGTGATCACATAGTCATCACCATCCTTGACGGCGCGGCTCTTGATGGACGCCACATCGCTGCCCGCACCCGGCTCGCTCACACCGATGCAGCCCACCATGTCACCTGAAATGGCGGGCGCCAGAAATTGGCGCTTGAGTTCATCACTGCCGAATCGGGCCAAGGCTGGGGTGCACATATCCGTCTGCACACCGATGGCCATTGGCACGCCGCCGCAATGAATGTTGCCAAGTCCCTCAGCCATGGCCACGGCATAGGAGTAATCAAGCCCTGAACCACCGTATTCTTCGGGTTTCGTCAGGCCCAGCAGCCCCAAATTGCCCAGGCCTTTGAATATTTCATGCGCGGGGAAGATTTCTGCGGCCTCCCACTCATCGACATGCGGATTGATTTCGGCATCAATGAATCGCTTCAGGGTTTTCTGAATTTCAAGGTGCTCGTGGGTGTAATTCATTCGGGTCTCCTGAAAAATTGCGTTGGTTTGAACGCCAGCCGCTCAG
>JANPAZ010000317.1:0-10685 GCA_031430225.1 Rhodoferax sp. | reverse complement strand
TCGGACATTTTTAGCGGTAGCTACGCAGGCGACCAACGACCTGCTCACATCAAACGGTGTTCTTGATGCCACCCTGACTCATCAGCATCAGCGGCAACTACACGGCCTGGCATGGATGGCCACCACCGGCGAGGCCATCGTTCGCACTTCTGAATGGGGCTTGCGGCTGGCGTCAGAGTCGGCGTTGGGCGAGGCTGAACGGCTGCTGCTGTGTGTGGGGCTGGGCGAATACCTGCACCAGCTCGCAAGCGGTATTCCCATGGGGCAAAACGAAATTTTCCGACCTGCCGAGCTGGGATTGCACGATGCAATGCGCAAGATGCGCGCCGAACCCGCAGTGGCCTGGTTTCTGGAGAACGGCAACACGGCCGAAACGCGACTGGCCCTGATTGGCCTGGTGCGGGCAGGTGCCACTATCAACGAATCCTTACCCGACACCGACCTGAACATGGTTCGCGACCAGTTTCGACGCTTCAGCTCAGAGCGGATTGCGCCCCACGCCCATCAATGGCATCTGGCCGATGAATTGATCCCAGATGAAGTCATCGCGGAGATGGCTACCCTCGGTGTATTCGGGATCTGCATCGACACCGAATACGGCGGGCTCGGCATGGGCAAACTCGCGATGTGCGTGGTGACTGAAGAACTCAGTCGCGCATGGATCGCGGCCGGCTCATTAGGCACGCGCTCGGAGATTGCCGGGGAGCTTATCTCGCTGGCGGGTACGCCTGAACAAAAAACCCGCTGGCTGCCCGGCATCGCTTCAGGCGACGTGTTGCCCACGGCCGTTTTTACCGAACCCGATACCGGCTCTGACCTGGGATCTCTTCGTACCCGCGCCGCGCAAGCCGGCGATGGAAGCTGGCGCATCAACGGCAACAAGACCTGGATCACCCATGGCTCGCGCAGCGACTTGATGACCGTGCTGGCACGGACTGACCCGTCAAACAAAAGTTACGGTGGGTTGAGCATGATGCTGGCTGCAAAGCCCCGCGGCACTCGCGAAGAACCCTTTCCTGCCGACGGGATGAGTGGCGGCGAGATCCATGTGCTAGGCTATCGCGGCATGAAAGAGTATGAAATAGCGTTCAGTGATTTCGAAGTGTCTGCCGATGGCTTGTTGGGTGGTGTGCAGGGCCAGGGTTTCAAGCAACTGATGAAGACCTTCGAGGGCGCGCGTGTCCAGACGGCGGCACGTGCAGTTGGCGTCGCCTGGAAAGCCTATGAACTGGGGCTGCGCTACGCTGGCGACCGCCGCCAGTTTGACAAACCCATCATCGAGTTCCCCCGCGTGTCTGACAAGCTGGCCATGATGCTCGCAGAGACCGTGATGGCGCGCGAGTTGACCTACTTTGCTGCCACCGAAAAAGACAAGGGCCACCGATGCGATATCGAGGCCGGTATGGCCAAGCTGCTGGCAGCGCGCGTGGCATGGAGCAATGCCGATGCCAGCCTTCAAATACATGGTGGCAATGGGTATGCACTTGAATTTGAGATCAGCCGCGTGCTGTGCGATGCGCGTATCTTGAATATTTTCGAAGGGGCAGCCGAGATTCAGGCCCAAGTGGTGGGGCGTGGATTACTGGCAGCGCGCAGCATGCAGTAAAGTTGCGGCTGGCAAAAGAACTTGCCTGTCTGCACTTTATGAAAAATCACTTCTATACCCTTGCAACTTCGTTAATACTGGAGCCATCGTGCCTTTAGCCGTAGGACTGATTGGCTTGGGCGCCATGGGCAGTGGCATGGCGCAATCCCTGCGTCGTGCCGGTCACGTGCCTCACGTTTTTGATGTCCGGCGGGAAGTCGCGCAGGCATTTTCCGCAGATGGCGGCGTCGCTTGCGAATCACTGGTGCAAATGGGCTCACAGTGCGATGTGGTGGTGTCGGTCGTGGTCAATGCGGTCCAGACCCAAGCCGTGCTTTTCGGCGACGGCGCGACCCCGGGTTGCGCGGCCAGCATGAAGCCCGGCAGCGTATTCGTGATGTGCTCCACAGTCGATCCCAACTGGTCTGTGGCACTCGAAGCGCGACTGGCTGGCATGGGCTTGCTGTACGTCGATGCCCCTATTTCAGGTGGGGCCGCCAAAGCCGCCAGCGGACAGATGACCATGATGACGGCGGCCAAGCCTGCCGCTTACGCGCTTGCTGAACCTTTCCTCAACGCCATGGCGGGCAAGGTCTACAGGCTGGGAGACTCAGCCGGGGCGGGGAGCAAAGTCAAAATCATCAACCAGTTGCTGGCGGGCGTGCACATTGCAGCCGCGGCAGAGGCCATGGCACTGGGCCTGCGTGAAGGGGTCGACCCGGCTGCGCTGTACGAGGTGATCACCCACAGCGCCGGCAATAGCTGGATGTTTGAAAACCGCATGACTCATGTCCTGGCTGGGGATTACACACCGCTGTCTGCAGTGGATATCTTTGTGAAAGACCTGGGCCTGGTACTGGACATGGCGCGGGCCAGCAAGTTTCCGCTGCCGCTGTCAAGCACTGCGCACCAGATGTTCATGCAGGCATCAACCGCAGGCTTTGCGCGCGAAGACGACAGCGCGGTCATCAAGATTTTCCCCGGCATCGAGCTGCCAAAACCATCAGAAGGAAAAGCACCATGAACATTCTCATTACCGGAGGCTGCGGCTTCCTGGGAGCGCGCCTAGCGCGCACTCTGCTGGCCAAGGGAAGCCTGTCTGTGGGCGGTAAACAATCTGCTCCGATTAACTGCGTGACTTTGACCGACCGTGCGCCGCCGCCCGCAGATTTGGCCGCCGATTCCCGAGTCAAATTCATAGGTGGAGACCTCAATGATTTGCTCGCCAGTCATCAGGTGCCAGCCCCTGGTACTGATGTGATTTATCACCTGGCGGCTGCTGTCAGTGGTGAGTGCGAGGCTGACTTTGACCTGGGAATGCGCAGCAACTACGAGGCAACCCGCAGCCTGCTGGAGGCGTGCCGGGCTTTGAAGACTCGACCTACCGTCGTGTTCTCCAGCTCGCTGGCTGTATTTGGCAACCTGCCAGGGGAGCCGTTGCCGGATCTCATCGAGGATTTCACGCTGCCCACGCCTCAAAGCAGCTACGGTATCCAGAAATTCATTGGTGAACAGCTGGTGGCTGATTTCACCCGCAAGGGCTTCATCGCAGGGCGCACCTGCCGCCTGATGACGGTCAGCGTGCGGGCGGGCAAGCCCAATGGGGCTGCGTCAAGTTTCTTCAGTGGCATGATCCGCGAGCCACTCGCTGGGGTCCGGTCGACGGTTCCGGTGCCCGCCGAGACCTTGGTGGCCCTGTCATCACCCGCCCGCACGGTGGAGGGACTGATCCGCGCAGCCGAGGCCACGGATGCGCAATGGGGTCCGTTCACGGGTGTCAATATGCCAGCCCTGCGCACCACGGTCGGTGAAATGGCCCAAGCGCTGGAACGCGTTGCCGGTAAAGCCGCCACCGATTTGCTGGATTGGGCACCTGACCCCGCCATTTTGAAACTGGTCAAAACCTGGCCTGGCAATGTGGCATCGGCCCGCGCCAATGCCATGGGCCTCCAACCGGACACCGATTTCGAGTCTGTGGTGCGCGACTACGCCCGTGAAAACCCGTCCGCCGTCAAGCTGCCCCTTCTTTGACTCAGCGCAAGCTGTCGCACCTCAACCGAAAATGAAATGAAATGAACAAGATGCTATTGGGGTGCATTGCCGACGATTTCACAGGGGCCACTGACCTGGCCAACAACCTGGTGCGCAGCGGCATGCAGGTGGTTCAGGCCATCGGGGTGCCTGCGGGTCCGCTGGACACCGACGCAGACGCTGTGGTGGTGGCTCTCAAGTCGCGGACCATTGCCCCCGCTGAGGCGGTTGCCCAGTCGCTGGCCGCGCTGAAGTGGTTACAGGCTCAGGGTGCCCGGCAAATCTATTTCAAGTACTGCTCGACCTTTGACAGCACTGCGTTGGGCAATATCGGGCCGGTGGCTGAGGCGCTAATGGACGCTCTGGGCACCGACTTCACTATCGCCACGCCTGCTTTTCCTGACAACGGGCGAACTGTATTCAAGGGCCATCTGTTTGTCGGTGACGTGCTCCTGAGCGAGTCCGGTATGCAAAACCACCCACTCACGCCCATGACCGATGCCAACCTGGTGCGGGTGTTGCAGGCCCAGTGCCAGCGCAAGGTGGGTCTGATCGATTACAAAACAGTGGCGCTCGGCGACGTGGCAGTGCGCGAACGCATCGCAGCATTGCGCACTGAAGGCATTGCGCTTGCCGTGGTCGATGCGGTTTCAAACGACGACTTGATGCGTTTGGGCACGGCACTCAAAGACATGCCGTTGGTCACTGCCGGTTCTGGCGTGGCGATCGGATTGCCGCAAAATTTTGGTATCACGCCTTCAATCAAGTCGAGTACCTTGCCACAGCCAAAAGGGTTTCAGGCGGTGGTGTCGGGAAGTTGCTCACTCGCTACCAACCGGCAGGTGCAGGTCTTCATCAACTCAGGTCGGCCAGCACTTGCCATTGATCCGCTGCAAGTTGCGCAGGGTGTGGATGTCGTACGGCAAACGCTTGCGTGGGCTGCGCCTTTGATTCAAAACGGGCCGGTCTTGCTGTATTCCAGCGCCGATAGCAACGCCGTCAAGGCAATTCAGGGGCGCTTGGGCAGTGAAGAAGCGGGGGCCATGGTAGAGCGCACCATGGCCGCCATCGCACGAGGGCTTGTGAGCCTTGGTGTGCGTCAATTGGTCGTCGCGGGGGGGGAGACTTCAGGCGCCTGCGTGCAGGCGCTGAACATTACCCAAATGAAAATCGGGCCCCAAATTGACCCTGGCGTCCCTTGGTGTCATGCCATGTCTGACGCTGCGCCTGGGGACGGTCTGCATTTGGCGCTCAAGTCCGGCAACTTTGGTGTCGACGACTTCTTTATCAAATCCTTCAACTCACTATGCCAAAATTCGCCGCCAATCTCTCGATGATGTACCCCGAGGTCGCGTTTCTTGACCGCTTTGAGGCCGCCGCCAAAGACGGGTTTAAGGCGATTGAGTTTTTGTTTCCGTATGCCTGGGACAAAGAGGAAATTGCTGCACGCCTGAAGGCCAACAACCTGCAACAGGCTCTCTTCAATATGCCGCCTGGGGGTGTTGATCGTGACTCGATAGCCGCCGCGTGGGACGGTGGCGTGCGTGGCACGGCCTGCCTGCCAGGTTGCGAGGACGAGTTTCGGGTCGGTGTGGCCATGGCACTGGACTATGCCCAAGCCTTGAATTGCCCCCGCGTTCATGTGATGGCCGGTTTGATTCCGGCAGGCATGACGCGTGAGCAGGTGCGCCCCACCTACATCGCCAACCTGCGCTGGGCGGCGGCCGAGGCGGCCAAACAGGGGCGAGACGTGTTGATCGAGCCCATCAACACACGCGACATTCCGGGTTTCTTTCTAAACCGGCAAGACCATGCACATGAGGTCATTCAAGAAGTGGGCGCCCCCAATCTGAAAGTGCAGATGGATCTGTACCACTGCCAGATTGTTGAAGGCGATGTCGCCATGAAAATCCGCCAATACCTGGCCACGGGCCGGGTGGGTCACTTTCAGATTGCCGGTGTGCCGCAACGCCACGAGCCCGATATTGGCGAGTTGAACTACCCCTACCTGTTTGACGTCATCGATGAAGTGTCTGCCCAGTGCGGATGGGATGGCTGGATTGGCGGCGAGTACCGGCCGCGCCTGGGAGGGCAACCCGGAGGCACGTCAGCGGGACTGGGCTGGTTCCAGCCCTTCAAGAACTGAAGGCTCAGCCTTTGGGTGTTGGCTCCACCAGGCAGCGGGTGACCCGTGGTGCCGACTTGCCAATGTGAAATGCCAGTTTTTGCTCACGCAGCGATACATCGGCAGCGGTGACGCGGTCAAAGCGGCGCAAGTGTTCCGTCCAGGATTCGTCAGTGATCTGTTCCAGGTACCGCCCCGGGTCGGTGATGTCCCGCAGCAATTCCCATGACAAGGCCCCTTGTCGCAGGCGGCTTCTTCGGCTGACCTTCATCAACTCGTTGAAACCCGCAGCGTCATCGGGGTTGATTCGGTATTCGATAGTGACAATGACCCGGCCTTCACCGGGGGGCACATCAGCGACGGGCGCTGAAAATGCCGTGGACGGGGTCAAGTCTTCCTCGATGCCCTGGTCTTTGACCAGACGCAACGCAAGCATCATGGCAATGACGCCCGAGCAGGCGGCGATAACCAGCGCGATGGGTACGGTATACAGCGTTGCGATCTGTCCCCAGATGGCAGCTCCCAGCGCGCTGCCCCCCATGATGGCCATCTGGTACATCGACATGCCACGCGCGCGCACCCAGTCTGGCAGGGCCAGTTGCGCCGACACGCTCAGCGAGTTCACGGTTGAGATCCAGGCCATGCCGACCAGCAGCATGGCAGGTACACCCACATAAAGGTTGGGCGCAAAGGCCATGGTGGCCGTGGAGATGGCCTGAACCACGGTACCTGTTATCACCAGCCGGTCACCAGACAGCAACCGGCGCAAACGGGGCAACATCAGCACAGCCATGATGGCACCCGCGCCCATGGAGGCCAGCAGCAATGTGAACGTGCCCGCATCGCCGCCATGAAGACCTCGCGCGACCAGTGGCAGCAACGCCAGCAATGCGGTGGAGTGAAAAAAGAAAAGAGCCACCCGAAGCAATACGGCCCGCAGGCGCTGCGACTGGCTGACAAACTGCACACCGACCCGCATGGCACTGAGCAATTTCTCGCGTCCCAGCGGGTGGGGGGCCTGCTCCCTGCGCCAGCGAATCAGGATGAATCCGGAGATCACTGACAAAACCGCGTTCAGCAGAAACACGTAAACGCTGCCCACGCTGGCGATCAAGGTGCCAGCGATCAGGGGGCCAAAGATGCGCGAGGCATTCATCGAGATGCCATTGAGCCCCAGTGCGGCCGGCAACTGTGCGCTGGGCACCAAGCCAGGAATCAGCGCAGAATAAACCGGCCATCGCATGGCCAGCCCCACGCCATTGGCCAGAATCAAGGCCAGCAGCAAGGGCGGTGTCATGGCTCCCATCAAAATGGTGGCGCACAACGCCACAGCCACCACGGCCATCCAGAACTGCGTGGCAATGAGGTAGCGGCGACGGTCCACAATGTCGGCCATGGCCCCGCTGGGCAGGCCCAGCAAGAAAACCGGCAATGTGGAACAGGCCTGCACCAAAGCCACCCAGATGGGCGAGGTGGTCATCGACGTCATGAGCCAGGCCGCGGCCACGTCGTTCATCCACATGCACAGGTTGGCGATCAGCCAGGTACTCCACAACATGCGAAAGGCTGCGATTTTGAACGGTGCCAGCGCAGACAGCGAGGCCGGGTCGGAGGTGTCAACAGGCGTTGTTGACTTCATATCGGTGGGGTGCAATTCAGCGGGGGTTTAGAGGGCGCATGAACTATCGGTTCCAGACGGTCGGTTCCACACGCAGGGTTCATTCTATCGACTGTGTTGCACGCGCGCTGGCGGTGTGAGAGGGTACTATTGAACCATTGCGTGCCCTGTTTTGTGACCTAATTTTTTTTCGTTGCCTATTGCGACTGTCCCCATGACTGAAACCCCGCCCCAGCGCGAACGCCTCGAAAAGCCAACGCTCATCTACCCCTTTGAGGTGCCGCCAGACATGGGCAAGACCCTCGAAGTGGCTCCCGGCGTGGTCTGGATGCGCATGCCGCTGCCTTTCAAGCTGGACCACATCAATATTTGGGGGCTGGCGGACGACAACGGTTGGGCCGTGGTGGACACCGGCATGCGCACCGATGAAACGCTGGCCGCGTGGCGCGATTTGTTTGCCAATGCCAATGCGAATGCCAACGAGCAGCGCCCCATCACCCGTGTCTTTTGCACGCATATGCACCCGGACCACGTGGGCATGGCGGGCTGGCTCACCCGCAAATTCAATTGCCGCCTGTGGATGACCCGGCTGGAGTACCTGAATTGCCGGGTTCTTTTGGCCGACACCGGGCGAGAAGCCCCCGACGATGGCGTTACATTTTTTCGCCGTGCGGGCTGGAGCGACGCCTCCATCGAAAACTACCAGGCGCGCTTCGGGAATTTCGGCAAGCGCATTCACGCGCTGCCCGACAGCTATCGCCGCATGTCAGACGGCGAAGAGATCAAGATTGGTGCCAACACCTGGCGCGTGATTGTGGGCACAGGGCACTCGCCGGAGCACGCCTGTCTTTATTGCCCCGAGCTAAAACTGTTGATTTCAGGCGACCAGGTGTTGCCGCGTATTTCGTCCAACGTGTCTGTGCACCCTACCGAGCCGGATGCAGACCCCATGGGTGACTGGATGCAATCGCTGGCAAAGATCAAACGTGAGGTGCCTGATGATGTACTGGTCTTGCCGTCGCACAACGAATGTTTCAGAGGCCTGCATGCGCGGCTGGACTACCTGGGGGCATCGCAGGTACGCACGCTGGACCGTTTGCGCAAGACGTTGAAAGAGCCCAAACGCGCCGTGGATGTTTTTGTGGCGCTGTTTGCACGCGGCATTGACGAAAGTGATGGCCCCCTGCTGAACATGGCCACGGGTGAAAGCCTGGCCTGCCTGAACTACCTGATGCATCGCGGAGAGGTTCGGCGTGAACTCAATGACGCGGGTGTGTCGATGTACCAGATGCTTTGATTTCAGGTTCATGGGTCGAGTGAGCCGCAGCCAGCCAGTGCAAAAGCGAATGCAAAAACCAATACATAAGCACCTTACCGAGACGACTGCCCATCAGCGCCTGCTGTACGGCGGTGTTGTTGGCGTTGCTGTTGCATTGGCTCCGCTGCCCATGGCGATACAAAGTCATGGTTTGCTGGCCTGGTGTCTGGGGTCGGCAACGTATCTGATTCTGGCCTGGTCGCTGGCCGTTAAATTTGATGCGCCCCGCACGCGCGAGCGGGCGCAGGCCCAGGACCAGCCGGGGGTGATCCTGTTTATCCTGTTGCTGTTGTCGGCGTTTGCCAGCACAGCGGCCATCGCGCTCATGCTTCAGCATGTCAAGGATTTCTCAGTCATGCAACGCTATGGGCACCTCGCTTTGTCATTGGCCGCTCTGGCAGGGTCGTGGTTGTTGATCCAGACGATTTTTGCGTTTCGCTATGCCCATGTGTATTACCAGATTGACGGCGCTGGCAAGCGGCACAACGGGGGGCTCGTATTCCCCGGCAAGCAGGACCCCGATTATTTTGATTTTCTGTACTACGCCCACGTGGTTGGAATGACGTCTCAGGTGTCAGACGTGGTAGTGACATCGCGACAAATGCGCCACCTGACGCTGCTGCACAGCGTGACGGCGTTTGCCTTCAACATGCTGGTGCTGGCCCTGAGCATCAACCTGGTGGCGGGCGCGATACAGATGGCCTAAACCGGTCTGTGAACCGGCCGGTGACCAGCCCCGTAGACAACGCGGTGCCGCATACAATGATGGCACCGCACAGCACCATCCACGGTGTGACCACCTCGCCCAGCAGCAGCACGCCATAAAGTACCGCAAACACAGGCACCATGAAGGTCACCGCCAGAGCGCGCGCGGCACCGGCGTTTTCAATCAGGCGAAAGTACAGGATGTAGGCCAGGCCGGTGCACAGCACGCCAAGGGCGAGTAGTGCCATCCAGGCCTTGACTGAGGGCATGCTGGCGGGCCAAAACCAGAGCGTGGGCAAAGCCAGCCCCAGAGTCGCACCGCATTGGCTGCCCGTCGCGGTGACGAGCGGTGGCAAGCCGGCCAGGAAGCGCCGGGTGAAGCTGGCTGAAATGGCGTAACACATGCAGGCCAGCAGGCAGGCCAAAATGGCCCAGCCGGTGGACAGACCCGCCGCATCGGGCTTGAAGCTGGCCTTGTCCCAGGCCAGCAGCGTGACACCGGCAAAGCCGATGGCCAGCCCCAATATCCGCAGGCCACCGGGCCGGTCTTTGAGCCAGAGCCACGCGACCAGTGCGCCAAACAGCGGCACCGTCGCATTCAAGATGGAAGACAGTCCCGTGGTGATGGACAGCAGCGCATATGAAAAACAGGCAAACGGAATGGCAGAGTTCGTCAAGCCCACCAAAAAAGTCAGTTTCCAGTGTTTGCGAAAGGCTGCAGCGTGGCCTTTGGCGGCCATGATGGCCAACAGCATGACCGCCGCAATTGCCACGCGCACGCCAGCGGTGGCAATAAAGCCAAATTCAACAACGCCAATGCGCATAAACAAAAAAGACGCACCCCAGGTGGCGGCCAGCAGGACGAAGTCGCGGTGCCAAGGTTTGGCGGTGAGTGGTTTGTTCAAAGTGTTCAGTTCAGCGTTATGGGTGAAATAGTTGGGCGCAGGGCATTGGGCCCGGAAACCGACATTTTCAAAATTGGCGTCTTCAAAGGGCGCCTTCTAGTGTCAGCAAAGCCGTCTTGCGATCCAGGCCCCCGGCATAACCCGTCAACGAGCCATTGCCACCCAGCACACGGTGGCAGGGCACGATCAGGCTTAAAGGGTTGCGACCCACGGCCGAGCCCACAGCGCGCACGGCCGATGGGTTGCCAATCTGCCGGCTGATGTCACCGTAACTGATGGTCTTGCCATGGGGGATTTTAAGCAGCGCCTGCCAGACGGATTGTTGAAAAATCGTGCCCCCATTGATGTCCAAAGGCACATCAAAGTGCGTGCGCTTGGCCAAGAAATATTCCTTGAGT
>JANPAZ010000316.1:0-19773 GCA_031430225.1 Rhodoferax sp. | reverse complement strand
GACCGTGTGTTGGGCGGCGGCATGGTGGAGGGCGGGGTGGTGTTGATTGGTGGCGACCCGGGTATTGGTAAATCCACCCTGCTCCTGCAAGCACTGGATTCGTTGCAGCGCAGTGGGCAAAAAACCCTCTACGTGACAGGTGAGGAAAGCGGTGCGCAGGTCGCGCTGCGCGCGCGGCGTTTGGGGCTGGACAACTCGCAGGTCAAGGTGCTGGCCGAGATACAGCTTGAAAAAATCCTGGCCACGTTGGACTCTACCCGGCCTGACATTGCGGTGATCGACTCAATCCAGACCGTTTATTCCGAGCAACTCACGTCCGCACCCGGCTCGGTGGCACAGGTGCGAGAGTGCGCCGCGCACTTGACGCGGGCGGCAAAAGCAAGCGGCGTGTGCATTGTTCTAGTCGGCCATGTGACCAAAGAAGGTGCGTTGGCCGGGCCCCGTGTGCTGGAGCACATGGTAGACACCGTGCTGTATTTTGAGGGTGACACCCACAGCAGTTTCCGGCTGGTGCGCGCCATCAAAAACCGCTTTGGCGCGGTGAACGAAATTGGCGTGTTTGCCATGACAGAAAAAGGCCTCAAAGGCGTCAGCAACCCCAGCGCCATCTTTTTGAGCCAGCACAGCGAGCCCGTGCCCGGTAGTTGTGTGATGGTCACGCTGGAGGGTACGCGCCCCATGCTGGTCGAAATCCAGGCGCTGGTGGACAGCGGCGGACCGTCACCCCGACGGCTGTCTGTCGGTCTGGACAAGGACCGGCTGGCCATGTTGCTGGCAGTGTTGCATCGTCATGCGGGTGTCGCGTGCATGGACCAGGATGTGTTTGTGAACGCGGTGGGTGGTGTGCGCATCAGTGAACCTGCGGCCGACCTGGCCGTCATGCTTGCCATTACATCGAGCCTTCGCGGTAAGGCTCTGCCCAAGGGCTTTATTGCCTTTGGCGAAGTGGGTCTGGCCGGCGAAGTGCGCCCTGCGCCGCGCGGCCAGGAGCGTTTGAAAGAGGCCGCCAAGCTGGGCTTCAGCGTGGCGGTGGTACCCAAGGCCAATGCGCCCAAAAAAGCCATTGAGGGCATGACCATCCATGCAGTGGACCGGATTGAGCAGGCTATGGAAGTGGTGCGCGGGATTGCCTGATGCCCTGGCTAGGCAGTGTTCTGGGCTGGTCCATCGTCAAAAGAATTGCTGACGTTTCTGGCGCACAGGTCAAAGTGAGCCGGTCCGATTTGCTCGGCGGTTTGGCGGTGTCTGTGCGCTGGTCCGACAAGCAGGGGATTTCCCTCTGAGTCCCCGATGGGTCCTTACCGCAAAATGGGGCTCACGCAAACGAATCAAGAACGGAGCACCATGAGCAAGCTGTCTTTGCTGGACTTGGGGTTTTTTATCGCTGAAACCGAGGCCAGCCCCAAGCATGTAGCGGGGTTGCTGATCTGCCAGCCGCCAGCCAGATCCGGTGCCTTTGCCAAGAATCTGTACCGTGACTACCTCACATTCACGGACGTCAAGCCGCCGTTCAATCGAATCATCAACTTTTCGTTGAGTGCGATGCCGCATTGGGAAGATGCGCCCTCGGTGGATCTGGCGCAGCATGTTTTTTATCACAAGCTGCCCAGAGGCCAGAATGACCGCCAGGCGCTCTATGACTTCGTATCCCAGCTTCATGTGCCCATGCTGGATCGCTCCCGGCCTCTGTGGGAGGTGCACATCATTGACGGTCTCGCACCTGAGCCCGGACATACGGGTGCAACCGGTCGCGGGGCCGGCCGGTTTGCGCTGTATCAAAAAATGCACCATGCCTATGCGGATGGGGTCACCATGGCACGATGGACCGCAGATGGCCTGTCGGAATCTCCTGACGAAATGGAGGTCACGCCGGTGTGGACGCTCAAGCATGGTGGCCACAGCCTCAAGCGCAAGAAGGCTGCACAGGAAATGATGCAATCCGTCTGGAAGGAGCTTGGCGGAACCAGTCTTCGGTTTCTGGGTATAGGTCGGCTTGCTGCCATGCTGTTTCTGGAGAGCGTCAAACTCACCAAGAACGCCATCGCGTTGCCATTTGTCTCAAGTGCGAAGACCCCGTTAACAGGCCAGGTCACACCGGGACGCCAATTCACAGCCGTCGGCGTGTCGCTGACCCGCGTCAATCGCATCCGGGAGCGAACACGGTCAACCATCAACCATGTCGCGCTGACCTGTCTGGACGGCGCACTGCGGCGCTACCTGAACGACCAGGGTGTTGAACTCAGGCGCCCCATCACCATCCAGATGCCGGTTAACTTGCGTCGCGACGGCGAGAAGACCGCAGGCAACAAAATCGGCATTATTCAGGTAGAGCTGTCGCCTCCCACCGACGACCCGTACGTGCGTTTGCGCAATATCGGTTACTCGTTGCGCAATGTGCGCACCATGATTGACAGCGTGGCACCGGAGGCCATTGAGTCCTACACCATCATCACCGGGCTGGTGGCGCAAATTGCCGAGCTGCTCAAACTGAGCACCACGCTGCCGCCTATGGGTAACACGCTGGTGTCCAATGTGCCCGGACCCAAGACCCACCTGTACATCAAGGGCGCGCGCATGGAAGAAATGCACCCCATCAGCACCTTGCCACCCAGCAACTTGTTGAACATTACCTTGTTCAGCTATGCGGGCGATTTGTTCTTTGGCCTCATAGCGACCGATGAACTGCCCAATTTAAAGCGCTTGGGCGAATATGTGCAGGAGGCGTTTGCCGAACTCGAAAATTCAGTGAAGGATGCCCACGCAGCCTGAAGTCAGCTTGCAGACCTGCGAAAATCCCGGGATGCAATTTCAAAGAATTCTTATTCCCGTTGGTGGCGTGGTGATGGTCGCCCTGGCTTACCGGTCATATGGCTGGGCAGGCGTGGCAGGTGCCGTCACTATTTTGGTCATGTGGCTATTGATGCATTTCACACGCATGATGCAGGTTCTCAAGCGTGCGGCCAACCGGCCCATCGGCTATGTAGACAGTGCCGTGATGCTCAACGCCAAGCTCCGCACGGGCGTGACGCTCATGCATGTGGTTGCCATGACCCGTGCCCTGGGGGAACTCAAATCCGAAAAGGACCAGCAACCCGAGTTGTTTCGGTGGACAGATGGCACCGAGTCGCACGTAACTGCTGAATTTTTGGGCGGCAAGCTGGTGAAATGGGAGCTCGTGCGACCCATTGCAACTGACCACACGCCTTAAAATTAATCTCACCGAACCTATAGGAATTCCAATGACAGCCCAGCCCCCCTCAATGTCAGACCGCGACGGCAAGATCTGGATGGATGGCCAGATGGTGGAGTGGCGCGATGCCAAGATCCACGTGCTGACCCACACCCTGCATTACGGCTGCGGTGCTTTTGAAGGTGTGCGTGCCTATCAGATGCCCGATGGCGGCGCAGGCATCTTCCGGCTTGAAGAGCATACCGAGCGCTTGTTCAACAGCGCCAAAATTCTGCGCATGAAAATTCCCTTTACGCCAGCGGAAGTCGTGCAGGCGCAGCTCGATGTGGTGCGGGTCAACAAACTGCCCAGTTGCTACATCCGTCCGCTGGTCTGGATTGGAGACAAAAAGCTGGGTGTTTCCCCCAAGGGAAACACCATTCACCTGATGGTGGCGGCATGGCCCTGGGGTGCCTACCTGGGCGACGAGGGGCTCAAGCGCGGCATCCGCGTCAAAACGTCAAGTTTCACGCGTCACCACGTCAACATCACCATGATTCACGCCAAGGCAGTGAGTAACTACACCAATTCGATTCTGGCCAACATGGAAGCCACCGACGAGGGCTACGATGAAGCCCTGCTGCTGGACCCGCAGGGTTTTGTATCTGAGGGTGCTGGTGAAAACGTTTTTGTGGTCCGCAAGGGCGTGGTTTATACGCCTGATGCCAGTGCCGGCGCACTCAACGGTATTACCCGAAACACCATCTTCTCCATCTGCCAGGATCTGGGGCTCAAGCTGGTTGAAAAACCCATCACCCGTGATGAAATCTATATTGCCGATGAAGCCTTCTTCAGTGGCACCGCCGCCGAGGTCACGCCGATTCGTGAGTTGGACCGCATCGAGATTGGAAACCGGGGCGACGGCGGGTCACGCGGCCCGATCACAGAGAAAATACAGAGCGCATTTTTTGAAATCGTCAACGGGCGCAACCCAAAATACGCGTCATGGCTCAGCAAAGTCTGAAGGCACAAGAACATGACCACATCATCACACATTGAACTGCTCGCATCAGACCTCAACCATCAGGGCGGCGTGTTTTGCCCCAGCCCTCTGGCCCATATGAAAACATGGAACACCCACCCTAAGGTTTACCTTGACGTGGGTAAGGCGGGTGAAGCCAAGTGCCCGTATTGCGGGACCGTTTACAAACTCAAGGCGGGCGAGCATTTCGAAGGTCACTGAATCCCTGGTCATCGCGCCGCAGTGGATCGGGGATGCGGTGATGACGGAGCCGCTGATGCGCCGCCTGGCGGCTCGGGGCGAGAGGCTCACCGTAGGAGCCTTACCCTGGGTGGCGCCGGTCTACCGTGCCATGCCGCAGGTGGCCGAGGTCATCGAGTTCCCGTTTCAGCACGGGGGCTTGCAATTCAAGGCGCGACGGCAACTGGCCAACCAGCTGGGCGGTCGGTTCGACGTGGCCTATGTCTGCCCCAATTCACTCAAAAGCGCGTTGTTGCCTTTTCTCGCCAGCATACCCAAACGCGTGGGTTATCTGGGTGAGGCGCGGGTGGGTCTGATCACCCATCGGCTCAAGAATCCGGCCAAAGGCTTGCGCCCGCCCATGGTGGCGTTTTACTCGGCGCTGAGTGGCGACACCGATGTGGCTAACGACCGGCCGCAACTCCACGTCGGTGAAATGGAAACAGCCAGCGCGTTGAAAGCGATGGGCTTGCAACATGGCGGCTACTACGTGTTTGCCCCAGGCGCTGAATATGGTCCGGCCAAGCGCTGGCCGGCGGCGCATTTTTCAGAGCTGGCCCGCCAGCTTGAATTACCCGTGGTGTTGCTGGGCTCTGCCAAAGAGGCTGCGTTGTGCGAGGAAATTGCTGGCCCCGTCAATACCGCGCAACCGGGTAAGTGCCTGAATTTTGCAGGAAAAACGTCACTTGCCCACGCATTCATTGCGATATCTGCTACAAAAAATATAGTGAGCAATGACTCCGGGTTGATGCATGTGGCCGCAGCATTTGGTGTGCCCCAGGTCGCCATTTTCGGTTCCAGCAGCCCACTGCACACGCCGCCACTCAACGACAAGGCGACGGTGATCTGGCTTAAAAGTGATGCGACGTATCAGCCGCCGCTGGAATGCTCGCCCTGTTTTGAGCGGGAGTGTCCACTGGGGCATACACGCTGCCTGAATGATGTGTCAGCAGCGCGGGTGCTGGAAACGGTTCAATAAAGCAGGTCAGCCATTGCCCCGGCGGCGCGCGAGCATTTCGCGAATATATATTTCGACTGGGCCAGATCTCGGACGCGATTCAATGATCATCTGCATCGGCAGCCCCCATTCTGGCTGCGACCAGTAAGTACTCTTGCGCCGCAAGCCGTCGTCGTAGAGAAAATCCATTTGTATCTTGTACCCGTAAAAGGTGCCAGCTGCGACCTCCACCTTTTCATAGGCCAGAATCCGGCCTTGGTACTCCAGCCACCCCGTGTTGCCGCCTGCCGAGCTTCGAAAAGAACGTCCTCCCCACTTCTTGCCCACTTGGTATTCGCCCCCGGGAATCAATGTGTACGGCGGATCGTAAGTCTCCGCGCCGACGCTGACCACGGCTCCGGCCACGGTCGAGGCTCCTCGCGTGTTGGGACCAAAAATGCCGGTGTAATCAGCACGCGTGTCTGTGACATTTGTGACGACTGCGGTGGAGCGGGTTCTGGTGATGCCCGTCAGACCGTCTTTTATGGCGAACTCATACGTATCGCCCAGCCGAAAGCGGGAAGCAACTGCGTTCTGTGATTCACCGTTTCTATCAGGTTGCGCTGCAATTTTGGCCTGATCCAGCCGCTCCAGTTGTGCCTGCGCGAGCTCGCTGATGTTGCCATTAGGGTATTTGAGCAGGAAGGCATACAGCTCAGCCGCGTCCTTTGTGTCCTTGATCTTGTCCCAGTCATTCTTCTCGGCATTGAAAGCGGCCTCGCGGATTCTTTCATCCGGTTTGGCAACCGCCATCACTTTGCCGGTGTTGAAAAAGAAATCATCCTCCAGGCTGGTGGACTCCCACGGTATTTGACGGCCTTGGCTCTTTTGCCTGACCTGCAGGCGCACCCGTTTGAACACGTCCTCGATTTTGGAAACAGGCTTCTTGAGTTCATCCAGCAAAAACCGGGTGTAGAGACCATTGCCGCTTTGCGCATCGCCGTCGTCCGCCACATTGCCCGGTGCGGTGGCGAAAGCCAGAAACGTGCCCGGCAGTGCATCGAGTTGCGCCAGACCCTTGGCGCTGGCGGTGCCGACAAAAGGGTTGTCGCGGCACGCATCCAGCACCAGGATATTCATGCGATTGCCGGCGCCCTTGAAAGCATTAATCACCAGGTTGATGTCAACGGTCTGCTCGGGAACGTCAGTCGCTTTCGTGAGCTTCGCATCAACGGGCACCATGTAATTGCGCCAATCCAGCTGCAGGCCGTGGCCTGCGTAATACAACATGCCCACACCCTGCTTGCCATTCAGCGACTCACGCACTTTGGCGATCGCTTCAGCCATTTGCGCCTTCCGGGCGTCGCGCAACTCAACGACGGTAAAGCCAAGGCCGCGAAGCGTGTCGCCCATCGCGCGTGCATCATTTGCAGGGTTGACCAGTGGCGCATCAGGATAGGCGGAATTGCCGATGACCAACGCGATTCTTATGTCCAGCGGCGCTTGCGCTTGCGCTGAAAAAAACAGGCATGCAAGTGTTAACGCAACAGAAATCACTGTTTTCGTGACGAAAGGCGCAGGAGGTTTCATTCCGTTGATGACTTCGTTAGCGAGGCATCTTGCCAACTGTACCGTGCCGTGGCAATGAATTGTTCGATTGATGCTGCGCAAGTGTGCAGCAACTCATCAGTTGACAATACAAATGAGAATGGTTATTATTTCTAAATCAAATTTAGATTGAGGTTGCCAATATGTTTGAAACCCTGCTCATCACATTTCGCGAAGGCCTTGAAGCTTTCTTGATGGTGGCGGTGGCCACAATTTACTTGCGCAAAACCGGCCGACAGGCGCTGATCGGTGGCGTGCGCGCAGGGTTGGCGTTTGCCATTGTGGCGTCGATTGCACTCGGCGTGGCGCTTGCGGATGTCGGTGCATCGTCGCCCATGTGGGAAGGCATCCTGGCACTGCTTGCCGCCGCTGCGGTGATCTGGTGTGTCACCCACATGCTCAAAATGGGCAAGCAGATGTCGGGTGAAATCTCAATGGGGCTAAGTAAGGCGTCCGTACTTGAGGGACCCAAAGCCTGGTGGGCGGTTTTTGGTTTCACCTTGTTCATGGTGGGTCGCGAAGGTATCGAAACTGCGGCCATGCTGGCAGCACTGGCGGGCAACGCGGAAATGGGTCATATGACAGCCGGCGGCCTCCTTGGCGTGACCCTGGCGGGCAGCGTGGCCTGGCTTTGGGTGCGGTTTGGCCGCCAGGTGAATTTGTCCCGATTCTTTAATGTCACGGCAGTCTTTATGCTGGTGTTTGCGGCCATGCTGGCTTTCAAGGCGTTTCATGAGTTCACTGAGGGCGCCCTGATTCCCGGAATTGACAATGCCTGGTGGCACCTCGCGACGGAGCCTTACGTTGAAGGGAATTTCGCAGCGATGGTCTCTGTGCTGCTGGTGCTGGCTCCGACGGCCTGGCTTGTCGTGGCCCACTTTCGTGACCGCATGAATGAGCGCAAAAACGATAGTGGCGCTGTGCTGGTAAAGAGCCAGTCCTGACCCTCATCAGGGCTAACCTGCCGGCGTTGCCCGATTGATTGCGCCAAAGGCGCGGCTTGCCTCGTGATCCATCCGTTGAATCAGGTCACTTGCGCCAGGCAAATCACGAATGAGCCCCACTGCTTCGCCCACTGTGGCGTGCGCCCTGGAGAAGTCTCCGGCACTCACACCGGCGTCATAGTGAGCCCTTGCGACTTGCGGATCAGCGCGCAATGACTCGATTCGTTCCTCCCACTGACGATGCAGGTCATTGCGAAGCGCCCTGAAGTCATAGGGTGCGGGCCAGTTTTTGCGTCTCAGAATATCAAAAACGCTGCTGCGCGCACTGCCATCACCACTGGTCGCTACGGCCTGGTCTTTGGCGCCTTGAGCGGCCAGACTTTCTGCGGTGGCCCACAACCGTGACCCCACCAAGGCACCATCTGCACCCAGCACCAGTGCGGCGGCCAGCGTGCGGCCATCGGCGATACCCCCTGCCGCAAGCAGCAAAGTGTCGGGTGAGTGAGCAGCCAGCCAGTCCGCCAGTTCGGGTACAAGCGTCATGGTCGCTCTGCCATTCAGGGCATTCATGCCGTGGCCGCCCGCTTCGGCCCCCTGGGCGGCAATCACCTGCGCTCCCGCGTCGATGGCTGGCTGTACCTGGTCCACCCGCTGGATCTGACAGATGAGCTTGGCACCCGCGGCGGCAATGCGCGGTGCGTAGGTCTCTGCATCGCCAAAAGATAGCATCACAGCGGCGGGACGCTGTGCAGGGGGCTGATCCAGCACCCAGTCAAGCGCCGACGCGTCCTCGTCAAGCTTCCAGGTGATGAATCCGATGCCCAGGCGTGAGCGAACGGCATCGCGCACGGGTGGCGTGGCCGGGTCGGCATCAATGATCTGGTGTGCCAGCGCATATTGCTTCTGCGTCCAGGCGAGCTCGCCATAGCCACCGCCCACGAGACCCAGGGCGCCAGCACCGGCGCAGGCCGCAGCCAGTGCACCCCCCGAAGCCAACGCCATGGGGGCCAGAACGATGGGGGTGGAGAGATTAAAGAGTTGGGTCAAGCGTGTTTTCATGCCTGCATTTTGACGAAAAAAAAGCCACCTGGAGATTAGCCCAGGCGGCTTTGTCAAAGTCCTCGAAAGGACGTCGTTGGAAACTCTTAAGGTTTGCAGCCGGTTGTTGGGTCAACCTGGCCACAATCTTGAATCACTGTGACAGCAGTTGGCACCACTTTAAGTGGCAATTTGAGATTGCACCATCCCCCATTTGGGGGATAAAAAGCCCTGACTCGTAAAAAACTCAGGTCGAAGAGGCTGAATTTGTTACTTTTTGCAACGCGATGGGCAGCTGGATCACAAAACAGGCTCCGCCACCGGGTGCGTTTTCGCAAAAGACCGATCCTCCGTGCCGTATGGCGATGGATTTCACCAGCGACAGCCCCAAGCCAACACCACCATCACGCTCGGTGGCACCCGGCAGCCTGTAAAACGGCTCAAAAATGCGCTCGCGCAATTCCGGGGGCACGCCTGGGCCGTGATCGCGCACGCTGACCGTGGCATAGCCCGCGCTCTGCTGCACACTGACCGAGATGTCACCCGCAGCGTGACGTCGGGCGTTCTCCAGCAGATTGCGAAGAGCGCGGCGCAATAGCTTGGTCACGCCTTGCACCATGAGTTCACTGGGAGCCGCTTGCCCATTCGGCAAGGGTGTCAGTTGGGCATCCAACTCGGCATTCACGCGTGCACATTCCTCTGCCGCCAGACCAATCAGGTCGACAGGTTCGACAGTGCCCATGTCTGCCTCTTGGGCATCCAGGCGGCTGGCCAGCAGAATTTCTTCGATCAACTGGTCCAGCTCGGCGATATTGCGGGAGATCTCTTGTTTGAAGGCGGGCGATGTGGTGCTGGTCGGCGCTCCCATCAATTCCACGCCCATGCGGATTCGGGTTAAAGGTGAGCGTAATTCATGCGAGGCGTTGGCCAGTAAGGATTTTTGGGATGCCAGCAACGCCTTTTGCGAGGTCAACAACGTCTCAATCCGCTCGGCTGCGTGATTAAAGCGCTTGGCCAGAAAAGCCACCTCGTCCTGCCCGTCTTCAGACAGCCGGGTGGTCAGGTCGCCCTCGCCCCAGCGCTCAACACCTTGTTGCACAGTCTCCAGACGCTTGGTCAGCCTGCGTACGATGGGATAGGTGCCTACTGCGACTGCCAATGCTACCAAGCCCAGCATCCACGCAAAGCTGAAGGGCGGGCGCATAGGCCCCGATTCCATCCGGCTGCCTTGTGGCCGGCCTGGCCGCGGGAGCTGGATATACAGCGGCGTCCCGTCCGCCATCGTGACCTGAAATTCAAGCCCCTGGCCAGGGACGCGCATGGGCCGCATGGGGGCCTGACCCACCACTTGCCCGGCCTGGTTGCGCACGACAATTTCGCGACCAGGACGCTCCGCACGTTCACGCTCGCGCTCAGCGCGTTCACGATCTGCCTCGATGCTGGCCAGCCAACCCGATACGGACGCCAACACCACAATGGCAGCCACCACGGCAAGCCAGATGCGCAGATACAGACGACGATGAATTGGCGTGCTCATGGCAAATCAGAACGATGTTTCCCCGCCGGGCCGCCCCAAGGGGAAATGCGCCCCCTCGGGGGGCAGAGAGGACACGAAGTGCCGAACGTGGGGGTCATGTTTTAGTCTTGCTGGCGCGCAAACACGTAGCCCACACCTCTTACCGTCAGAATGCGTTTTGGATTTTTGGCATCTACTTCAATCGCGGCCCGGATACGGCCCATGTGCACGTCGATTGATCGGTCAAAAGCGTCAAGTTCACGCCCACGCACGGCCTCCATGATCTGGTCGCGAGTCAGCACCCGGCCGGCACGCTCGGCCAGTGCCACCAGCAAGTCAAACTGGTAGGAGGTAAGGTCACACGCGACTTGGCCTACGGTCACAGTGCGGGCGTCACGGTCAATCTCCATCGAGCCAAAGCGCATCTGCTTGGCGGCAGGCGCTGGCCCCTCCGTGCGTCTGCGCAGCACAGCGCGCACGCGGGCCAGCAGTTCCCGAGGCTCAAACGGTTTGGGCAAGTAGTCATCGGCGCCCATTTCAAGCCCAATAATTCGGTCCATCGGGTCGCCCTTGGCGGTGAGCATCAGCACGGGTACTTGCGCGGGCGCGCCAGGAAGGGCGCGAATGCGGCGGCATACTTCCAGGCCATCCATGTCGGGCAACATCAAATCCAGAATCACCAGATCTGCCGGTGCGACATCGGGGTTCAGCAATTGCGCCAGGCCAGCCTGTGCATCGGCTGCGATCGCCACGACGAAGCCCGACTGTCCCAGGTACTCCGCCACCATCTGGGCCAGGCGCGCGTCGTCTTCAATCATCAATAGGTGTTGGCTCATGGTGTGTCAGTCTAGTCCTGGCGCGGTGCAGCCGGAGAAACAGCCGTTGAAGCACCGGTAAAGTTAAGTAAACCGAAAACCAGAAAACGCTACACTAAAAATAGCAAACTAATCAATTGCTACGTGGGACTTCTGCTGATTTGACTCGTGTTGCCAGCCAGACCAGCAGTAGCACCGGCACACCCAGTAGCGCTGTCGCCGTGAAGAAGTGGGTGTAGCCAAACGCATCAACGTATTTGCCCGAATACCCTGCCAGAAACTTCGGTGCCAGCAGCATCATCGAGCTAAACAGCGCATATTGCGTGGCCGAGTAATTGACATTGGTCAAGCTCGACAGGTACGCAATGAACGCAGCAGACGCAATGCCACTGGAGAGGTTGTCCGCCGAGATCACAAAAATCAGCGCAGTCACATCATGGCCCTGCGTGCCAAGCCAGGCGAACAGCAAGTTGCTGGCGGCGCTCAGTATCGCGCCCAGCATCAGGATGCGCATCACACCAAAACGCATTGACAGCACACCGCCGACAAAGGCACCCGCCAGCGTCATGATCACCCCAAATACTTTGGTGACGGCGGCGACCTCGTCTTTGGTGTAACCCATGTCCACGTAAAACGGATTGGCCATGATGCCCATCACCACGTCGCTGATGCGGTAGATGGCAATCAGTGCCAGGATCAGTCCTGCTTGCCACTGATAGCGACGGATGAAATCAGCAAACGGCTCCACCAGTGCGCTTTGCAGCCACTCCGACGCATTTTTTGCAGGGACCAGAACGCGCCCGCCAGGCTCGGGTGAAAGCAGCACCGTGATCATGCCCAGCAGCATGCTGGCCGCCATGACCAGGTAGGCGGTTTGCCAGGCTGCATGCTGGTAGTTGGCCACGCTGGCCACCTCGGCCCGCGCGGCAATCCACAGCACGCCGGCCCCAGCCCAGATCATGGCGAGGCGGTAACCCGTCTGGTAGGCGGCCGCCAACGCTGCCTGGCGTTCGGTATTGGCGGACTCGATGCGAAACGCATCCAGCGCAATGTCTTGTGTGGCCGAGCCAAAGGCCACTGCCAACGCCCCCCATACGACCGGCTGCAAGGCTACCTTGGGGTCATTGAACGACATCGCCACCAGACCGGCCATCACGGCCACTTGAGCCAGCAGCAACCAGCTTCGGCGGCGCCCCAGCAGACGAGTCAAAATGGGAATCGGCATGCGGTCCACCAGCGGCGCCCAGACCCATTTGAAGGCATAGGCCAGGCCCACCCAGCTCAGGTACCCAATCGTGGTGCGGTCAACACCGGCCTCTCGCAGCCAGAAGCTCAGGGTGCCCAACACCAGCAGTAATGGCAGCCCGGCAGAGAAACCCAGCAGCAGCATACGCAGTGTGGCGGGCTCTTTGTAGACTGTAAAAGTCTCACCCCAAGTGGGTTTGTTGGGCGGGTTGTTGGCTGCGGGCGTCGTCATGCAGGAATAATACGCGTACCCTTTGCTGCGACATGGTGCGCGGCGAAACAAACCGTGAAGGCAAATGCGATGTTGAAAAATCGGCTGGCAAGCATTTTGATGAGCTCGATGCTGCTGGCATCATGCGCCTCGGCACCCGACGCCAATGCACGCGAGGGGGTCGAGGTGGGCGGCCAGTCAGCGCTGGCAAAGCTTGTCCCGGCAGAAGACATCGAACGCTCGGCCAACCAGCAATATCTGCAAATGTTGCAACAAGCCAATAGCAAAGGTGCATTGGCATCCAAAGACAATCCCCAGTTGCAAAAACTGCGCGGCATCGCCGGCAAGCTCATTCCATTTGCCATCGAATGGAATCCGCGTGCGAAAGACTGGCGCTGGGAGGTCAACCTGATTGGTTCCAACCAGATCAATGCCTTTTGCATGCCGGGTGGCAAGATTGCCTTTTACACCGGCATCATTGAGCAACTCAAGTTAACCGACAATGAGATGGCGATGATCATGGGCCACGAAATTGCGCATGCCCTGCGTGAACACGCCCGTGAACGCATGGGCAAGGCGGCTGCTACCAACATTGGCGCCGGCTTGCTGAGCCAGGTCTTCGGATTTGGCCAGATCGGGCAAACCCTGACCAACTATGGTGCCCAATTGCTCACGCTTCAGTTCAGCCGCGAAGACGAGTCCGAGGCTGACCTTGTTGGGATGGAGCTCGCTGCCCGCGCGGGCTACGACCCTCGCGCCGGCGTAACGTTGTGGCAGAAGATGAGTGCTGCCAACAAGAATGCACCGCCGCAGTGGCTGTCTACGCACCCAGCAGGTACAACGCGCATTTCGCACATTGAGGCAAATCTGCCCAAGGTGTTGCCACTGTACGAGCGTACCCAGCAAAAATAGCAACTCCCCCACGTATCCGTTGAATATTTTGCTATTTAAAGCGTAGCAATACTGTATTTCAAAGCCAGAGGTGGGCAACGTGCACGTACAGCGGAATACCGATCAAAATATTGAACGGAAACGTCAAGCCGAGCGACATTCCAAAGTAAAGAGAAGGGTTGGCCTCCGGGATCGCATGGCGAATCACTGCCGGCACGGCGATGTAGGACGCACTGGCGGCCAGCACCATGAGCAGAGCCACATTGCCAGATGACATGTCCAGCAAGCCTCCAAGAATCAACGCGATTCCGGCATGGAATAGCGGTGCGGCAATGGCGTACACCAGCAACCACGTCGACTGCCCTTTCAGTTTTCCCATGTTGCGCGCCGCCAGTAACCCCATGTCCAGCAAAAAGAAGGCCAGCATGCCTTTAAACAGATCCACAGAAAATGGTTTCATGGCCGCTTGGCCCGATTCCCCCGTCAGCACGCCGATTAACATTGCGCCCAGCAGCAGCAGTTGGGCACCGTCTGTCAGGGCTTCATGGAGGATTCGACTGAGAGGTGCATTGCTTGCCCCGCTGGCGCTCAGTCCAGCAACCACGGTTGCCTTTTGACGCGCATGGTTGGCCAGCACCACCGCCAGCACAATGGCAGGAGACTCCATCAGCGCCATGGCCGCTGCCATGTGACCGCCGAAGCTGATGCCGTGGGTATCAAGGTATTGCACGGCCGTGATGAACGTGACCGCGCTGACAGACCCATAGGTGGCAGCAACAGCCGCTGCATCAAACCCGTTAAGAAATCGCCGCAAAATCAAATACCCCAGAGTGGGCACCAATGTGGCCATGCCCAGAGCCGCACCCAGGCTGATAAGCACCTCAAGAGTCAACCCGGATTGGGCCAGGGCAAAACCACCCTTGAGGCCCAAAGCCATCAGCAAATACAGAGATAAAAATCGCGATATTTGAGGTGGAATTTCCAGATTCGATCTCAGTAAGCCCGCCAGCATGCCAAACACAAAGAACAAAATCGCAGGGTCGAAGAAGCTTTGCATCGGCGGTTTTCAGGTTTTAGTCAAAAATTTCATTAAGCCAGGACTTCTTTCGGTCCCGGTGGTAGCCCTGTCCCCGGCGGTAGTCAGAGTCTTCAAAGTCAGGTTGCTTGTGATTTCGCGACACGGGCAAAGGCGCTGGGGTTGAGATTGTGGCCGCTCGCTCCAGGATCTTGTCGAGCTCTCCCCGGTCAAGCCATATGCCACGGCAGACGGGGCAGTAGTCAATTTCAACACCCTGACGGTCGGCCATCACCAGAACTGTATCAGGGCAGCCAGGACATTTCATATATTACTTTCGTGTTTGGGAAGCTATAAAAGAGAGCGAAGAACTGATTCTGAATGTGAGTCAGTTCAACCAGAACAGCGCGCCGCCAATCAAACTGCTGATGCCGACTCCGGCCAACAGCGCCGCATCTCGCCGGTTGTCTCGCCTGTGTTCTTGCCATGCGCCCCACATAATCAGCACAGCCAATGCAAGAAAACCGAATGTGATGTCGGGTGCTGTGAGTTCACTCATTGCCGCCACCCATTGGCCTTCCAAAGTGAGGACTCCACCCGGCGCAGGCAGTGCGAAGCCTTGGATATTCCCTGTTCATGAACTATCTTTCTTTTTTGAGGTTCTAACTGCCGACGGCAAGCTTTGAGCTTCGCCCACGAGCCGGCTTTTGACTGCGTTGCAGGCCGCGCGTCAAGGCTCGCGCAGCGCGTGCAAGCGATCTGTCGAGCGCGGTGCGCCAGTCGCCCGCCAGTGAGGTGATGACAACGGTGCCCGAGTTGGCGGTTTTGAGCTCCACATGACACCGCTTGTCAACACCGCCGCGAGGTCCGTTCACATCCGAAAACTGAACCCGGGCCCTGGGAATCAGTGCTGAGAGACGGCGCAGTGCAAAGCGCACACGTTCAACTGCTGAGTCGCGCATATGATTGCCGTCCGCATCACGGGATTCAAAAATGATTTGCATTTGGGTTTCTCCAGTCGATTAATTGAAGCCTCACGATAGTGGCGTATTGAGTTCTGAAAAAGCAGATAATTTCTTACTCATACTCCTAAAAATCAAACATGCACGCACCATTCAATTACAAGCATCTGTATTACTTCTGGGTGGTGGCCAAAGAAGGCGGTATATCCCGCGCCGCTGAAAAGCTCGACATGGCCGTGCAAACGGTTAGCGCGCAAGTGCGCGAGCTTGAGCGGTCTTTGGGCTATGCCTTGCTCAAACCAGCCGGGCGTGGATTGGCACTGACAGACGCCGGTATCGCTGCCATGCAGCAGGCGGATCAAATTTTTCAACTGGGCGAGAATCTTCCCGCGTTGGTGCGTGACGCCGTGAGTTCGCCTACGGTGCGCCTGGTGGTGGGTATTTCAGACGGACTGCCCAAACTTGTCGTGCGCCGCCTGCTGCAGCCTGTGGTCAGCGAACCCAACATACGGTTGTTGTGCCATGAAGGCGAGTTTGACGACCTGCTGGGTGACCTGGCGCTGCACAGGCTGGACATCGTACTGTCTGACCGGCCCGCGCCATCCAACCCCAACATCAAACTTTATAGCCACACGCTGGGTTCGTCGGCAGTGGCCTGGTACGGGACGGCAGCGTTTGCCAAATCCTCCAAAAAGAAGTTTCCGGAGATCTTGGCTGATATCCCCGTGTTGTTGCCCACCTCCCATGCAGCGGTTCGTTCACGGCTGGATCACTGGTTCGAAAAACGCGCCATTCGGCCGAACATAGTAGGTGAGTTTGAGGACAGCGCGCTGCTCAAGACCTTCGGCTCCAGCGGTATGGGCGTGTTCCCGGCAGCGCAGTGGGTGCATGAAGATCTTCTGGCTCGCTACGATGTCCAGCAGTTGGGACCTTGCGAGGGGGTCACTGAACATTTTTATGCGATTGGCACAGAAAAGAAAGTGCAACACCCCTTGGTACAGAGACTGCTGCAATCAGTCCCCTAGGCTGATGTGCCCAACGGCCTAACCTTTGATTTCAACCTTGGCCGTTCGCACACTCAAAAGCATGGTCAAGGCCAATATGCCCACCACCACGCCCAGTGAAAACACCACAGGGATTTTGTAGACATCAATCAGGCACATCTTGGTACCGATGAACACCAGAATCACGGCGAGACCATAGTTAAGCAGGTGAAATTTGTTAGCCACTGCGGCCAGCAGGAAGTACATGGCCCGCAACCCCAGAATAGCGAAAACATTGCTGGTCAGCACAATGAACGGGTCGCTGGTGATGGCAAAGATGGCGGGGATGGAGTCCACCGCAAAAATCACATCAGTAAGCGCTATCAGGCAGATCACCATGAACAAGGGTGTCGCTATCTTTTTGCCGTTCTCGACCGTCCAGAATTTTTCACCGTCATAGTTTTTGCTGACAGGGATCAGCTTGCGCAAGAGCTTGAGCGCCGGGTTGTCGTTCAGGTCAGGCTCTTTGCCCGCGGCCCACCACATCTTCACGCCGGTGAGTATGAGGAAAGCGCCGAAGACATAAAGAATCCAGTGAAACTCTGCCAGCAACCACCCTCCCACCAGGATCATGACCGTGCGCAACACAATCGCACCAATGATGCCGATCATCAGCACCCGTTTCTGAAAGTGCGTGGGCACCGCAAAGTAGGTGAAGATCATCAGAAACACAAAAATGTTGTCCACCGCCAGGGACTTCTCGATCAGATAGCCGGTCAGGAACTCCAGCGACTTGGTATTGGCGATTTCTGTCGATCCGGTGGTGTCTTTGACGGCCCACCAGAAAAGCCCGTTGAAAAGGAAACTCAGGGCGACCCAGACCAAAGACCAGTTCAGCGCCTCCTTGACGCCGATGTCTTGTGCGCCCTGTTTTCTGAGCACCACGAAGTCGACAAAAAGGGAGCCCAGCACGACTGCAATGAAGGTGGCCCAGAGCCACAGGGGGGCAATTGTTTCCATGAATACCTCAAAACTAATTTCTAAGACTCCTATTTTTTCTTAACTAATAAAAATTTGTGTTCGAAAAAAAAGGAATATAAAAGCTTGTTTGCATGCTGTATTTGGCGACACACAACAGGCACGATACCGGGGTCGATATCAACAAGAATTGCCCGTTGAGGGTGAAAAAATTTGCACAGGATCACTCCAATGACACACCGAAGGCCGCATTGGATCGAACGATTTCGCGCATCGCTGCCCACCCGTGAAGTGCTGGCTGCACATCCCTGGCTCAAACCCATCGCTAAAAGCCTGCTCGACCCGCAACTTTGGCGTGTTCAACATGAGGCAGTGGCACGAGGCGTGGCGGTTGGAACCTTCTGGGCGTTCGCGATTCCGTTTGCCCAGGTCGTTGTGGCTGCCCTGCACTGCACCTGGTGGCGCGCCAACATTCCCGTAGCCGCAGCCATGACGATGGTGACCAACCCGCTCACCATAGGTTTTTGGCTTTGGTTGGCCTATCAGCTCGGTGCAGCGGTGATGGGGGAGCCGCTGAACTCCCCGGTATCCCAGAGTGGTGGTCCTTTCGGTTGGCTTGCAGAGTTCGGCTGGCCGACCGTGATTGGTATGGGAATCTTTGCGGTCGGCGGTGCCGCCAGTGGTTACCTGGGTGTCAAGCTGGTTTGGCGACTGCGCATCTGGTTCAAGCGGCGTTTACGGCGATATGTATTGCAGTAGCGTACTTCTGAACATTCTCTATTTTTCGAAGTGTTTATCTTAAAAATGCCTATTTTTCTAATCCCTATTTGCGCTTATGGTGTGGATTCCTCTTTACTTGACAGGAAATTCGAATGAAAAAAGTTCTCCTTGTGCTGGCCGCAGTGTTTACGCTCGGCCTGTCTACCGTCACCCTTGATGCCGAAGCTGCAAAGCGGATGGGCTCAGGGAAGTCCATGGGCACGCAGCGCCAGGCAAGCCAAGACAAGGCGCCAACAACGGCGGCGCAACCAGCAGCGACCGGAGCCGCTCCCGCAGCGGCAGCGGCCGCGCCTTCGCGCTCGTCCTGGATGGGGCCCATTGCCGGGATTGCGGCCGGTCTTGGCCTGGCCGCTTTGGCCTCGCATCTGGGCTTTGGCGATGAGTTGGCCTCGATGGTCATGATGGGCCTGGTGGCTGTGGCAATCATGGCAGCCATAGGCTTCTTCATGCGTAAACGCGCCGCCGCGCAGCAATCTTCAACGGTGGGTACGGGTGGGCTGCAACATGCTCACTCGGGTGTCGGGCACACCGCTAACAGCACGCCGGCTTACAAGGTGTCCATGCCCAGTGCGAGTGTCGCTACGACGGGCTCAGCAATTGGCTCAGGCATTGGCTCGGGAGTCGGCCTCAGCGCGTCCGCTGGGCCAGCCATTCCGGCAGGTTTTGATGTTTCTGGCTTCGAGCGGAACGCCAAGGTAAATTTCATTCGCCTTCAGGCCGCCAATGACGCGGGTAATCTTGACGACATTCGCCAGTTCACCACACCGGAAATGTTTGCCGAGTTGAAGCTGGACATTGCAGATCGTGGAGCCGCACCTCAAAAAACCGAGGTGATCAGCATTGATGCGAAAGTCATCGAAGTGGATGAGAACGCCGAGAGATATTTGGTTAGCGTCCAATTCACCGGCGTGATTCGAGTCCAGGATGAAATGCAGGACGAGCCTTTTGCGGAAATCTGGAATTTGATGAAGTCGCGCACCGGCAGCGGTGGCTGGGTTTTGTCAGGCATTCAACAGACTTCATGAGTCCGAGTTGCGGCTTGGGTGACCTGCCAGGGTGGCCCAAGCAAGCGCGCTCTGAGGGGCTCAAGTCACTGCTGGGCTGAGTGCAAAAGCGCCAGTGTTTTGCGGCCCAGCTCGGTGCCAGGATCTGCCAGATCCATGATCACGTCAAAGTGATTCCGGTTCTCAATCTCGATGGCCTCGCAGTGAGTGCCCATGCCGGTCAGATCTGACGCGAAACTGCGACTCTGGCGCTTGAATTCGGCCGTTTCGTTGGCGCCCCAGCAGATCAACGAGTCAGGAAATCCAGCCAGCGGCAACAATGCCGGGCTGGTTTGACGGGCCGTTGTGGCAGTCAGCCCCAGTGCGGCGTTGATGGGCGTCGCGACCAGGGGCTCCAGCGCATAGATGCCGGACAC
>JANPAZ010000315.1:0-10060 GCA_031430225.1 Rhodoferax sp. | reverse complement strand
CATCGCCAAACACGTGTTCCAAGTGCACACGGTGGACATGGCTACGGGGGAAATCAGCAACGTGCAGATCAAGCGCGTCAAGGTCTTGGAGCACTTTGTCAACAAACAGCCGTGCCTGATTGCGATAGAGGCCTGTGGTGGCGCGCACCACTGGGCACGGGAACTCACGGCCTTGGGCCACAGCGTGCGGCTTTTGCACGCCAAGGCAGTACGCCCGTTTGTCTCGGGCAACAAGACCGACGCGACGGACGCGCGGGCCATCTGGCTGGCCGTGCAGCAGCCGGGAGTCAAGTTTGTCGGGATCAAGACAGCAGCCCAGCAAGCCACATTGACGTTGCACCGCCAGCGCGAACTGCTCATGAAGATGCGCACCATGCAGACCAACGCCCTGCGCGGATTGCTGTACGAGTTTGGAGCCACCTTTGCCAAAGGCCGTAAAGCCCTGTTCAAAGAAGTCGAGCAGGCGTTGGAAGACCTTCAAGCGCAGTTGCCACAAATGCTCAGGGACAGCCTGCACGAGCAAGTCGGGCGCATCAAGGCCATGAGCGAGGCCATGCTGGCGATCGAGAAGCGCCTGGGCTTGCAGCTCAAGGCAGACCCGCAAATGCAGCGCATCCACCAGATACCTGGCGTGGGCCTGCTCACGGCTACGGGGGCAATAGCCACCATGGGAGAGGCCAGCGCCTTCAAGTCCGGGCGGGAGTTCTGTGCCTGGCTGGGGCTGGTGCCCAAACAAACAGGCACGGGCGGCAAAGTGCGGCTGGGGAGCATCTCCAAGCGAGGAGACACCTATTTGCGCACTTTGCTGATCCACGGCGCCAGGAGCGTGCTGGCGCACGCCAAAGAACCTGGGCCGTGGCTTGAAGGGATCAAGAGTCGCAGGCCCGCCAACGTGGTGATCGTGGCACAGGCGGCCAAGATGGCCCGCACGATCTGGGCCGTCACGGCCAAGGAGCAGGATTACCAACGCGGCTTCAAGAGCGTCAGACCGCTTGCGGCATGACCTCTGAGAGCCAATATTTATCAACCAACCAACCAACCTTTGAAAGGATATGGCCAGTCTTTGTAGGGTAGTGAGGCAGTAACGAGTGAAGTGATGTGAAACAGGTCAGACCGGGGCGAGCTAAACCTGCATGGTGTCTCGGACATAAACAGTCCGTTACAGGAGATGAGGCGCTTGTCAGCGGATATGCATCGGGGCCAGCGGGCGAGTCTGGGGAACCAGTCGGACCACGCAATCAAGGCCGGATATAAGGACGCAGCCGACTTCTTCGCAACACAACACGAATTACTCTTGCTATCCGGGAGGCATCCATATAAGACACGCATGAACAATTTCAGCTGCAACCTCAAATGGGCCGTCGCTGCAGGCACCAGCCTTCTGGTCTGCATGGCCGCACCCGCGCTGGCACAAACCACATACCCGGCCAAGCCGGTGCGGATTGTGGTGGGGTACACGGCAGGGGGGGGGAACGACGTGATCATGCGCATCGTCGCTCAAAAACTGTCCGAGAACCTTGGCCAGCCTGTCGTGATCGACAACAAGCCTGGTGCGGCTTCCATCATTGCGGCCGAGCATGTCGCCAAGTCTCCCGCGGATGGCTATACGCTTTTGATGGGCCCCAGTGGCCCGATGGTGTTCAACCCGGCCCTGTACCCCAAACTGCCGTATTCACCGCAAAAAGACTTTGCGCCCATCGGGTTGATTGGTGCGTTTCCGCTGATGCTGGTGGTCAACGCGGGCGGCCCCGTCAAGTCGGTCAAAGAACTGATCGACGCCGCCAAAGCCAACCCTGACAAAGCCAACTATGCCTCCAGCGCGGCATCTTTCCAGTTTGCGTCCGAGCTTTTCAATTTGCGCACAGGCAGCAAATTCGTGCACATCCCTTACAAGGGCGCCAATGAATCGTCCCTGGCCGTGGCGACCGGCGACGTGATGATGACCATTGCCGACACCAGTTCGGCTGATGCGCTGATCAGGGCGGGGCGAATCCGGGCGCTGGCTGTAACCGGGCCCCAGCGCGCCCCCGCCTATCCCAACGTACCCACCATGGGTGAAGCCGGTGTGCCCGACTTTGCCATTACCTTGTGGACGGGTTTGCTGGCGCCTGCGGCCACGCCCGCACCCATTGTGAAGCGCTTGCAGGAAGAGCTTGCCAAAACCCTGCGTGACCCCGACGTGCGCACACGTCTTGCGGCGCTGGCCGTCACGGCCGACACCGGCAACTCGGAGACATTTGCCAGGACCATCGCGACAGAGATAGAGCTGTGGGCGGGCGTGGCGAAGGCGGCCAATATCAAGTCTGAGGGGAACTGATCAGGGCCAGGCCCGGCGGCCACGCCAGGTTTACCACCGCGCGCCAAAGGCCTGGCGCAAATCGACAATTTGATCAGCCGCCAAGGGCAGCGGGGCGCCTGCCTGGTTATGGCACGCCAGTTGCCACAACTTCGCAGTTTCCTCCAACTCTTCGAGGGTCGCCATGGCGGCGGCTGGGCTGCTGTGCCAGACGTTGGGCCCCAGGCGTTCCAGCATCACGGCCCGAATGGACGTGCCGCGTGCCTGATATCTGGCAATGGCATTGGCGACTGCCTCGGCGGCCTGGGGGTCGCCAGGTCGCCGGTAGTCGATGACCGGTACATGGCCGACCTTCATCACGAAATAAGGTGTGAGTGCGGGCAGTAGTTCCCGGCTCACATCAGGGGGTGGGTGTGCGTCGGTCACCGGGGCTTGCAGCGTCAGTGCCACGCAATGTGTGCTGTGGGTGTGAATGATGCAGCGCGCCGGAGCATCTGTACCCGCGCTGGCCGCATAAATACGCTGGTGCAATACTATGGTTTTACTGCCTGGGTCGCCACTGGTTTGCTGGCCATCGGCATTCAGCCGCGCCAGCCGGGCCGGGTCCAGGAAGCCCAGGCAGGCGTCGGTGGGCGTGATGAGGTATCCGCCACCTTCCTGGGGTGCCAGTTGCACGCTGATGTTGCCAGCCGTGGCGTGCACGTAGCCACGCATAAACAGGCTTTTGCCAACGCGGCAAATCTCTTCACGTGCCTCAGTTTCTGTCATGGTGATTTTTGGATCCTTGGGGTTGGTCGCGTCTGGTCTGGACAGGCAGCGATATTTTGGAACACACTAACTGTACAGGTCAGCCCATCAGGGTGCGGGAGAAAAGGACTTGGCCGTGCCGTGCTCCGTGCGGCATGTACCATGGCCCAATGTCTACACCGTCCCCTGGCGCCACCGCTACAACCACGCTAGCCGGTTTGACCTGGCTGCTTGTGTGCCAGTGCGCCGGTGAAGTATTCATACGATTTGCGCATCTGAGGTTTCCGGGGCCAGTGGTTGGCATGCTGCTGCTTCTGGTGTTGCTCAGGTGGGAAGTTATCCGCACGCCGGTAGCTGCGGTGGCCGATGCGCTTCTGGCACATCTGTCTCTATTGTTCGTCCCGGTTGGCGTCGGCATCATGACGCACATGGGGCTGGTCACACAGCACGGCTTTCGCCTGGCTTTGGCGTTGGTGCTGTCCACCTGGATCGGTCTGACCGTGACGGCACTTGTGCTGCGCGCCGGCTTAAAAGCCAATAGCCGGGCGTCCGGCGTCTGAGCTGCACGCCATGGCTGATTTTGTTCAACTTTGGGTTTACCTCTCAACCACGCCTCTTTTTGGCCTGACGGCAACGCTGTTGGCTTATCTGTTGGCGCAAGCTGTTTATCAGCATCTGGACCAGGCCCCCTGGGCCAATCCGGTTCTCTGGACTGTGGTTGTGCTGGCGGTTTTGTTGAGCGTAAGCCACACACCATATCCCAGCTATTTCTCAGGGGCGCAATTCATTCACTTTCTGCTGGGGCCGGCGGTGGTGGCACTGGCCTGGCCGCTGTGGCAGCGGCGCGACCAGTTGCGCGAGCAGATCGGGCCATTGCTATCTGCGTCTCTGGCGGGCGGTGCGGCTGCCAGTCTCAGCGCGGTTGCCATCGGCTGGATGCTTGGGCTGCCTGCCGATCTTTTACGGTCGCTCGCGCCCAAGTCGGTGACAGCGCCCGTGGCAATGGGCATTGCCGAGCAGATGGGAGGCATCCCGGCGCTGGCGGCAGTGTTTGCCGTGCTCACGGGACTGGTCGGTGCAATCAGCGGCAAATATTTGTTTGAAATTCTGGGTGTCACCCGTCGCGAAGTGCAGGGCTTTGCGCTCGGTACCGCATCCCACGGAATTGGTGCGGCCCGCGCCATGCAGGTCAACGCGGACGCCGGTGCCTATGCGGGACTGGCACTCGGCATGCAAGTGCTTTTGTCCGCCACATTGATGCCCTTGATTGCAATATTGCTTTAGCGCGCGCCAGCGAGGTGGGCGGGGCGAGCCTCCATGAGAAACACACACCTTTGGAACAAAGGCGGTTTCAAGGCGCTTATCCGGCCTTTTGGCGCAAACGCGTTGAGCACAATCGCCACAATCACTTTCGAGATCGCAAGGCCACCCCGCACATACATCATGGAACTGCAATACGAGTTGAGGGAAGGTGCCTATCACCTGTATGACATGAGTGTGCCCGCGAGCAAAGTTACGGGTCAGCGCAAGTTGCGCCTGCGTACGGACACCGTGGCCATCGCGTTTGATGCGCATACCGGGGTATTGCATGATCACGACAGCCCGTCGCGCATCCAGTCGTGGGCACTCAACACGCGCAGGCGATTGCGGGCTACTGGGGCTATTGACAGTGCCAACAGCATCGTGGTGGTGTCCGGCCCTTTACCGGTCGATGAGATCAACAAGTGCCTGCGCATTGCAGGCTACTGCCAGCGCATGCTGACCCGCCTCGCGACGTTGCCACACGGCAAGCGACTGGCCTATTAGGAAGCACCCCCTGAGCCACGGATTAGGGCGCACCCCCTGAGCCGCCTTTGGCGCCTTCCCCCTCCAGGGGGACGACGCTGGCGGCCTGGCGGAGCCAGTTCCGCGGCGTCTGCTTGAAGCAGGCAGTGGGGATAGAGGCCTGGAGTATTACCAATCTTCCTTGACCGCCAGCACCGCGTCGCGCCCGGCAGCGGCTCGCCCTGCCAGCCAGGCGGTCAACGTGCCTGCAGCAATCACCGCACCGCTTAGCCCCGCCAGGCGCATCCATGGCAGGGTCATGTCCATCGTCCAGTGAAAGCTTTGCGGGTTGACCACGTGGACCAGCACGACGGACACGGCCAGCCCCAGCGCCACACCTGCCACTGCACCAATGGCTGTCCACGCCAGGCCTTCGCCTGCCACCACTGCCAGAATCTGGCGCCGGGTAAGCCCCAGATGCACCAGCAGCCCAAACTCTTTGCGCCGTGCCAGCACCTGAGCGCTGAAGCTGGCCGCCACGCCAAACAGGCCAATGCCAATCGCGACAAACTGCAGCCAATAGGTGACGGCAAAGCTGCGGTCAAATATCTTCAAAGAAATCGCCCGGATCTCGTTGCTGGAGGCGAACTCAATCAGCCCACCGGCGCCGGTCCCCGCAGTGCTGAATTGCCGGTCAACCAGGTTCCGAATGGCTTGCTGCACCTGGGGCGCATCCGCGCCAACGTCAAGCCAAAGCGCGAGGTCGTTGACCCGCCGGTCGCCCGTGAGGCGCTCGAAATCACGCTGGCCGATGGTGATTGCGCCCGACTGACGGGCATAGTCGCGCCAGACGCCTGCTACAAAAAATGTAGCTAACTGCGTAGGTTCCATGGGGGCAATGGCCTCAAAAAGCTTTGAAAACGAGGTGCCCGGCTTGGCGTCATACAAATCCACCATGGCTTCACTCACGTAGATTCCCACCTGCCCGGGCGGCACTGGCAGCGGGTTACCCACCAGTGGCAGGCTGCGCGCAGGGTCATCAAGCGCCCGGGCGATCAGCGTGACTGCCGGGCGGTTGGGGTCCAGCAGCACGGAGCGGGTACGCTGGGTGCCCACCCGGTTCACGCCGGGAATCGTCGCGACAGCCTGTACAAATTCGGGCGGGAAATACACCGTGTCGCCCGCGCTGGTGCTGCTGGCCGTGCGCACATACAAATCAGCCGGCAGCACCACGTCCAGCCATTGTGTGACCGAGTCCCGAAAACTGGCCACCATCACGGTCAAAGCAACTGCAAGGCTCAGTGACGCGACCACGCCACTCACAGCCACGCTGGCGCTTTCCCGCACACGGCGGGCGCGCTCCACCGCCAGCAGGGGCAGCAGCCGCTGGCTTGCCAGGGGGCTGACACGGTTCAGCAGCAACGCAATCAGCCAGGGCAGGGCGGTAATTCCACCCACCAGCAACAACGCCACCGACACATAGGCCGCCAGTGGTATGCCAAATAGGGCTGGAGCCCACGCCAAAAGGGCGCCGACAGCTATCAAAACGATACTGAACCAGTGGCTTTCGTTGCTGACTGAACTCGCGCCAAGGCCTTTTAGTGTTTGTGCGGGTGGCAGCTTTTGTGCTTGCCTCGCGGGCCACCAGCCACCCACCAGTGCTGCCAGCAAACCCAGCACTGCATAGGCACCGGCTGCGGGTGTGCTCCATTGCAGATTCGGTGCAACGCCCGCAAAGTAGCCGCCGCCCAGATCACCGCCCAGCACACGCAGCGCAAGTGCTGCCAGTGCCGTGCCAAGGACAATGCCCGCCGCGCTGCCCATCAGCCCGAGAACCCCTGACTCCAGAAGCACCAGCCGCAGGCGCTCGCGCCCGGTCAGGCCCAGCACCCCCAGCAACGCAAATTGTTGAGACCTTTTGGCCACACTGAGCGACAACACTGAGAAGACCAAAAATGCCCCAGTGAACAGCGCCACCAGCGCCAGCACGGTGAGGTTGACACGATACGCACGAGACAGATTGCTGATGCGTGCTGCGGACTCACCCGGTGCGGCGGCTGTCACGCCTGGCGGCCAGCCAGGCGTGCGTTGCAGCGAGGTCATGAACGCCTGGCGGTCAGCGCCGACCTTGAGCTTGACGTCAATGCGCGAGAGCTGGCCCACCCGGCCAAACAGCTCTTGTGCTGCGGCAATGTCCATGACGGCCAGGGGTGCGCCGCTGGCGTTGACTGTGCCCGCGACTTTGACGGCCAGCAGTGCCAGGCCCGATTGCATGCGTAACTGCGGCCCGTTCGGGGCTGAGCCACCATCTGCCTCGCTTGCCGACCCTGACAGCAATGACCGGGCCGCTGCGTTCAGAAAAACCGCGTCGGGCGCGAAGATGGCAAACCGGTCAGGATTTGTCTCACCGGTGGGGTCCGACGTGCCCCTGGGTACCGGCATGAGACCTGGTGCCACATATCCAACGACCAGCGCGTCAACGCCCACCACGCGAAGCGGGCTGCGCGCGCCCGTGGCTGTCACCACATTGGTGCTGATTTCCAGTATCGGTGAGGCGTAGGCTACCTGGGGGTGGTTGGCGACGCGGCCAAACAGGGCGTCATCAAAGCTGCCCTGGGCCGCGCGCAGTTCCAGGTCAGGTTGGCCGTTGATGGAGCGGACGGCCTGAGAGAACTCATCCAGCGCGGATGCATTGATCAAATGCACCGAAAAAGCCAGTGCGACGCCCAGCATGACCGCGCTGGCAGCGGCCGCATTGCGCCACGGGTGATGGCGCAGCTCCTGCCATGAGAAGGTTTTTAACAGGGAGAGCAGCAGGCTCAGTGGTGGGGCGAAAGATGGTTCGGACACAAGACAGTATATTGAGCACCATGAAAACCCTACCCGACTACGACGATGTTGTTGCCGCCGCAAGGCGCCTTGACGGCCAGGCCCACCGCACACCGGTGATGCGCTCTGCCACGGCAGATGCCATGGTGGGCGCCAGCCTGTTTTTCAAATGCGAAAACTTCCAGCGCATGGGCGCATTCAAGTTTCGCGGTGCCTACAACGCGCTGGCCAAGCTTGATGAACGCCAGCGCAAGGCAGGTGTGGTGTGCTTCTCGTCGGGCAACCACGCGCAGGCTGTGGCCCTGTCTGGCAGCTTGCTGGGCATCGCCACGACCATCCTGATGCCGCTGGACGCGCCGCCACTGAAGATACAGGCAACGCGTGGTTATGTCGCAGCAGGGCATCGCGCGGGTGGCGGTGGCGAGGTGGTCCTGTTTGATCGCTTCAAGGACGACCGGGAGGCCCTGGCGCAGGCAATGGCCGCGCAGCACGGCTTGACCATGATCCCGCCATTCGATCATGCGGATGTGATCGCGGGCCAGGGCACTGCGGCCAAAGAGTTGTTTGACGAGGTGGGGCCGCTGGACTGTTTGTTCGTGTGCATGGGAGGAGGTGGTTTGCTGGCCGGGTCGGCCCTGGCGGCGAGGGCGCTGTCGCCCGATTGCAAGGTTTATGGTGTTGAGCCAGAGGCTGGTAACGATGGCCAGCAGTCGTTTCGCGCCGGTCGCATCATCCGCATCGACACGCCACAAACTATTGCCGATGGCGCGCAAACCCAGAGCGTGGGGGAGATTACTTTTGCCGTGATCAGGCGTGACGTCACCGATGTACTGACCGCGAGCGATGACCAGCTGATCGGCGCGATGCGATTTTTTGCCGAGCGCATGAAGATGCTGGTGGAGCCCACAGGCGCATTGGGTTTTGCGGCGGCTCTGCATGCCGGGCTGCCACTGCAAGGCAAACGCGTGGGCGTCATCATCAGCGGCGGTAATGTTGATTTGCAGCGTTTTGGGAAGTTGATGGAAGTGAAAGCATGAACCCAAGGTTTTTATACCTTGGCAAGGTAGCGGCAAAAGTAATCGCCGCAGCAAGCGTGCTGGTGCTTTGCGTCGCTGTACAAGCGCAAAGTGTCAGCACGTCGACCGACCCCGTTGCGTTGGCCCGTGCGGCGCTGGGGGCCGAGCGGGGAATGGCCGCCGTGGGGGTATGGCGCCAAGGCGCGGCCACCTATGGCTTCGCGCAAAACGGCACGCCTGTGTCGGCCGTGGTCGCGACGCCTCAGGAGCAGCCCCTGTTCGAGATTGGCTCAATCAGCAAGGTATTTACCGGCCTGCTGGTGGCGCAAGCGGTTGAGCAGGGTGACCTGGCCTTGAGCGACACGCTGGGCAAGTTGTTGCAGGGTAAGGTCAGTGTCACGTCGCCCGAGGTGGCGGCCATCACGTTGCAGCAGCTACTCACGCACTCCTCGTGTTTGCCCCGGCAATATGGAACGAGCCTGAACGGCGCAGCGGTAGTCGCGCAGATCCGTGAAGATGATCGCGTCAAATTGTGGGAGGCACTGACAAGTCAGACGATGGAAAAGGCACCGCCTTGCGTGGCGCTGTACAGCAACTATGGTTTTGCCGTGCTGGGTGAACTGCTGTCGGACCGCTATGGCAAGCCATGGGATGAACTGGTGCGCGAGCGCATCACAGGGCCGCTGGGCATGAGTGACACCGTGGTCACACTGGGTGACAAGACAGCGCGTTTTGCCCCACCTTTCGATGGTGCCCTCCAAGCGCCCGTGTGGGACATGAAGGCTTTCGTGGGTGCGGGCGGTTTGCGATCCACGCCGCATGACATGCTGCTTTTTGGGCGCGCCATTCTGGCGGGCAAGGATGGTCCGTTGGGTGCAGCGGCTGTGAAGTTGGTGGCATCATTGGGCTCTTATGAGGGCGGGCAAATTGGGCACGCAATTTTTGTCGTTGGGCCACCTGACAAAATGAGTTTTTCGCACGATGGGCTGACGGGTGGCTATCGGGCCCTGCTCACGTTGTACCCGGACACCCATGAGGTGATGGTTGCGCTGGCGAGCAATCGCCAGGCGCCCATGGGTCAATTGGGTACAGAACTATGGGCCAGCCGTTACCCGGTGCGCGGCACGCCGGTACCTGTTGCTGGGCAAACGTTGAATGACTATACCGGCGTGTATCGCGTCAATCCCGAGTTGGCGTTCACCGTGGTGCGCCAGGACGACACACTTTTTGTACGGTCCACACGCAACGCGTTCAATGGCTATATCCCGGTCGACCGTGACGTTTTCACGCGACCAGCGGGCGGTGCCCAGATGACATTCATCCGCAACGCTGGCAAGGTCAGCGCCTTGCGGCTGGAACAGGGTGGGCGCACCATCATGGCAGGTCGCACTGGCGAGCCTGCGCCGTC
>JANPAZ010000314.1:0-2272 GCA_031430225.1 Rhodoferax sp. | reverse complement strand
TTTTGGCCTGTCGCCCAAGCTCGGGCCCATTGCCGAATGGGGCCTGGACATTGAGCGCAAGCAACTCAAGGTCGATACCGAAAAATTCTCCACCAGTGTGCCCGGCATTTTCGCCGTGGGCGACATCAACGTCTATCCCGGAAAGAAAAAACTGATTCTGTCGGGCTTTCATGAATGCGCGCTAGCGGCTTTTGGCGCTGCGCCGTTTATCTTCCCCGACAAAAAGATTCATCTGCAATACACCACCACCTCGCCCAAGCTGCACAAAGTTTTGGGTGTTGAAACACCGGTCTTCGACTGAGTACAATTCACGCGTGTTCGCAAGAACACATCCGCTAGGGGTGTTGCTGCCGCAAGAGATTCTTGAGGTGGCGACTGAGAAAGTCCCTTTGAACCTGATTGAGGTAATCCTCGCGCAGGGAAGCTGTTTCGGATCTGGCCGTGCCCGCGTTCAAAAGGGGCTCCTCAACCGGCCGTCAAAGGATCCAGCAAGCCGACCTGCTGTAGCGCCTGAAGGAATCGCGTTATGGCAAATTTCACCAAACGTTTTAAGAAAAAAAGCACACTAGCCCACGTATCATGGGCACAGTTAGCTATTATTTCAATAGCATCTCCTGTACTCGCCCAGCAAGGCATCACAACCCAGACTCAGGGTGTCACGCTCAAACCCGTGGTCATCAGCGAGCGCACAACGTCGCCGCCTGCGGACGTCACAGGCTTTGGCGACCTGCCGCTCAAAGACGTGCCAATTTCGGCGACCGTGATTGGACGGGAACAGTTGCAAGCCACGGGTGCTCGCCGCCTGGCGGATCTGACCCGGTTTGACTCGTCCGTTAGCGATGCCTACAACTCCCCCGGTTACTGGGACTTTTTGAGCATTCGCGGCTTCGTGCTGGACAACCGCTTCAACTACCGCCGCGAGGGTTTGCCCATCAACGCCGAGACCACCATCCCCCTGGACAACAAAGACCGCATCGAAATACTCAAAGGTACCAGCGGCATCCAGGCGGGCACCAGCGCGCCGGGAGGGTTGGTGAATTACGTGGTCAAGCGCCCTACCGCGCAAAACCTGAGGGATGTGCGGCTGGAAATCAGCGGCAATGGGAGTGTGCTGGCTGGCGCTGATCTGGGCGGCCGCTTTGGCGAAAACCAGGCCTTTGGCTACCGTCTGAACGTGGTGCAGGAAGAGTTGCGCCCGGTGACCAACAACCTCAATGGCAAGCGAAGCCTGCTTTCCCTGGCCACCGATTGGCGCATCAGCAGCGATTCAGTGCTGGAGGCTGAATTGGAGTGGAGCCGCAAATCGCAGCCGAGTCAGACGGCCTACAGCTTGCTGGGCAACGTGTTACCCGCACCTGTGGACTCGCGGCTTAACCTGAACAACCAGCCCTGGTCGCAGCCTTCCGAATTTGAGGCGCTGACGGGCAGCCTCCGCTTTGAGCAGGCCATCAACAAAGACTGGCGCTGGTCCATGCAATTGGGCAGCCAGCAGCTAAAGACTGACGACCGTATCGCCTACGGGTTTGGCTGCAGTGGCGACAATAATTTCGACCGCTATTGCTCAGACGGCACCTACGATCTGTATGACTACCGCAGCAACAACGAGCAGCGCACGCAACAAGCAGCCGCGCTGAACCTCAAGGGCAAACTGGCTACCGGCACCGTGACGCACGACCTGGGCTTTGGCCTGCAGACCAGTACAGTACGCAACCGCTACCAGATGCAGGCGTACAACTACGTGGGAACGGCCAATGTGGCGGGCACAGCGATCGTTCCTGCGGACCCGAGCCTGACCGGCCAGAACACCAATCGCGATGAGCGCTCGGTCGAACTGTCTGCACAGGACGCCATCCGCTGGAACGACCGATTCACCACCTGGCTGGGCCTGCGAACAACGTCGCTTCAACGTGACAGTATTCGCACGGACGGCTCCAGCCCCACGGGTTACCGCGATACGCTGAACACGCCGTGGCTGGCGGCCAGCTACGCGTTGGGTGGTGGAAAGACGGCCTACGCCAGCTATGGTGAAGGCGTTGAGTCCCAGGTGGTGCCCAACCGCCCTGCTCAGTACACCAACGCCGGTGTTGCCCTGCCAGCCCTCAAGTCACGACAGGTTGAGCTGGGCATTAAGGGTGAAAGTAGAAACGGTGAAAGCACGCAGGCACAAGAGCGCCACAGCTGGCAAGTGGCACTGTTTCGCATTCAACGCCCCATGACCAATCTGGAAGACTGCGCCAATTTGGGCCTGACACCTTGCCTGGGTCAGAACGAT
>JANPAZ010000313.1:0-1647 GCA_031430225.1 Rhodoferax sp. | reverse complement strand
CGCAATGAGACGGGTGACGACTTTCACATCGAAGTGGCCGCCTACCCCGAAGTTCACCCCCAGGCCAAGTCGCCTGCAGCCGACCTGCTGGCCTACGCCGCCAAGGTCAAAGCCGGTGCCAACTCCGCCATCACCCAGTATTTCTACAACTCGGATGCCTACTTCCGCTTTGTGGAAGACACCGACGCGCTGGGGCTCACCGTGCCCGTAGTCCCCGGCATCATGCCCATCACCAGCAGTACCCAGCTAATGCGTTTCAGCGACGCCTGCGGTGCAGAAATCCCGCGCTGGGTCCGCCTGCGGCTGCAAAGCTTCGGTGACGACACGGCCAGCATCAAGGCCTTTGGCCTCGATGTGGTGACTGACTTGTGCGAACAACTTCGGGCGGGCGGCGCACCGGGGCTGCATTTTTACAGCATGAACCAGAGCGGTGCGACGCTGGAGATTTGCAAAAGGCTTGAGCTGCTGGGTTGAGCTGAAATTGGCTGGGGCGCGCTAAGATAGGCCAACCGTTCTATCGGACCCTGTCGCATGACCTTGCCCATCCATTCGCCGACCGCCTCTCCCACCACCTCGCCCCGGATCTCCATGCCGGGCGCGTTGGCGGCTGGTGGTCCCATCGAGAGGGCTGTTTTGTCCCGATTCGGCAATGCACTGGCAATTTATGCGTTTGGCAGCCAGGTTCAGGGCGGGGCAGGCCCTGAAAGCGATCTGGATTTGGCCGTTCTGGTGCCAGGCTACGCGCCACCCTTGGGTTTGTGGGAGCTGTCAGGCGCGCTTGCAGACATAGCGGGTTGCCCCGTGGATTTAATGGATTTGCGTGCGGCGTCCACAGTCATGCAATACCAGATCATCACGAAAGGGCGGTGCATCTGGTCGGTGGGGGTAGAAGCCGGGCTGTTTGAAAGCTTTGTGCTCAGCGAGATGACTGATCTGAATGCCGCACGAGCTGGTTTACTGCAAGACATCCAGCGTGATGGTCGAATCCATGTCCGATGACGTTCTGCTGAACAAGGCTGCAACGATCGAGCGATGTGTCGCCCGCGCCCAACAGGAGTATCAGCGCGAGCCGGCCACCTTCGCCACAGACTTCACCCGCCAGGACGCCGCCATTCTGAACATTCTGCGTGCTTGTGAAGCCGCACTTGACATGGGCCAACACCTGGTGCGCCGGGAGCGCCTGGGGCTTCCCCAAAGCGCCCGCGATGTATTCGAGTTACTTGCAAACGCGAACTGGATCCACTCTACCCTGGCCGATGCCATGAAAAAAATGGTCGGTTTTCGCAACATTGCTGTGCATGACTACCAAAGTCTGCAACTCCCCATCACGATCAACATCATCACGCGCCACCTGGGCGACTTTCTCCAGTTCAGCGAGACGCTGCTCAAGCGTGACGCATCAGGCCCGGCGAATGCGACTCAAAGCCCAACCCTGCCGGGCTAAGATCGCGACCATATTTTTATTTATAAAACTCAGCCGATGAAAATTCTATTGACAGGTGCCGCCGGCTTCATCGGCATGACGACAACGCTCAAGCTGCTGGCGCGGGGTGACGAAGTCGTCGGGCTGGATAACCTCAACGACTATTACGACGTCACCCTCAAGCAGAGCCGCCTGAACCGGCTACTGCCACACCCCAACTTTCG
>JANPAZ010000312.1:0-5106 GCA_031430225.1 Rhodoferax sp. | reverse complement strand
CCATCCAGAATGGATCGCCAACAGCGAACAAGAGTACATCGACCGGGTCGTTGAGCTGGCCTCGGACACGCAGGCGCTGGCACGGCAAAGAGCCACGCTGAGACTGCAAATGCAGCAAAGCAAACTCATGGACGAGGCGGGCTTTGCGGGCAAGGTCGAGCAGGCTTACGCACAAATGTTTCAACGCTGGGTGGATTCAAGGACATGAAGGCAGTTATTTTGGCGGGTGGATTGGGTACCCGGATCTCCGAGGAAACCCACCTCAAACCCAAACCCATGATCGAGATCGGCGGCAAGCCCATCCTGTGGCATATCCTGAAGATGTACTCGGCCCATGGCGTCAATGAATTCGTCATCTGCTGCGGCTACAAGGGCTACATCATCAAGGAGTATTTCGCAAATTACTTCCTGCACATGTCCGACGTGACCTTTGACATGGCCAGCAACAACATGGAAGTCCATCACAAACATGCAGAACCTTGGCGGGTGACGCTGGTGGACACGGGTGACGACACCATGACCGGCGGACGACTCAAGCGGGTGGCCGACTATGTCAAAGGAGATGACGCCTTCTGCTTTACCTACGGCGATGGTGTGTCTGATGTGGACATCTCGAAAGCCATTGCGTTTCACCGGCAGCATGGGAAGCTTGCGACCGTAACTGCCGTGCAGCCGCCCGGACGGTATGGGGCGCTTCAGATGAATGGCGCAGTCGTACGGGGGTTCACTGAAAAGCCACGCGGTGATGGTGGTTTGATCAACGGTGGTTTTTTTGTGCTGTCGCCTGTGTGCATTGATCGCATTGCCAGTGACAGCACAAGCTGGGAGTCCGAGCCATTGTCCGCTTTGGCGGCCGAAGGTCAGCTTATGGCCTATGAGCACACCGGCTTCTGGCAACCCATGGATACCCTGCGTGAGAAGAATCTCCTTGAGGAACTTTGGCAAAGCGGCAAAGCGCCGTGGAAGGTCTGGTAGTGCCGGTAGACGCCGGCTTTTGGCGAGGTAAGCGAGTATTGCTTACCGGGCACACAGGGTTTAAAGGTGCCTGGTTGGCGCTTTGGTTGCAGCGTCTGGGCGCTCACGTCACAGGCATTTCCTTGCCGCCTGCCACCCAGCCCAACCTTTTTGATGCGTTGGTACCCGGGTTGGATATTGATTCGCAGTGGTGTGATATCCGTGACGCGCAAGCGCTGAGGCAGCGGGTCATCGCTGCCCGTCCCGACATTGTGCTGCATTTGGCGGCACAAGCGCTGGTGCGTGCAAGCTATGCCCAGCCGTTGGACACATTTGCCACCAATGTCATGGGTACCGCCAATTTGCTAGACGCGGTGCGCGCTGTAGATTCTGTGCGTGTGGTGGTAGCCGTCACCACGGACAAGGTGTATCACAACCGCGAATGGAACTACCCCTATCGTGAAGACGACGCGCTGGGCGGGCACGATCCCTACAGTGCAAGCAAGGCTGCTTCAGAGTTGGTGATTGCCAGCTGCGCAGCTTCTTTTTTAATAGCAAACAATGTAGTTGTTGCGAGCGCCAGAGCCGGAAATGTCATTGGAGGGGGGGACTGGTCGCCGGACCGCCTGGTTCCGGACGCGGTGCGCGCATGGCAATCAGGGCGGGTCCTTGATATTCGCCGCCCCGATGCGATACGGCCCTGGCAACACGTGCTCGAGCCACTTGCTGGTTACCTTGGTCTGGCCCAAAAATTGTGGAGCAATCCTTCTTTGGCAGGTGCGTACAACTTTGGCCCCGACACAGCGGATGCGGCAACCGTGCGTGATGTGATCCAGATGGCTCAGGCTTCGTTTGGCAGCGGAGAGGTCTTGTTTGGAGATGGCTCACAAGGTCCGCATGAAGCCGGACGGCTGGCACTGGAAATCGCCAAGGCCCGCCAAATGCTGGGTTTTCAACCTCGCTGGGGTTTGGCGAAATCGGTCGACTGCACCATGAACTGGTATCGCCAGCAGGCGCAGGGCTTCGACCCGCGAAATTTGTGTCTGGCCGATATTGCTGATTACGAGGCCGGCCTGTGACCCCTAAGTCGGGCCGCTTTGCGGTCAGTGACAAGCCTCTTGCGGGACTCAAAATGATTGAGCGGCAGATTTTGGGAGACGCGCGTGGCTTCCTGTCACGGTTGTTTTGTGCCGAAGAACTCGCGGCGACAGGCTGGATCGAGCCCGTTGCCCAAATCAACCACACTTTCACAGCCATGGCGGGCACTGTGCGCGGCTTGCACTACCAGCACCCGCCTCATGCAGAGATGAAGCTGGTGAGTTGTCTGCACGGCGAAGTGTGGGATGTTGCGGTTGACTTGCGGGCGGGGTCACCCACTTTCCTGCATTGGCATGCCGAGACGCTATCGGGCGACAACCATCGTGCTTTGTTGATCCCCAAAGGATTCGCCCACGGTTTTCAAACCCTCACGGACGATGTTGAAATGCTTTACTGCCACTCGCACAACTTTGTCGCTCAGGCCGATGCCGGACTGAATCCCCGCGATGGTCGCCTGGCCATCACCTGGCCATTACCCATGTTGAATCTCTCGCCCCGCGACTCGGGCCACGCTATGCTGGATGCCAATTTCAAAGGAGTGCACTTGTGAAGTGTCGCCATTGCGCAAGCGAATTGACCTTACCTTTTTTGGATCTGGGCAGCGCGCCGCCTTCCAATGCCTATCTGACGCCTCCTGCGCTGAATGCGCCCGAGACCTGGTACCCGCTCAAGGTGTTGGCATGCGGCAATTGCTGGCTGGTGCAAACCGAAGACCACACGGGTCGTGAGGCGCTCTTCAGCGACGACTATGCCTATTTCAGCTCGTTTTCGACCTCTTGGCTGGCGCACGCCAAAGCCTATGTGCAGGCCATGCAACAACGCTTCAATCTGAACGCCCAAAGCATGGTGGTTGAAGTTGCCGCCAATGATGGCTACCTGCTGCAATATGTGCAGCAGGCCTCCATTCCCTGCTACGGCATAGAACCCACCGCAAGCACAGCGGCAGCTGCCAAAGCAAAGGGCATCGCCATTGTTGAAAGGTTCTTTGGCGTGACACTTGCCCAGGAACTGGCATCGCAGGGCCAACAGGCGGACCTGATGGCGGCCAACAACGTGTTGGCGCACGTACCCGACATCAACGACTTCTGCGCCGGATTTGCGACACTACTCAAGCCACAGGGTGTGGCCACGTTTGAGTTCCCGCACCTGATGCGTATGGTGCAGGAGTGTCAATTTGACACGGTCTATCACGAGCATTACTCCTACCTGTCACTCACGGCGGTGCAGAGGATTTTTGCAGCCAATGGTCTGTCTGTGTTTGACGTCGAAGAGTTGACCACCCACGGCGGCAGTCTTCGCGTGTATGCGCAGCGCACGGACGCGGGCAATCAGCACGTGACGCCTCACGTCGCCCGTCTGCTTGAGGAAGAGCGGGAGTACGGCCTGCTGTCACCGCAACTCTATGGTGAATTTCAGTCCCAGCCCACGCGGATAGCGCGTGAGTTGCTATTATTTTTGGTGACACAGAGTCAGACAGGTGGCCGGGTCGCGGCCTACGGTGCTGCGGCCAAGGGCAATACGTTGCTGAACTTTTCCGGCGTGCGGCCACACCTGCTTCCCTACGTCGTGGACAAAAATCCGGCCAAGCAGAAGAAGTTCATGCCCGGTAGCCGCATACCCATCGTCGATGAAGCGCATCTCAGGGCGCACAGGCCGAGCCACGTATTGATCTTGCCGTGGAACCTCAAGGACGAAGTCATGTCGCAGTTGGCCTATATCCGCGAATGGGGCGGTAAATTCGTCACAGCGGTGCCGGGTCTGGAAGTCTTGCCGTGAAAGTGCTGGTGACCGGTGCCAGTGGCTATCTGGGGCGACACGTCATGCACAGCCTGCGCGAGCGTGGCTGCGATGTGGTGGTGCTGGGGCGAAGCTTGCCGCCAGGTTTCGAAGGTGTGCCGCTGTTGCAAGCTGACTTACTGGATTCAGCCGGTCTCACTGCAGCCGTCAAACAGGCGGATGCGAGCCATCTTTTGCATCTGGCCTGGTACGCCGAATATGGCAAGTTCTGGGCCTCGCCGCTCAACTTCCGTTGGGTTGATGCCAGCCTGCGGCTGGTCGAGGCTTTTTGTGAGGCGGGTGGCGAACATGTGGTGATGGCGGGTTCCTGTGCTGAATACGACTGGTCCTACGGCTATCTTCGCGAAGACGCCACACCCTACAACCCGCAGACAACCTACGGTGTGGCCAAGGATGCTACGCGGCGACTGTCCTCTGGGCTGTGCGCGCTGCATGGCATTTCGATGGCCTGGGGCCATATCTTCTTTCCGTATGGTGCAGGTGAAGCTCGCCAGCGGATGATTCCGTCCCTGATCGAAGTCTTCCGCGGCAACGCCTCACCGTTTGGCGTGAATGCCAGCGCTTTCCGGGGCATGCTGCATGTGCCTGACGCTGCTGACGCATTTGTGTCGCTCTTGCTCGCCCACGCTGACGGGACAGAACACGTCCAGGGCAATTTCAATATTTGCTCGGGCCAGCCTGTGCAGATTGGCCATGTGGTCAGGACATTGGCTGAATTGTGTGGGGCTGATCCTTCACCGGTGTTGGATCTGGCCTCCACCCGGGCTGGAGACCCACCCATGCTGGTGGGGGACAACACACGCTTGTTGGCGACCGGCTGGAAGCCTGCTTTCACGCTGGAGCAGGGGCTGGCACAAATGGTCAACGCCAGCCGCCAAAATTAATCAATTCATTGAGTAGAAGGATCTAGACATGACACCAGAACAACAATTTGCCGCCGAGCGGTCCGAACGGCTCCAGGGTTACGCTGCGGACGAGGGGTTCAAGAACCTGTCCAGGCAATGGCTTCAGGAATCCATGAGCAAGAAGTATGTTTATAACTACGACTGGCTTGGTCGGCCCATTATCCAGTATCCGCAAGACATGGTTGCTATTCAGGAACTGGTGTGGACGGTACGCCCCGACCTGATCATTGAGACCGGTATTGCGCATGGTGGCTCGCTCATTCTGAGTGCTTCCATGTTAGCCATGCTGGACATGTGCGATGCCATTGAGTCGGGCACAACTATCGACCCCCGCAAATCAGCGCGGAAGGTG
>JANPAZ010000311.1:0-26446 GCA_031430225.1 Rhodoferax sp. | reverse complement strand
CCTGACACAACTGCATGGCCAGACGGTGCAAGGCATGCCACGGGTTGGCTGGCCAGTCAGGCTGTTTGAGTCCTTTGACGATGCCATCCACCTGATGGGCGGCATGAAGCAAATTGGCCAGGGTGGTATCTGACAACCGGGGCAGAACCCGCTCGAACAGACGCTCTTTCACACCCCACACGCGCTGCTCCCGCAGGGCCATCGGCAACGGGCGACCCTGACCCATGGCATCTTTCACCCGTTTGAGTGCGCGGATGTCTTCGCTCAGGGTGTAGTGCACCAGCACTTCGGCTTCGCCTTCCGCCTTGAGGCCATCAAGCATGCGCTGCACGCGAACCGTCTGGCCCGCCAATACGGCTTCCGAAAGTTTGAACACGTCGTAACGAGCCACATTAAGCACTGCACTTTCAACCTGCTCCAGGCTCAGTACGCCATCACCTTTGCCAGAGCCGTCACCCACAGGGAACAGCAGCGCAAGCTTCTGGATTTCCTGGTGCGCCGCCAGCAAATTGCCTTCCACACGGTCAGCAAAAAACTGCAGGGTGTGCTGCCCTTCTTCACCCGGCGCCACACGCTGACCCTGCGCCGACAGCCGCTGCGCAATCCATTGCGGCAAGGCATTGCGCTCCACCGGGTCCACCTGAATCGTCATGCCATTCGCATCAAGCGCGGTAAACCAGCCGCCAGTACGCGTCATCTTGTCCAGGCGCGGTAGCATGACAATTGTCAGCGTGGAGTCGTTGCCTTGAGCTTGTGCCGCCAAATGCTGGATGGCAACGCTGCCGTCTTTCCCGGGTTTGCCCGACGGGATACGCAGCTCCACGATCTGTTTGTCTGCAAACAGGCTCAGCGAGCCGCCTGCTGCAAGTACTTCGCTCCAGTCGAAGTGAGCCCCTGCGACGGTATGGGAGGTTCGTTCGGTGTAGCCCTGGGTGCGGGCTACGACACGAATCGCGTCAGCGGCCTCCTGGATCAGCAGCGGCTCATCGCCGTGCAATGTGTAGAGGCTTTTGAGCCCCCTCTGAAGGTGTTGCTGGAGTTGACCGGGTGCGAGTTGCATGCGGCTAGTTTAGCCACGCGCCGTCGCGGAAGCTTTCACAGACCCCTGTTATCGCCGCCGCTGTTCAGCTTGTTCAGTTGCGCGACGAGCGCAGACCAGTTTGCGTTTGCGGCCGTTGCGTCGCCTGCTGCACTCAATGTTTCAGTGTCACGGGCCTGTGCACCAAGCGCCGAATAGCCCAACGTCAGCAGCACTGACTTGAGACTGTGCGTCACCCGTTGCAGTGCCTGAAGGTCACCCGCCTCACAGGCCTCATTGCCATCCTGAATATCCAATGGGAATTGCGCCATGCAAGCCTCGCTGTAGGTCTGAAATAGCTCCGCATCACCCTCAAAATAATCCTGAATGGCTTGAATCCTTTCAGGGTCGCTCAAAGGCGACGAAACCTGCCCAGCTTGTTGCGAAGCAGTGCCCTCATCGGTAGTCGATACGCCAGCTGTTTTCATGTTTTCCAATGTCTCATTCACATAGTATTCGAGTCAGCTGACTGGCACCTGTTTGTGCAGCAACCGCCATGGCGAAAACAGCAACTGTTGTTCCTGCACTCAAAACAACCACCTTGGCCGCGGCTTGTGAATCACAGGCACCACTTCCAGCGCGAATGCGCAGGGAGCCAGCTCCTCTTGTCCAAGCGACGTAACCACAAAAACTTGCGCCTGCTGGAGGTGGGGATGTGAACGGCGGCTGGTAATAAGTGAGGCTTCATCAATACCGGGTAACAAAGTGTCAACCCTGAACACTTATATCGGCGGCTTGATCTTGCATTGACGAAGTTGAAGTTCAGTTCAACCTGGCGGCAGCCAGACGACGCATCAACTGCTGAACAATGTCAGTCTGCATGTTGCTGTAAAGCAGGTTTTCCTCCGCCTCTTTGGCCAGCACGGCAGATTCGTTGAAACTGATATCGCGCTGCTGCAGCAGTTCGGTGTCGGCAATGAGTTCCCGTCCCTCAGGGGTGCGCAGCCGGAACTTGACACGGATTCGCAACTGGAACTCCCGCACCTGTCCTGCGGCATTGACACCCACCACAGTTTTTTCGCGCTGCTCGGTCAACACATCCAGAACCACTTGCGGTTGCTCCGACGCAGCAGCAGGCGCTGGGCGGAATTCCAGAACTTTTACATTGCCGTCCAGCGCACGACGAAGCTCGACCGCCACGGCGGATCCACTCTGCGGCGTCACCGCAATGGAATCAAAGGCAAACCGAAGGTTGCCCCGCAGCTTGAAGCCGCAGCCCGTCAGCACCCCTGCCAATGCCACTCCGCCAGCGCCCGAGATCCACCTGCGGCGATTCATGGCGTCAGAGAACCACATTCACCAGCCGCCCTGGCACCACAATGACCCGCTTGATTGGCCCGCCAGCTGCCTGCTTCTGCACCAGTTCACTGGCAGCCGCCTGCAGCTCGATGTCTTGTTTCGACGCGGTAGCGCTCACCACAATCGAGCCCCGTAATTTGCCATTGATCTGGAGCATCAGTTCGATCTCTTCCTGCTTGAGCGCATCTTCATCGACCCGTGGCCACGGTGCATCGAGCAAATCGCCTATGACGCCCGCGTAACCCAGATCTGCCCAAAGCGTGTGCGCCAGATGCGGCGTTGCGGGGTAAAGGCAGCGAAGCAGAATGCCAAAACCTTCTATCAAGGCGACCTCCATGCCTTGCAAAGGCAGCTTTGAAGAATTTTCCGACGGGCCGCCCCTAGGAAAATTGGCCCCCTCGGGGGGCAGCGAGGACACGCCAGTGCCGAGCGTGGGGGCTACGGCCTCCAGGGCGTTGATCATTTTCATGGCACCCGACACCACCGTGTTGTACTGCATGCGCTGGTAGTCGTAGTCAACCTGCTTGAGCAAGGTGTGGATCTCCAGCCTCAAGGCGCTGGCCTCTTTGCTGAACTTCACGTCTTTCAGGCTTCTGGCCCTCAGAACACTTGCGTTGGCAGCTACTGAATCTATAGCAGACAGCTTGACACCAAAATTCCAGACACGACGCAAAAACCGGTAAGAACCCTCAACGGCCGCATCGTTCCACTCCAGCGTGGCCTCAGGCGGAGCGGTGAACATGGTGTACAGGCGGGCCGTGTCAGCACCGTACTTTTCGATCAGATCCTGTGGATCTACGCCATTGTTCTTGCTCTTGCTCATGGTGCCCACACCCTCGTAGGTGATGGACGTGCCTGCAGACAAACCGCCTTTGGCCTCCTTGAGCCGGGCACCGGTCACCTTGCCCGCAGCATCATGAATGTCTTCCACCTCTTGTGGCCAGAAGTACTCGACCCCGCCTTTGTCACCCTTGCGTGAGTAGATATGGTTGAGCACCATGCCTTGTGTCAGGAGTTTGGTGAAGGGTTCGCTGACCTCCACCAGGCCCAGGTCGCGCATGACTTTGGTCCAGAACCGCGCGTACAGCAAGTGCAGGATGGCGTGCTCGATGCCACCAATGTACTGGTCCATCGGCATCCAGTAATCGGCACCTTCTGCCACCATGGCCTTGTCATTTTTCGGATCGCAATAGCGCATGAAATACCACGACGAATCGACAAACGTATCCATAGTGTCGGTCTCGCGCCGCGCCGGAACTCCGCAAACGGGGCAGACTACACCGGCGTGAAAACCAGCATGGTGGTGCAGCGGGTTGCCGGAACCGTCCGGGACACAATCTTGCGGCAGCACGACCGGCAAGTCTTTCTCGGGTACCGGTACCGCCCCGTGTTCAGGGCAGTGAATGATGGGGATGGGCGTACCCCAGTAGCGTTGGCGGCTCACGCCCCAGTCACGCAGGCGCCAGGTGGTTTTCTTCTCCCCAAGGCCGCGCTGCTGGAGCTCGTGGCAAACAGCGTTTACCGCTTCCTGGTACGTCATGCCACTGTAGTTACCTGAATTGACGGTAATACCGCGCTGCTTGTCGGCATACCAGTCTTGCCAGCGGTCATAGTCGTAGTGCTCGCCGTCTACCAGAATCACCTGAACGATATCGATGCCGTATTTTTTTGCAAAAGCAAAATCACGCTCGTCGTGGGCCGGAACACCCATGACAGCACCATCGCCATAGCCCATCAACACGTAATTGCCTACCCAGACTTCGATCTTGTGGCCGTTGGTCGGATGCGTCACGTACAGGCCCGTGGCCACACCTTCCTTTTCGCGGGTTGCGATTTCAGCTTCGGTGGTACCGCCCGACTTGAGCGCTTCAATGCGCGAGGCCAGGTGCGGCGACAACTCCGCCGCGCGCACGGCCAGCGGGTGCTCGGGTGCAACCGCTACAAAGGTCACACCCTTGATGGTGTCCGCCCGGGTGGTGAAAACATACATGCGCCCGTTCTGGATCAATTCGCCCTTGGCATCGCGAATTTCATGCAGAAACGCGAATCGCACGCCTTCTGAGCGCCCTATCCAGTTCTCCTGCATCAGCTTGACGCGCTCAGGCCATCCGGGCAGATGATGCTGCACCTGGTCCAGCAGCTCGGGCGCATAGTCGGTGATCTTCAGATAGTAGCCGGGGATCTCCCGTTTCTCGACCACCGCACCCGTGCGCCAGCCTTTGCCGTCAATCACTTGTTCGTTGGCCAGCACCGTCTGGTCCACAGGGTCCCAATTCACAACCTGGGTTTTGCGATAGGCAATGCCTTTTTCAAGCATTTTTAGAAACAGCCACTGGTTCCACTTGTAGTAGGTGGGGTCGCAGGTGGCAACCTCGCGACTCCAGTCGATGGCCAGGCCCATCGCCTGCATCTGCTTCTTCATGTAGGCAATGTTCTCGTAGGTCCACTTGGCGGGCGGCACCCCATTCTTCAGAGCCGCGTTTTCGGCAGGCAGACCAAAGGCGTCCCAACCCATGGGCATGAGGACGTTGTAGCCTTTCATGCGCAGATGGCGCGTCAGCATGTCGTTGATGGTGTAGTTGCGCACGTGCCCCATGTGCAACTTGCCGCTGGGATACGGCAGCATGGAGCAGGCGTAGAACTTCTGCCTGGAGGCGTCTTCGGTGACACGATAGGCTTCGTGCCCGCTCCAGCGGGGTTCAGCCCAGTAGCTTTGGGCGGATTTTTCGACTTCGAGGTGGTTGTATTTTTCTTGCATGGGATTCACCGTGACGGTATGCGAAGTGCAGTCCTTGATTCTAGGGTTTGGCGCACCGCTTCACCGGCGGCACGCAGTTTGAGAGAGACCAACGGGGGCTACCCCCGATTTTCACTGGCGCGAGGATCGCTGCGGGTCAGCCACGAAACCGATCCGGTTCAGACCGGCCTTCTGGGCCAAGCCCATGACTTCCACAACGCGACCATACGGCACAGCCTCGTCGGCCCGAAGCTGGACTTCGGTGTCAGGGGACTCAGCTGCGATCTGCACAAGCTTTGCAGCCATCTCGCCGGTTGCGACGGGTTTGTCATTCAGGAAAGCCTGGCCGGTCTTGTCGACCACCAGCAGGACAAAACGAGGTGCCTCGTTGGGCTTGGCCGCCTCGGATTTGGGCAAATCAAGCTTGATAGAACTGGCCAGAAGTGGTGCCGTGATGATGAAGATGACCACCAACACGAGCATGACGTCGATCAGCGGCGTCATGTTGATTTCGCTCATGGGCGCGCTGCCCTGGACGCGTTCAAGTCGCCCGAATGCCATATCAGGTTTTTCCGTGTAACAACAGTTCACGCAAATCGCGTGCAAAGCCTTCGAGATCCGCTTCAATGCGGCCAACAGTGCGGCCCAGTACGTTGTAGGCCAGCACGGCAGGGATGGCCACGGCCAGCCCCGCTGCGGTCATGATGAGCGCTTCACCCACCGGTCCGGAAATTTTGTCGATGGTGATTTGTCCGGCGCTTGAAATGCCGATCAGCGCGTGATAAATGCCCCAAACGGTACCCAACAGGCCCACGAAGGGCGCGGTAGATCCTACGGTGGCCAGCAAGACCTGGCCAAACTGAAGCTTGCGCAGCACTTCGTGCAAGGCATCACGCAGCACCCGGGTAAGCTGCTGAGACCGATCGCCAGCGGCAGCCAAAGTACCAATTGCTTCTTTTTTTATAGCGTTGATCAGAGGTACGACGAGGGAAGAGCGGTCAAATGCCTCGACTCGGGGACGGGCCTCCTCAATGGAGGCCGACTGCCAGAATGCGGCTGTGCTGCGCCTCACGTCACCTGTGGCTCGGTGCAACAGCCAGGCTTTCCACAGAATTACGACCCAACTGCTGACTGACATGCCCAGCAGCAGCAGCGCAACAATTTTGCTGACTGCGTCCCCCTGTGTAAACAGCCCGATCAAAGACATGTCGGGGCTATTTGAGACCGAGAACGTCGAACATGTCGTAGAGGCCCGGTTTTTGGGTGGTCAAAAAACGTACCGCACGCAGGCTGCCCTGCGCATAGGTCGCGCGACTGGAAGACTTGTGGGTGATCTCGATACGTTCACCGGTACCGGCAAACAACACGGTATGGTCCCCCACGATATCGCCTCCACGAATGCTGGCAAAACCGATACTGGACGGGTCCCGCTCACCGGTGACGCCTTCGCGCGCGAAGACGCCGCAGGTTTTGAGGTCCCGGCCCAAGGCATCCGCAATGACCTCTCCCATCTTGAGCGCCGTACCAGATGGTGCGTCTACCTTGTGGCGGTGATGGGCTTCGATAATTTCGATGTCGTAACCCGTAGACAGGGCTTTTGCCGCCATTTCAAGCAGCTTGAAAGTCACATTCACGCCAACACTCATGTTGGGAGCCATGACGATGGCGATGTCGTGGGCCGCAGCGGAAATTTCAGCCTTTTGGGCATCGGTAAAGCCGGTCGTGCCAATCACGGCATTGACGCCGAGTTCACGGCAAACTTTCAGGTGCGCCAGCGTGCCTTCGGGGCGGGTGAAATCAATCAGCGTTCCCGCGTTAGCCAAACCCAAACTCAAATCGGCAGTGATAGCCACACCGCTTGCATGGCCCAGAAATGCAGCGGCATCCAGACCGATAGAAGAGCTGGCGGCCATATCCAGCGCCCCGCCAAGCTCGCAGTCATCGGCGGCACGAATGGCTTCGATCAGCATCTGCCCCATGCGGCCTGAAGCACCGGCAACAGCAATTTTCTGGAGAGTCATGCGCGAAATATTCCTGAACGATTGGCTCGCATCGCGTTAGCGGCCGGCAGATTCAAGGGGGGGGTATTTATCTGGAAGTGGTGCCAATGGAGCCGCCGTTTTGGGTGCCGACCCGGAAGCTTGCGAGGCTTTGGACGCAGCCGCGAACTTTGCGAGACTTTCATCCGAAGCTTCCAGAACCGGCGCTTTACGCGACTGGCGACCAGAATCCAGCGAAGCTACGAACTCGGCTTCGGTTGGCAAATCATCGGCATCAAAGCGTTCCAACACGTCACCCTTGAAAAGCACGGTGACTTTGCGGGCCTGGGGCTGCGCGCCCTGGCGCTTGAACGTGAAGACATAGTCCCACCGATCCGCATGAAACATGCTGGTGAGCAAAGGCGTGCCCAGCAGGTCACGAACCTGGGCGCGGCTCATGCCGGCCCTCAATGCAGACGCCTGCTCTTTGGACACAAAGTTGCCTTGAACAATGTCCATTTTGTAGGGTGTTACAACGCTGGCAATTCGACCACTGGCAGTGTTGAAACCCCCGCATGCGGCCAGGCTCAACACAGCCGCCACCACCAGACTCGAACCAACGCGACGACGAAGCGGATTAGACAGGTAGTGCAGCATAAAAACTTGAATTAGAGTGAGGGCAGGAAAGGGTAGCGATATGATCGGCTCATTGTAGCGGCAGGGCCTGTTTGGGCAGGCCCGCCCCGTCAGCGAGAGAAACAGCCATGGACAACATCGACGAACTCAAAAGCACCGGGCTCAAAGCCACACTGCCGCGCTTGAAAATTCTGGAAATCTTCCAGAAGGGAACCCAGCGGCACATGACGGCAGAGGACGTGTTTCGCGTGCTGCTGCAAGATCGCTCCGATGTTGGCCTCGCGACGGTGTATCGGGTGTTGACGCAGTTTGAACAGGCTGACATTCTGAGCCGCAGCCATTTTGAGAGTGGCAAAGCAGTCTATGAACTCAACGAGGGGCAACACCATGACCATCTTGTTTGCATCGACTGCGGCAAAGTCGAAGAGTTTTACGATGCCGAAATAGAGAAGCGCCAGCATGCGGTTGCAAAAGCCAAGGGATTTGCCATTTCAGACCACGCGTTAAGCCTTTACGCGACCTGCACCAAAGAGAAGTGCCCCAACCGGCCCGTGTCAACGCGCGGACACGGTTAGCGGGAGTCCAGACTTCCACCTTTCGGTCCGCTAGTTTTCGCCTTGTGACATCGCCTTGCGATGGCGCTCAACAAATTCCTGGTAGGTATCAACGCCGCGCAATTGCAAAATGGTGTTGCGCACAGCCGCCTCGACCAACACCGCGATGTTTCGTCCTGCCACCACCTGAATCACCACCTTGCGCACCGGGATGCCAAGCACGTCCTGGGTAAGCGGCTCGTAGGGAATGCGTTCATAGTCCCGCTCCATGGTTTCACGACGAACCAGATGAACGATCAGCTTGAGGCGCATTTTGCGCCTGACTGCTGTTTCACCAAAAATTCCGCGAATATCAAGCAGACCGATACCGCGGACTTCCAGCAAGTTTTGCAGCAACTCGGGGCATCGCCCCTCTATCGTGGTCTGGTTGATGCGAAACAAATCTACTGCATCGTCGGCCACCAGCCCATTGCCGCGCGAAATCAGTTCCAGACCCAACTCGCTCTTGCCAAGCCCGGATTCACCGGTGATCAGGACACCCAGACCCAGAATGTCCATGAACACACCATGCATGGACGACCGGTCTGCAAAATGCTTGGACAGGTAGGCGCGCAAAACATCGATCACAAACGCGGAGGATTCGCCCGTGGCAAACATGGGAATCTGAGCCCGCTCGCACATTGACAACAACGCGTCGGGTGCGGCTTGGCCGTCAGCCAGAACAAGCACCGGCGGCTCCAGAGTCACAATGCGGGAAATACGCCGGGCACAATCCTCGGGCGTGGCATTGGTGATGTAGGCCACCTCACGTTCGCCCAGAATCTGTACGCGATAGGGGTGGATGTAATTGAGATAACCCACCAGATCGGCCCCTGAACGCGCCGCACGCACAGCCACTTCATCAAACCGCCGCTCGGAAGCTCCAAGGCCAGCCAGCCATTCCCATTTCAGGCGACCGCGAAACTCTTCAAAAAGAACGTCGGCGCTGACTACGGTAGGCTTCAAAGCAGAAGGATAAAACTAGACAACCTGGGCAGACTGCCAACCGGCAATGAGCCCGTGAAGGTCTGTGCCGCTGGGGCTGGCACAGAGTTTGGCACGCAACCCGGCATCGCTGAGCAATTCGGCAATTTCCGACAGGATTTCAAGGTGCTTCTGCGTCGCCGCCTCAGGTACGAGCAGAAAAATAAGCAGGTTGACCGCTTGCTCGTCCGGCGCATCAAAACCAATAGGATTTTCCAGGAGCAAAACAGCCGCCAAGGGGGCCTTGAGACCCTTGATGCGGCCATGCGGAATGGCCACACCATGCCCTAACCCGGTTGACCCAAGGCGTTCTCGGGAAAAGAGGCTGTCTGTGACAAGCGCACGGCTGAGACCATGAAGATTCTCAAATAGCAAACCGGCTTCCTCGAAAGCACGCTTTTTGCTGGAGGCATCGACATGCACGAGCACTTGGGCAGCTGGCAGGATAGATGCAAGGCGGTTCATGGTCGGGGATCAGATTATGCACATAAAAAAAGCCACCCGTACTGGCCGGGCGGCTCTTCGTGAGTTTTGTCGGGCAATGAACCCGCAAGCGTCAGTGAAATGTATTTGAGACGACGTCCAGCCTACATAAGACGCTTGGCCGCACCGTGATGGTGGTCCTGCACCCGGTCTTTGTGCCGGACCACCTGGCGGTCCAGTTTGTCTACCAGATCATCCACGGCAGCGTACAAATCAGCATGGGAACTTTCTGCAAACATGTCGCTGCCTTTGACATGAATATTGCACTCCGCACGTTGCCTTCGTTCCTTTTCCTTTTGGTTCTCAACGGTCAGAAGTACTTTGACGTCAACAACCTGGTCAAAGTGTCGGGTAATTCGATCAAGCTTGGTCGTAACGTAATTTCTCAGGGCTGGTGTGACTTCGAGGTGATGACCGCTGATCGTCAAGTTCATGAGTAGCCTCCTGTTGCTCTCGGGGTTGAAAAAGCCTCCCACAGAATGTGGGCGACAGACAAACCAAAAAATTCAATAGAAATAGATCACTTGAATTCACTATGCGCCCGATATCGTGTAATTGCAATCCCCTAAGACCATAGATTTGTTATTACAGTGATACAAATCACGGCAAAATCAATCCATGAGCCTGGACACCATCATCCATGCGGGCATGAATCACTACACCCGCCCCGCGACTGCGCTGGTCCTTATGGGCGGCGGTGCCAGAACGGCCTATCAAGTCGGTGTTCTGCGGGCCCTGGCATCAATCCTCAAATTACACCCAGAAAAGTCAAAGACTTTTCCGTTTCAGCTCCTGATTGGCACGTCTGCTGGCGCAATCAATGCCGCATGCTTGGCCGCCTGGGCCACCAAAGGCCTGCAGGCCTTTGACCAATTGGCTGGCTTTTGGGGCGAGCTTCGCTCCAGCGACGTTTACCGGCTTAATATTTCACCCTGGGTGCGCTTCAGCCGGTTTGCGGTGGCCTTGAGCTTGTCACGGCATGCCCGGGCCAACGGCGCCATTCTGGACAATTTGCCGCTGCTGGACACCCTGCAAAAAGGCATATCCACCGATGGCATTGAAGAGGCCTTGCGCAGCCGCATCATCAATGCACTGGCGGTGACCGGGTCCAGCTACACGACTGGTGTGCACTGGACGTTTTGCCATACTGCGAAGGATGAGCCGTTTCGTGGCTGGAAGCGCCCTGGTCGGCGGGGCGATTACATGCCCATCACCATTGATCACCTGATGGCATCCAGCGCAATCCCGTTCTTGTTCCCTTCAACACCGCTTTGGGTCAACGGCCAAAAAGAGTTTTTTGGCGACGGCACCATGCGCCAATCCACACCTCTATCACCCGCGCTGCAATTGGGTGCCAAAAAAATTATGGTGGTCGGCGTGGGCCAACCCGAGCGGCCAGGCTTGGGCAGCCAGAGTGCAACACAAGCGCCTGTGAGCGGCCCGACGCTGGGCAGTATTGCGGGTCATGCGATGGCCAGCGTGTTTCATGACACGCTTCAGGCAGACGTTGAGCAAACGCAGCGCGTTACCGAGACCCTCAAACAACTCCCTCGTGACTCAGCATCGGCCCTGCCCTACCGCGCCGTGAATGTACTGTCGATTGCGCCCACACAGTCTCTGGATGCCTTGGCGCAGGCGCACATCAAGGAATTGCCGGCCGCCACGCGCCACGCATTGACCGGCTTGGGGGTGCTCAATGGCGGTGGGGGTGTTCTGGCGAGCTACCTTTTGTTTGAACCTGGATTTGTGCAGACGCTTATCGGCATGGGGGAGAGTGATGCGTATGCACGAAAAGCAGATATTCTGGAGTTTTTCGGCAACGCCTGACTTTTTACTGGCGAGCGGCTCACGTCGGCACGTACCGTTTCATAAGATCGCAAAAAAACTCGGCCGCGGGCGTCAATGGCAAGTCTGGACGCCACACCAGCACGATGGACGGCGCCGGTAGCACCTCGCGGATGCGGATGGTCTGCAGCGTGTCCCGCGTCATCGGGAACTGCTCCCACTGCACCGGCAACATTGCCAGGAGGTCACTGTGCGCCAGAGCCACCATCATGGACATCGCCGATCGCGCGCGCAGCAACACGCGTGGCTTGGGCAGCCGGTGGGTTTCAAACAGACGCGCAATGTCGTCTTCCGCGTTGTAATCCACCCCCGTGATCGCCCATTCAGCCTGGGCCAACGCCTTCAACGAACGCGCGTCTGACAGCGGGTGGCCTTTTCGGCAGACCACCGCACGCCGGTTCTCAAATAACAAATCAACCGTCAAGCCCGGGGCTATTGCCGCACGCGGTGCTGCGCCTAGATAAAAGTCGATGCTTCCGTCGCGCAAGGCGCTTTCCACGTCGGGGAAAAGCCCCTCGATCAATTGCAGTTGAACCTGCGGATAGCGCGCACGAAATGCCTTCAGTGCCGAAGGCAGCATGCCCAGATGCGGCATGATTGACAGCGCGACCACCACATTGCCGCTGTCGTCTCCACTGTGCTGGGCAATTTCATCGCGAGCCCGGCGCGCCTCGTTGATGATGGCGCTGGCCCGCACATGGAAGCGCCTTCCCATGGCCGTGAGCACCATGCCTGTGGTCTCTCGCAAGAAGAGTGCTCCCCCCAACTCTTTTTCAAGCGAGCGAATGCTGCGTGTCAGGGCCGGCTGAGGCAACTCGAGCCGACGCGCGGCGGCGCGCAAACTTCCGTGCTCTACGATGGCCACCAGATTCTGAAGCTGATCAAGCTTCATGAAGACCAACCTCACCGGGTTTCAATGGGGGATACAAATATCGAATCACGATGTCAATTTTGCCATCTTTCTTGAATCCCGCAGCCTGCCTACAGTTCACGGTCACCCAAAAACCAGTCCAGGAAAGACACGTGAAACAACTCAAGCGTTACACCCCCATTCGCCGCAGCATCGTGATTGCGGCAATCGCGCTGGCCCTCGCGCCCGCAATAGCCATCAGCCAAAGTTGTCCCACCAAGCCGGTCGGCCCGATCCGCATTCTTTAATCTGCTCCTAACCTGAAAGTTCTAAATGACCGAACGCAAAAAAGCCCTCGTCACCGGTGGTGCCACCGGTATTGGCCGCAGTGCCGTGCTCGCCCTGGCCAAGGCGGGCTATGACATCGCCATCAACTATGCCTCGAGCGCCAAAGCGGCAGCGGCCACGGCCAAAGAGGCCGAAGCACTCGGGGCAAAGACCCTGCTGGTGCAGTGCGACGTGGCTGATGACGCCGCTGTGCGAACCATGATGAAAACCGTTGAAGCCGCCTTTGGTCACCTGGATGCGCTCATCAACAACGCCGGCACCACGGCCACCTGGAAGGTGAAAGACCTTGAGAGCCTGGACATGGGCGAGTGGGACCGCACCTTTGCAGTCAACGTGCGCGGCACGTTCCAGGTGACACGCGCCGCCGTGCCATTACTCAAGAAGGGCACGAATGCGGCCGTCGTCAACAGCGCCAGCATTGTGGGCCTTCGCCCGGGGCCGCAGCCACTTCCCTATGCTGCGAGCAAGGCTGCTGTTGTCAATCTCACCAAAACGCTCGCCTGGAACCTCGGACCTGATATTCGTGTGAACGCTGTCGCACCCGGCTGGATGGAGGGCGACTGGATGCAGAGGATGCTGGGCGACAAGTACGACGACCTGATGGGCAAGCGCGCCAAGCTCACGCCACTCAAACGTTGCGTGACGGCCGACGACGTGGCCGAAACCATGCTCAACCTGCTCACCGCCAACCGCTTTGTCACCGGAGAGATTGTGGTGATTGATGGTGGGTTTACCAGTTCTACGTGACAAACACCCCCGTTGCTTGCTCGCTTCGCGTAGCCTCATCCCCCCTCAAGGGGGCGGCACTGGCCGTCCGGCAAAGCCGGCCCGGCGGTGCCCTTGGAAGTGATTGCCAATCGCTATAACCCGCTAAATGGAGACCTAACATGCTGCAAGGATTTGTTCCCTTTCCCCCTGAGTTTGCCGCCCGTTACCGCGAAAAAGGCTACTGGCGCGACCAGTCGTTGGCGCAGGAATTTGATGTCGTCTACAAGCGCTTTGTTGACCGCACGGTGTTGATCGATGGTGACCGTCAATTCACCTATGCCGAGCTCGACCGTGTCACGAGCAATCTGGCGCTCAACCTGCTCGAAATCGGCATCAAGCCGCTCGACCGTGTGGTGCCGACCCTGCCCAATGTGCATGAATTTGTGCTGCTGTATTTCGCGCTGCAAAAACTGGGCTGTATCCCGATTGCCGCACTCGTCACACACCGCTACGCCGAGATCAGCCAGTTTGTGAACCTGTCGGGTGCCACCACTTGCGTCTACCCGGATACATCGGGCGACTTCACCTTCTCGCCCATCATTGACCGTATTGAGGCCGAGAACGAATCCCTGAAAATCCGCATCGTTTTGGGCAATGCCAAAGCGGGAGAACATTCGCTGCGCGAGTTGATCGACAAGCCTGCAAGCTTGCCGGCGTCTCGCCTGGCCGACATCAAGATAGACCCGACGGACCCCTGCATCTTCCAGCTCTCGGGCGGCACCACCGGCATCCCGAAGCTGATTCCCCGCACCAATAACGACTACGCCTACAACTCCAAGGTGGCGGCCTCGGTGTGCGAGGTTGATGCGGAATCTGTGCTCCTGCTGGTACTGCCGATTGCGCACAACCTGCCTTTGGCCTGCCCTGGCATCCAGGGCTTCATGTTCCACGGTGCCAAGATCGTGTTGCATGCCAACACACGGCCCGCCGAGATGTTTGGACTGATCCAGAAGCACAAGGTCACGCACCTCAAGGTCGTGCCCGCGCTGCTGATACGGCTGATCAACGACCCTTCGGTGGGAGACTATGACCTCTCCAGCCTGAAGCTGATACAAAGTGGCGGCCAACGCATGCAGCCCGAAGTGCGCGCCAAGACCCGCTCGCTGATTCCTGGCGTTTTCGTTCAGGAAAACTTTGGCATGTCGGAAGGCACCTTGATGTTTGTGCGCGCTGCCGATTCCGAAGAGGTGAAGCTGGAAACCTGTGGACGTCCGGTATGTGCAGACGATGAGGTGAAGCTGCTCGACGAAGACGACCGCGAAGTCCCCATGGGTGGCGTGGGTGAGCTGACGGTACGTGGCCCGTACACATTGCGCGGCTACTTTGGCGTGCCCGAGTACAACGCCAAACAGTTCACCAGCGATGGCTTTTATCGCTCCGGCGACCTGATGCGCATGCACCCGTCGGGCAACTACGTCGTTGAAGGCCGCAAAAAAGACCTGATCAACCGCGGTGGCGAAAAGATCAGCGCCGAGGAAGTGGAAAACCTGATCCTCAAGCACCCCACCGTACAGAACGTGGCCTGCGTGCCCATGCCTGACGCCAATATGGGCGAAAAAATGTGCGCCTTTGTCATCCTGAAAACAGGCCAGTCCCTGACGTTGAAAGAACTGGTGACTTTCCTGCTGACCAAGGAAATCGCCAAGTTCAAACTGCCAGAACGTCTGGAAGTGCTGTCAGACTTCCCCGTGTCCACCTTCGGCAAGGTGTCCAAGAAGGCGCTGGCCGAACTGGTCACCGAGAAGCTCAAGAACGGACAATAGTCAAAATGGGCAATGGCCCACGTATCCATTGCATAGTTAGCTATAAATATAGGAGTATCCATGAGAATTATTGACCTGCACTGCTACCCGGGAACGCAAACCTGGATCGATTCCCAGGGCCCGTACCCCGAGGCTCTGGCGACTTACTGGAAGCGTGACTGGGTTGCCAAGACGGAAGACGAAGTCATTGCCGAATTCACCGAAGCCGGTGTGGATGCCTGCCTTGTCGCGCTCGATCTGGAGACCACGGTGGCCACGCCGCCCTGCACCAATGAGTACGTGCATGACATGTGGAAGCGTCATCCCAAGCGGGTGATCCAGTGCTGGGGTGCCGTGGAGCCAGCCAAAGGTGAAATCGCCATTCGGCAGGCCACCAAGGCCGTAAAGGAACTGGGCTTCATCGGCTTTCACTTTCACCCCATCATGCAGCACTTTGCCGTGAACGACAGGCGCCACTACGACCTGTTTGAAGTCATCAACGAACTCGGCGCAGCAGTGATGATCGACGTCGGCACGACTGGCATGGGGGCTGGCATGCCCGGTGGCAATGGAGCGCGCGTGCGCCATGCTCATCCGTCCCACATCGACGATCTGGCGGCAGATTTCCCCAACCTGAAAATCATCATGGCCCACCCCGGTTGGCCCTGGGTAGAAGAAACCACCGCCGTGGCTTTGCACAAGGGGAATGTGTTCTGGGAAATGTCCGGCTGGGCACCCAAGCACTTTCCCGGCAACCTGAAGGTCGATATCCGGGGCCGTCTGCAGGACAAGATCATGTTTGGCAGCGACTACCCCAGCCTGCCTTATGAGCGCATTTTGCGCGAATGGCGCGAGTTGGGTTACAAAGACGAGGTGATGGAGAAAATCATGCACGGCAACGCCGAGCGCGTGCTGGGCCTCTAAATCCTTTCGCCTTTTGCCTTTTGAAAGAACCCATGAACAGCGATCCCATTCTTTTCGAGACCCGTGGCCCGGTTGCGTTGCTCACACTGAACCGGCCCGACACGCGCAATGCCCTGAGCGGTGAAGACGTGTTTGCCGCATTCGAGCAGGTTTTTGAGCGGCTCAACGCCGACATGAACATTCGCGCTGCAGTGCTGACCGGCGCAGGCAGTGCCTTTTGCTCGGGTGGCAATGTGGCCGAAATGCGTGATCGCACGGGTATGTTCGGTGGCACGCCCGAAGAGATTGCGGCGGGCTACCGCGCGGGTATCCAGCGCATTCCACGCGCGTTTCAGAAGCTCACCGTTCCCATCATCGCAGCCGTGAATGGTGCGGCCATCGGTGCGGGCAATGACCTGGCCTGCATGTGCGACATCCGTATCGCATCGAGCACTGCCAAGTTTGCCGAGAGCTTCGTCAAGCTCGGCATCATTCCAGGCGATGGTGGTTGCTGGCTGTTGCCACGCGTGGTGGGCATGTCGCGCGCGGCAGAGCTGGCATTCACAGGAGACACCATCGGTGCGGACGAAGCCTTGCGCATCGGCTTGGTGTCGCGTGTGGTGGCCCCCGAGGCCTTGCTGGAAGAAACGTTGGCACTGGCGGGACGCATCGCTGCCAACCCGGCCCAGGTCGTGCGCTGGACCAAGCAGTTGCTGCAACAGGCACGCAATGGCACGCTGGATGAGGCGCTCGATTTTGCGGGCCGCTTCCAGGGCTTGGCGCATCAAACCGCCGATCACAAAGAAGCCGTAACCGCATTTTTTGAAAAGCGCCCGCCGGTGTTTGGTCGTGAATTCACGGCACCCAACGCGTGAGGACAGCATGAGTACTACAGACGAAACCCTGCTTGAAGAGCATCCGGCCCCAGGCGTGGTGCTGGTGCGCCTGCACCGCCCTGCTGTGCTTAATGCCCTGAATCTGGCGCTGCGCCGTGCACTGGCCGAGGTTTTCACCCGTCTGGATGCCGACCCGGCCGTCAAGGCCGTCATCCTTGCAGGGAGCGAGCGCGCCTTCTGCGCTGGAGCGGATCTCAACGAATATGTGGATGCCACGCCCACAGAGATCATTGGGCGAAAGATGGACCGCCTTTGGAGTGCCATCAGCACCTGTAGCAAGCCCGTGATCGCGGCAGTGCGCGGCCATGCCCTGGGCGGCGGTTGCGAACTGGCCATGCATGCCGACATCATTGTCGCCAGCGACCGCGCCAGCTTCGGTCAACCTGAGGTCAAGATCGGCATCATGCCGGGGGGCGGTGCAACGCAACGCCTGACTCGCGCCGTCGGCAAGTTTGCTGCCATGAATATCCTGCTGCGCGGCGACCCCTTCACCGCCCAACAGGCGCTGGCCATGGGCCTGGTGAGTGAGGTTGTGATCGATGCCGAAGTTGAAGCGCGAGCGCTCCAGATGGCGACGCAGCTCGCCGCTTTGCCGTTGCACTCGGTGCGATCCATCAAACGCGCCGTGATCGACGGCATGAACCTCCCGCTGGACCAGGGCCTGGAGTTTGAACGCAAGTCGTTCCAGTTGCTGTTTGCCACCGCCGACAAGACCGAAGGCATCCGCGCCCGGTTGGAGAAGCGAACGCCAGAATTTACCGGCCAATAGCGGCATTCCCTGCTTCACCATTCTGAACCTTACGGCCCACCATGATCCCACGCTTTCTTACGCGATTGCCTCTCATCAGCGTCACCCTGTGCATGTTGCCTGCTTACGCGCAGATTGCTTCTGGTCCAAGCGCCGACCTGGCGCAACAGCTACGGGACTTGGGAGCGGTCATCAACCCGCCCGCCGTTGCAAAACTGTATGCGCCACTGCTGGCGCAACAGCCCCGCGATGGCGTGAAACGGCTTAGCGACCTGGCCTATGGTGCGGATGTGCGGCAGAAGCTGGATGTCTATGCGCCGGTTGGCGCGTCCGCCAAGCCGACCCCGGTGGTCATCTTCCTTCACGGCGGCGGTTTTGTGCGCGGCGACAAGGCTGACCGCGACAACGTTGGCAACTTTCTGGCGCGCAACGGCATTTTGGCGGTGCTGCCGTCATATCGCCTGGGGCCGGCACACCGCTGGCCGTCCGGACCGCAGGACGTGGTGCTGGCCCTGCGCTGGGCTCTAGCCAATGCCGCACTGTATGGCGGGGATCCCAAGCGAATCGTGTTGGTGGGCGAGTCTGCCGGTGCCGCGCATGTCGCAGCGGCGGTGCTGATGAAGCGATTCCATCCCGAGGGTGGCCTGGGCGCGGCCGGCGCCATGCTGATTTCAGGCGTTTACAACGCCCAGCTCGATTTCATGGCGCGCAAACAATTTGGCACACCCACGCCGGACCCACGCAACGATGCCTACTTTGGCACTGACGCCTCGCAGTTATCCGCCATGTCCACGGTGGCGCAGATCGATGCGGCGTCAATTCCGCTTTTGATCACCTATGCCGAACTTGACCCCGTGCAACAGCAGGTTCAGGCCGGCGAATTGTTTTCCACACTTTGCGTCAAGCATGGTGCGTGCCCTGAAATCCAGATGATCCGTAACCATAATCATTTATCCCAGCTGTACGCCATCAATACGGGTGACATGCTGTTGGGGCAGCCTTTGCTGGATTTTGTACGGGCACGGTGAGCAATGCGCCGCTGGTCGGTGCGATAATTTCCCTCATTCAAACAAACGGAGAGCACTCCTTGGAAACCTGCCCCAGTTGGTAGCTTTCGAATTAAATTGGGGTCAGATTCCAATTATTTGCAAGCTGCTGTGCCTTAAAACCCATCAGACCGAATAATTGGAATCTGACCCCGATTTAATTGACCTGTGCTCAACATCTTCACCCTTGCCAATGGTCGGCTGTTCCAGGAGGAAATCGAATCCCTGGAAGAGCTGTCCAAGTTTCAGCCCATTTGGGTTGACCTGGAATCGCCCACGCTGGAAGAAAAGCGTTGGGTCAAGCAGTATTACGGCCTGTCCATCCCCGAAGACGCGATGGACGAGGACATCGAGGAATCTGCCCGCTTTTACGAAGAAGACAACGGCGAGCTGCATATTCGCAGCGACTTCCTGATTGCCGACGACGACGAACCGCGCACCGTGCGCGTGGCTTTTATCCTGAACCTGGTCAACGACGAATTGCGCAGCAAGGGCGTGCTGTTTTCCATTCACGATGAAGACGTGCCGGTGTTTCGTCTGCTGCGCATGCGCGCACGTCGCGCTCCTGGCTTGATTGAAGATGCCAAAGAGGTGTTGCTCAAGCTGTTCGATGCCGACGCCGAGTATTCAGCTGACACGCTCGAAGGCATTTACGACGAGTTGGAGAAAGTCAGCGTGAAGGTGCTGTCCGGCGACGTGACCGATGCCATTGCGGGCGAGGTGCTGGGCGCGATTGCACGCCATGAGGACATGAACGGGCGCATCCGCCGCAACGTGATGGACACACGGCGCGCTGTGAGCTTCATGATGCGAAGCAAGATGCTCAACGGTGAACAGTTTGAAGAGGCCCGACAGATTTTGCGCGACATTGATTCGCTGGATTCGCACACCGCGTTCCTGTTTGACAAGATCAACTTTTTGATGGACGCCACGGTCGGTTTCATCAATATCAACCAGAACAAAATCATCAAGATCTTCTCGGTGGCCAGCGTGGCCTTGCTGCCGCCGACGCTGATCGCCAGCATTTACGGCATGAATTTCAAGTTCATGCCAGAACTCGACTGGTCCCTGGGCTACCCGTACGCGTTGGGCATCATGCTGGCCAGTGCGCTGGTGCCCATGTGGTACTTCCGCAAGCGGGGATGGTTGAAATAGGCTCCCCCCTGTTGGCAGTTCACTGCGTGTAATTGCCCTCTCCTCTCAAGGGGACAACGCCTGTGGCCCGGCATAGCCGGTTCCACGGCGTTTCTCGAACAAATACCGAGGCGCAGGAGTTCTTGCTAAGGCAGTCGTCGCATGAATCCGTCGACGATGGCCAGTGCATAGTGGCTGGCGACCTGTTTGACGAACTTCGGAAAATCAACGTGCGCCTGATCGTCGGCTCGGTCCGATATGGTTCGCATCGCGGCAAATGGCACACCGTAGTCGAAGCAGACCTGCGCTACGGCGGCGCCTTCCATTTCAACAGCCAATGGTTCGAGCCCGGCACTGCGCAAAGCCGACTGTAACGCCTGCGATTCGGCAACGCCTGAAACAAAGCGATCGCCACTGACAATCAGGCCGTGGTGCCCTTTCACCGACTTCTCTGGAAATTTATGAAAAAAGTGGGCATTGGCCCACGTATCCATTGAATTTATTGCTTCCAAAAGAATAGCATTCAAGGAGGCGTCTGATGCAAACAGGTGACGACCGTAGAGCGGCACCTGGTAGCGTGGGAACAGCGGCGATGCGTCCATGTCATGTTGGACGAATCCGTTGGCCACCACCACATCGCCGACCAAAACGCCCTTGGCCAGGCCACCTGCGACGCCAGTGAACAAGATGCGGTCGGCCTTGAAAGCCTCGATCAGTGTCGTGGCAGTCGTCGCTGCCGCCACTTTGCCAATACGCGACAAGGCCAGCACAACGCCTCGGCCATGCAGGTCACCCAGCCAGAAATCACGCCCCGCTCGCTGAACGCAACGGGGATTGTGCAGGCGTTCGATGAGACCCTGCTGCTCTTCCGCCAGGGCGCTGAGAATGGCCGTGGTGGGCATTGCGGGACAAACGTAATTACTTGTCGCGAAGCTCGCGGCGCAGGATCTTGCCCACAGGCGTCTTGGGCAACTCAGCGCGGAACTCCACCACTTTGGGCTGCTTGTAGCCGGTGAGGTTTTCCTTGCAAAACGCACGCACCTGGGCTTCGGTCAGGTCGGGGCTCTTCTTGACGATCACCAGCTTCACGGCCTCGCCGGTCTTGGCATCGGGCACGCCCACACAGGCGCATTCCATCACGCCGTCCAGGCTTGCCAGCACCTCTTCGAGCTCGGTGGGAAACACGTTAAAGCCGCTGACCAGAATCATGTCCTTCTTGCGGTCCACTATCTTGAAGTAGCCGCGCTCGTCCATCACGCCAATGTCGCCGGTCTTGAAATAGCCATCGGGCGTCATGACCTTGGCGGTCTCATCAGGCCGCTGCCAGTATCCGGCCATGACCTGCGGGCCTTTGATCGCAATCTCGCCCGACTGGCCCTTGCCGACTTCATTGCCGTCGTCGTCGAGCAGCTTCATCCAGGTGTTGCAAATGGGAACGCCAATCGAGCCACTGAATTCAGTGGCGGTCGCAGGGTTGCCGCTGGCGGTGGGTGAGGTTTCGCTCAGGCCATAGCCTTCCAGAATGAGGCTGCCGGTTTTCTCTTGCCAGAGCTTGGCCACAGCACTCTGTACCGCTGTGCCGCCACCGGTGGAGGCCACCAGATGGCTCCAGTCCACCGTGTTGAAATCCGGGTGGTTGGCCATGCCGTTGAACAGGGTGTTCACTGCGGGGAACACATGGATTTTGTGCTTTGCCAAATCCTTGAACATGCCAGGAATATCGCGCGGGTTGGCAATCAGAATCAGCTTGCCACCCTTGCGCAGGGCCAGCATCATGCCGTAAGTGAACGCAAAGATGTGGTACAGCGGCAGGGCACAGACTTCAGTCAACTGCTCACCTGCGGGCACCTTTTTCAGAAGCGGTTCGCCCCACACTTCGTTCTGCAAAACATTGGCGATCAAGTTGCGATGCAACAGCACGGCACCTTTGGAGACACCGGTGGTACCACCCGTGTACTGCAAAACAGCAATATCGTCCGCCTTGATGACAGGCCTCTTCAAGGTACCACTGGTGCCAATGGCCAGAGCCTGATTGAACCGTACGGCGCCTGGCAAGTTGAATGGTGGCACCAATTTCTTCTTGTGCCGCACCACATAGTTGACAAGCCCGCCCTTGATCAGACCCAACTGATCCCCCATGGCGCACAGCACCACATGCTTGACCTGGGTCGCCGCAATGCATTTCTCCAGCGTGACACCAAAATTTTCAAGAATCACGATCGCTTTCGCACCCGAGTCCTTGAGCTGATGCTCCAACTCGCGCGGCGTGTACAACGGATTGATATTCACCAACACCAGACCGGCGCGCAGGATGGCCGCCACGGCCACCGGGTACTGCGGCACATTGGGCATCATGGCGGCAACGCGGTCACCCTTCACCAGCCCCAGACCTTGCAAATAAGCCGCCATCGCCTGGCTCTGACTGTCGGTGTCTGCGTATGTAATGTCTTTGCCCATGAAGCTGTACGCCGGCTTGGACGCGTACTTCTTAAAGCTCTCTTCCAGCAAATCCACCAGCGAGGTGTACAGACCCACGTCGATGTCGGCCGGGACCCCTTCCGGGTAACTACTGAGCCAAATACGGTCTGTCATGCTTGTCTGTCCTAACTGTGAAGATGTGAAGAACCAAAGTATTCTGCCTTTGAAAGCCTAGTATCAGCACCTTGGGAGAAATTGGTGTTTTCCCTAGGCCTTCAAGGCAGTCAGCACCTCGTCCAGCATCTTCTTGGCATCGCCAAACAGCATGCGGTTGTTCTCTTTATAGAACAGCGGGTTATCCACGCCGGCATAACCCGAAGCCATGCTGCGCTTCATGACGATGGAGGTCTTGGCCTTCCAGACTTCGAGCACCGGCATGCCGGCGATGGGGCTGGTGGGGTCGTCCTGCGCGGCGGGGTTGACGATATCGTTGGCGCCGATGACCATGGTGACATCGGTGGTGGGGAAGTCGTCGTTCAACTCATCCATCTCGAACACGATGTCGTAGGGCACCTTGGCCTCGGCCAGCAGCACGTTCATGTGGCCGGGCATACGACCTGCCACGGGGTGGATGCCAAAACGCACGTTGACACCTTTTTCGCGCAGGTGCTTGGTGATCTCAAACACCGTGTGCTGGGCCTGCGCCACGGCCATGCCGTAGCCGGGGACGATGATGACGTTTTTGGCTTCGCGCAGCAGTTCTGCGGTTTCGGTCGCATTGACGGGTGTGACTTCACCAGCAGGTTGCGCTGCGTCGCCCGAGGCTTTGGGCGCGGCAGCCTTGGTGCCGAAGCCGCCCGCGATGACGCTGATGAAACTGCGGTTCATGGCATTACACATGATGTAAGACAGGATGGCACCGCTGGAACCCACCAATGCGCCGATCACGATCAACAAGTCGTTGGACAGCATGAAGCCGGTGGCCGCAGCGGCCCAGCCGGAGTAACTGTTGAGCATGGACACCACCACCGGCATGTCCGCACCGCCAATGGCCATCACCATGTGAATACCAAACAGCAGGGCCACCACGGTCATCACGATGATGGGCACCATGGCTTCTTCGATGGAGTGGGCGTTCAGGAAAGCGCGGGCGAACCAGACCACCACCAGTAAGCCGATCAGGTTCAACCAGTGGCGTCCCGGCAGCAGCAGCGGGCTGCCGCCAATGCGGCCGGACAGTTTGCCAAAGGCGATGATGGAGCCGGAGAACGTGACTGCGCCGATAAAGACACCGATGTAGATTTCCATCTCGTGGATGGCTTTGGCGGCGCCGGTGAAACCAGCGGACGCGGCCGGGTCGATGAAAGTTGCATAACCCACCAGCATGGCGGCCAGGCCAACCATGCTGTGCATCAGCGCCACCAGCTCGGGCATCTGTGTCATCTGCACGGTGCGCGCGGCGTAGAGACCGATGGCGCCGCCAATGATCATGGCGCCGATGATCCAGGCATAACCCGCGCTGGTGACCTGGGGGCCAAACACCGTGGCGACCACGGCGATGGCCATGCCGATCATGCCGTAGAGGTTGCCGCGGCGGGCGGTTTCCTGGTTGGACAAACCGCCCAGGCTCAGGATGAAAAGGATGGTGGCGCCAATGTAGGCGACGGTGGCCAGACTGCTAGACATGGGTGTTCTTCCTCTTTGTTCTTGTTATTTGCGGAACATGGCCAGCATGCGCTGGGTCACGGCAAAACCACCAAACATATTGATGGCGGTCAGCACAATACCTACAGCGGCCAAGCCGCGTATCCAGCTCTCGGGGCGGTTGGCGACCTCCGTCAGCGGCGGCGCAATCTGCACCAGCGCACCGATGGCGATGATGCTGCTGATGGCATTGGTCACACTCATCAGCGGTGTGTGCAGCGCCGGTTTGACGTTCCACACCACCATGTAACCCACAAAACAGGCCAGCACAAACACCGTGAAGTGCCCCAGGAAGGCCGCCGGCGCGTTCGCACCCACAAACCAGAACAGCGCGGCCGACACACCAAACATGATGGCCAGCTTGTTGCCCGCCATGGGTTCACTCGGGGCGCCGTGGCCGTGTGCTTTTTTGGCGGCCGGCGCGGCAGCGGGTTTGGCTGGCGCTGTTGCGGCGGCTGGCAGCTTGGGTGCGGGCGCCGGCCAGGTGATGGCGCCGTCTTTGACCACGGTCAAGCCGCGGATGGCATCGTCTTCCATGTTGACGTTGATAATGCCGTCCTTGGTCTTGCACAGCTCTTCGGTCAGGCGGAACAAATTGGTCGCGTACAGCGTGGACGACTGCTTGGCCAGGCGCGAGGCCAGGTCGGTGTAACCCACGATGGTCACGCCGTGTTTGACGACGGACTGGCCCGGCTCGGTCAACTCGCAGTTGCCGCCTTGTTCGGCGGCCATGTCGACGATGACGCTGCCGGGCTTCATGGAGCGCACCATCTCGGCGGTGATCAGCTTGGGCGCGGGCTTGCCAGGAATCAGCGCGGTGGTGATGATGATGTCCACCTCGCGGGCCTGCTTGGCATACATCTCGCGTTGGGCCTGCTGGAAGCCTTCGGACATGACCTTGGCGTAGCCACCGCCACCCCCGCCACCGCCTTCTTCCTCGTATTCAACTTTCACGAATTCCCCACCGAGTGACGTGACCTGGTCGGCCACTTCTGCACGGGTATCGTTGGCACGCACTTGGGCGCCCAAACCGGCCGCGGTGCCGATGGCAGCCAGACCGGCCACGCCCGCACCGGCGATGAAGACCTTGGCAGGGGGCACCTTGCCTGCGGCCGTGATCTGGCCGTTGAAGAAACGGCCAAAGGCATTCGCCGCCTCGATGACCGCGCGGTAGCCGGTGACGCCCGCTTGCGAGGTCAGCGCGTCCATCTTTTGTGCGCGGCTCAGCATACGGGGCAAGGCGTCAATGGCCAACACAGTGACCTGTTTGGCAGCCAGCTGCTGCATCAGCTCGGGATTCTGGGCTGGCCAGATGAAGCTGATCAGTGTGGTCCCAGAGCGCATCAAGGCCACTTCGCCGGCGCTGGGGCCGCGCACCTTGAACACGAGGTCGGATGCAGCCCACAACGCGGCAGCTCCGTCAATGACCTGTGCGCCGACTGCGCGGTAGCTGTCGTCGCTGAAGTTGGCCGGTTCACCGGCACCAGACTCGACGGATACCGCGAAGCCCAGCTTGATGAGTTTCTCGACAACGTCGGGAACCGTTGCCACACGTTTCTCGCCGGGAAATATTTCGCGTGGCACGCCAATGCGCTGCGATGCCACCTTGGATTCATTTGTCTGCATGGAACAACTCCTCAATTCGTGATTGCAATCACCTCAACGACACGCGCCGCATCGGACGGCACCTGGGACGTAAGTTACCTGAAAGCTTAACTGAATTTGGGGCGGTTTCCGCAGAGCCACGCTCTGACGTGTGTCAAACTGGGGCCAGCAGTCAGCACCCTTGCGGAGAATCAGGCATGGATACACGATGGAAACCCAGCGTCACGGTCGCCGCCATCATTGAGCGTGACGGCAAATTCATGCTGGTGGAAGAGCACACGCCCGAGGGTCTCAGGCTCAACAACCCGGCCGGGCATCTGGACCCTGGCGAGTCACTGTCTGATGGTTGCGCCCGCGAAGCCCTGGAAGAAACAACCCACGCCTTCAAACCGACAGCGCTGGTGGGCATCTACATGTCGCGGATGCAGCGTGCCAGCACGGGTGAAGACGTTACCTATCTGCGCTTTGCCTTTTGTGGCGAACTCGGCCCCGTGCAAGTGGGGGCCACTCTCGATCATGGTATCGAGCGAACCTTGTGGATGACACCACAGGAAATTCGCGACTCACAGGCCCGTCACCGCAGCCCTTTGTTGCTGCGGTGCATGGAAGACTATCTGGCAGGGCAACGCCTGCCGTTGTCGTTGCTGTAT
>JANPAZ010000310.1:0-5630 GCA_031430225.1 Rhodoferax sp. | reverse complement strand
TCGGGCGATGTTGCATACAGGGGAGTTCCGCAAACAGGACAGAACACTTGTGCCCGTCTGTTCCCGCTCTCGGCTACCTTCACATAGCTTTTGGTCTCGCCTTCGACCTTGAAGGACTCGATGGGTGCGACCACGACCGCTCTGAATGGCGCTCCTGACAGCACCTGGCAATCGGCGCAGTGGCAGACCATGACCCGACTTGGGTCAATGAGAGCTGTGAAAGACACTTGTCCGCAATGGCATCGTCCATCAATTTTCATAGATTCTGGCATGTCGCAGTTAGAGTGCACGTACGATGACTACGTGAGCTTTTTGTCTTCACGCTTCGCTTCTGCCATGGCTTCCGGTTCGAGCTCTTCAGCGTATCTATTCATTCGTATAAAAATTCCCCAGCCCGCAAGTAGCGCTGCGGTTGCGAAAACGATGCTTGCTGCATACAACATGTGTGCTGGATCATCGTGCGCGGCCTTGAACGTTGCAACCAAGCCTTCAATCGTCAGCGCCACGACTACAACGACTAGAAACCTGGACAAGAACCGTCGCACGCGAGTTGGACCGCTTATGTGCGCGTCGCGTACGACCTCCTCTTCAGCAATGGTCTGCGCAATCTGCAGCGCCACCACTGCGGCTGCCAGCAATCCGACAGCTTCAATAATTCGCTGAGCGGCGTTACTGTCCTGCCCACCTGCAAAGGCCATCCAGCCGACCTTGGCGGCAATAGCCATTAGCATGAGTGCGGCGCATGCAAAGAGAGCTGCCATAAGGCCGTGAATGATCGAGAAAATGCGAAGTAGGGATTTCATCTGGTAATTTTGAGGCAGTAGCGCGTTTTCTTCATCATTGACGAAGTGTGCCGGATTTTTGGACTCTTATCGCGTTCAGATGTTCTGCAAGTCACTCTTGCATGGCCCTTCGACGAGGTCTTTGTTACAGCCTCAACGTTCGAGCCAATCGGAGCAAGTGGCTAGGCGTCACTTCGTACTGTCCGCCGAGGTCAGTATGGCCATTGTGATTCTTGATACACAGGTGATTTGACCTTGCTCGTTGGTGAGTTCGATCTGCCATACGTGCGTGGAGCGACCGAGATGTACTGGGCGAGCAGTACCGATGACCCACCTTTCGCTTACGCCGCGAATGTGATTGGCATTGATGTCGAGTCCCACTGTTCTATGGCCAGCAGGAACTGCGCAAGCAGCGCAGCAAGATCCCAGTGTTTCAGCCAGGACCACTGATACACCGCCGTGGAGAAGGCCGTAAGGCTGTCGGGTGCGGGCGTCGACGGGGACGCGAGCCCTGATGAAGTCGTCTCCAACCTCGAGGAACTCGATGCCAAGGTGGTCTGTAGCGGTCCCCCTATTCCCCTCGGTCAGAGACTCAACGGAGACGGGTTTCTTCCAGATTTTGCTCATGTGCGCTGCTCAGCAGTTGGTTGAGCGCCAAGTGTCCCAGATTTCTGGCGGCGCGCCGCGGCGGGTGATTGAAACCCGGCGCCTCACACGCACCCGGCTTGAGCGCTGGTTCCTGAACTGAGAAGTGCGATCGTGACAAGCGCAGAGGAATCTTCTTCTGCCAGAACTGCATGAATGACATTGCCCGCCAAGTAGATGAGTTGACCAGCCTTCAGGCGGCAATGCGTACCCTGCGCCGACACTGAGATCACACCCTCAATGCATTGGATCGTGATCTCTCCTGGCACCTTGTGCGGGGGAAGCGACTTTCCAGCGCGGAGTACCAAGCGAATCAGCTCAAGGTTTTCGGATTTGAACAGGGCAAACGTCTTTACATCTGAAAGTTCCAGGCCCAGGGGAAGCAGGTTGATGATCTGCCCTGGAGCGACGTGTGGGATGGCCATGACGCTGAGTATGCGCCGAAGGCGGATTTCGCGACGCCTGCCTTGAAAAAGCGGCTTGCGGCACAGCCAGCCCGCATGATGCGCTGGCCCGCCGTGAAAGTTACGAGACCAAATCGCTATATTTTTGATAGCTAACTATGCACGTTCTATGTGGGCCATTGGCCATTTTTCCTAAAACTCTGCAGCGAACCAGCTCCACAGCCTCACATCAAACCGCAAACCCATCCCTGGCAACTGCCAGCAGCGCCGGGCCAGACAAGGTATCCAGCCCCGCCTGCGCCAGCAGCGTGTTGTCGGCCGCCAGGTCGCGCCCCAGTGCAGCGCTGGCCAGTGCCACACAGCCTTGCGCAACCGGCATTGCCAAACCACTGCGCTGCCCCAGCTGCGCCAGAAAAGCCAGGCCGTAGGGAACATCTTCAGTGAGGTAACGGGTCTCCAGGCTGGTGGGCCCCGCCGGGCTGCCCCGGCCGGCATGAACGGCGCGGGATTGCGCGTCCAGCGTGTCGATGGGCACGCCAAACGAGTAATGAAAATGCTCGTGAATGGAGCGCACCGCCAGCCCCAGCGTTTGGGCCAGTGCCAGGCGCTCGGCATCCAGCGCTTCAATCATGCGTGCGGTGCTGCCCGTCATGCGGTCGTACTGCGTCCAGCTCTCCGCGCTCTCGATGCGCGACAGGTTTGCCAACGCCAGCGGCACATGGGAGATGGGGTTGACGTTAGACAGTGCAATGGCTAAAGCATCGGTCTGCGCTACAAAAAGATTGCCAAACAGGGCTTCGGCCAGCGACAACATGGCGGGGGTTGCACCCACCGGCGTGGCGGCCAGGTCGATTCTGCTGCGCACCGACAGCACGCGCACCGCAACCTCGGTCGCGCCCGCGCTCACACCCATCTCCAGTCTGCGCGCGGTGGCTACCGTGGTTCCCGCGCTCACGATGGGTGCTGCAACGCCGCGCACATGCAGCAGCTTTGCCAGCAGCAGCCCACCAAGCGACAGGCTGGGCATCACAAAGACTGGCTGCCCCGGCGCGATGAATGGCGCGGCAGCGTGCATCACCGCCGCATGGCCGTAGGCGGGCAGGCTGACAATGATCACGTCGGCACGGAAACAAGCGTCTGCCAGTGATGCAGACTGAACCGTACACACCGCCTCCAGCGCGCCGGTTGCCTTGAGTGAAAACGGCCCCGGTGGCGGCAGTGACTTGCCAGACGGTGACCACATGCGCACCACGTGCCCGCGCGAGGCCGCTAGCGCCGCATGCGCCAGTGCAATAGCCCCGGCGCCCAAAACAGCAACTTGCATCAGGCGCGCATCAGTCGATTTTTGCGCCCGAGAAACGCACTACTTCTTCCCATTTCTTCAGCTCGCTGTCGTGAAAGCGGGCAAAGTCTTCAGGCGTACCACCCATTACGTCAACACCCAGGTCGGTGTAACGCTTTTGCAGCGCCGGGTCTTTGAGGGCGGCATTGATTTCGCGGTTGATCCGGTCGATCACCGTGCGCGGCGTGCCCACCGGGGCCAGAATGCCGAACCAGGCTGAAGACTCCAGCCCCGGCATGCCGGCCTCTGCCGTGGTGGGTACATCGGGCAACGCGGCAATGCGTTTGGGTGCAAGCACGGCAATGGCCCGCACCGACCTGGCGCGCACATGCTGGGCAATACCCGGCACCAGCTGGAACATCATTTGCAACTGGCCGCTGATCAAATCTGTGGTGGCCTGGCCCACCTGCGCGTAGGGCACGTGGGTCATTTGGGTGGCGGTCATTTTGCGATACAGCTCGCCGGCCAGATGCATGGAGCTGCCGTTGCCCGAGCTGCCAAAGTTAAGCTTGCCGGCGTTGGCCTTCACGTAGGTACTGAACTCGGCCAGCGTGTTGACCGGCATGGACGGGTGCACCACCAGAATGTTGGGCACGGCGGCGTACAGCGCGATGGGCATCAAGTCTTTCTTGACGTCAAACGGCATGGTTTTGTACAGCGCGGGGTTGGTCGCCAAAGAACCCGACGAGGCCACCACAAAGGTGTAGCCATCGGGCGCCGCGCGCACCGCCTCGACCGTCCCCACATTGCCATTGGCGCCGGCCCTGTTCTCGATTACTACTTGCTGGCCGAGCGACTTGGACATCACCTCGGCCAGGATGCGCGTGACCGGGTCCACCGTGCCCGCAGGCGGAAACGGCACGATGAGGCGAATCGGCTTGTTGGGGTAGTCCTGCGCCAGGGCAAGGCATGCGCTGCCCGCCAATAAAAGTGCAGCCGTGTTGATTGCGGCGCGACGGGTCAGGTTGTTCATACAGCGTCCTAGGGCAGAAGGTTAATGAGGTCTTTGCATTTTGGCACCATCAGGCTTGAGGCACCTCGCCGTCCAGCGCCAGCATGAGATCGGGAATCAGTTTGCGCAGCTCGGCGGTGGCAATGGCCACGTCGGCATCAAAGCCGTCGTCCTTGCCTTTGGACGCGCCGGTGGCGTTCTCAAACACCACGTCGAGGAAGGCCACCTTTTTGATCTGCAACGCCTCGGTCAGTACAAACGACACGCGGCTGTCCCAGGTCATGGCCACGCGCGTGGGCTGCTTGCCGCTCTCGATGTGCTGGCGCACCTCAATAATATCCAGCGGGTGACGTGAATAGCGCACCACCGCTTTGCTTTCGTCAGCGGACTTCAGCTCGCACTCGCGGTCCACGCTAAAGGCCTGCGGCGGCTCCTGCGTGGTCAGCCAGTGCGCCATGGCCACAGCGGGCGAGGTGGTGGTGCTGACCAGGGCGGCTGAAAACCCATCCAGAGACTTCACCAGGACGGTCAGCACTTCGTCGGCCTTGGCCTGGCTGCCCGCGTCAATCACCAGGCGGCGGGCCTGCGCGTCGATCCAGACACCCACGGTGGCCTGTTTGGTGAAAGCCATGGGCAGCAGCTCAAGCTTGATGTCTTCCTTGATGTCACGGGTTTCTTTTTTGCCGGGCTTGCGCCCTGTGGTGGCCTCAATGTGCGCCACGCGCTCTTTGGCCTTGCGGGTGATCACCGAGCCGGGCACGACTTTGACTTCAATCATGAGCTTAAGGATGAGTTGCCCGCCCACGTTTTCCACCAGCGGGCCGTGGGCCTCGCCGCGCGGTTCGGTCCAGCCGATGGATTTGTCTTGCGACGCCCCACATTCGGCAAACCGGGCCCTCTCCAGGCCCGCTTCCATCTGTTCTGCCGTAGGCGCCCACGTGGGCGCGATGGCGTAAATCATCATGTTCTTGAACACTTGCAAAACCTGCTTTTCTGTTGATATCTATTAACTCGCCCATGCGAGCCTTGTGTATTGTCGGTGCTGGGGATGCGCGGTTTTTGACCAAACTTTACAAAACACTTATATATTGAACATGGGCCAGATACATGCCGAGCGCAAACTTCATTTCAACCTGATACCAGCTTCGTGCATCAGGCTTAACTCCTGAAAGGAAAAGTCACATGAAATCAGTATTCAAACCCCTGTTGATCGCTGGCCTGATGGCCGGCATTGGATTTTCTGCACTCGCCCAGTCCGGCCCGATGGGGGCCATGGGTGGAGGTATGGGTGGCGGCATGGGTGGCCAAGGTGGCGAGCAGCGCGGCATGATGGGGCACCATGGCATGCAGGGCAAGGGCCAGATGGATCCCGCCAAAATGGAAGAGCGAATGGCTGCGCGCCAGGCTGTGCTCAAGGTTCGGCTCAAGATTACCGCCGCCCAGGAAGCCGCCTGGACCGCGTTCACCACCGCCATGAAGCCGTCGCCCGACATGCTCAAGCGCCG
>JANPAZ010000309.1:0-11578 GCA_031430225.1 Rhodoferax sp. | reverse complement strand
CTCGCGCTGGCGGGTTCGGGCTGGCTGGGCATTGCCATGCCCGAGGCCTATGGCGGCGCGGGACTGGGTATCTTTGAAGCCGCGCTGATGATGCAGACCATCGCCGCCACGGGCGCAGGTTTGTCGGGCGCGTCGGCCGTGCACATGAATATCTTTGGACTGCACCCGGTGGTGGTGTTTGGCACCGACGCACAGAAAAGACGCTGGCTGCCCCCGCTGATTTCGGGCCAGGACAAAGCCTGCTTTGGTGTGACCGAGCCCAACACCGGCCTGAACACGTTGAAGCTCAAAACCAAGGCCGTCCGTGATGGCGACCACTATATTGTGTCGGGCCAGAAGGTCTGGATTTCCACCGCACAGGTCGCCAACAAAATCCTGCTGCTGGCACGCACCACGCCAGTGGAAGAGGCCACGGGCACGGATGGCTTGTCACTGTTCTACACCGACCTGGACCGCCAGTTCATCGAAGTGCGGCAGATCGAAAAAATGGGCCGCCACGCCGTGGACTCCAACCAGGTGTTCATTGATGGCCTTCACATCCCGGTGGAGGACCGCATTGGCGAGGAAGGAAAGGGCTTCAAGTACATCCTGGATGGCCTGAACCCCGAGCGCATTTTGATTGCCGCCGAAGCTGTGGGCCTGGGCCAGGCCGCCTTGAAGCGCGGCGTGAGATATGCACGGGAGCGCATCGTGTTTGACCGCCCCATTGGGCAGAACCAGGCCATTCAGCACCCGCTGGCCAAGTCGTGGATGGAACTGCAAGCCGCCAACCTGATGATGTTCAAGGCGGCCAGTTTGTACGATGCAGGCCAGCCCTGTGCGGCTGAAGCCAACGCCGCCAAATACCTGGCGGCCGAGGCGTGTTTTCACACCTGCGAGAACGCGATCCTCACTCACGGGGGCATGGGTTATGCCAAGGAATACCATGTGGAGCGCTACCTGCGCGAGGCCTGGATACCACGTCTGGCCCCGGTCAGCCCGCAGCTGATCTTGTGCTTCATTGCCGAGAAGGTGCTCGGGCTGCCCAAGTCGTACTGAATACTACTTTTTTTATAGCAAACCATGCTTATTTCATGTGGGCCATTGACCATTTTTCTTTCATATTCTTTGCAGAACGGGTCTCACTGATGGAGCGGCTGCGCATCGACAAATGGCTGTGGGCCGCCCGCTTTTACAAGACCCGAAGTCTGGCCAGCGAAGAGATTGACAAGGGGCGCGTACATATCAACGGTGTGGCCGTCAAACCTGCGCGCGAGGTCAAGACTGGCGATCTCGTCAAGGTGCGCACAGGTGTGATCACACTAAAGGTCACTGTGACGGGCGTGAGCGACAAACGCGGATCCGTGACTGTGGCCGCAACGCTTTTTCAGGAGACAGCCGAGTCCATGGCACACCGGCTGGCTGCCGCCGAGCAGCGCCGCCTGTCGCCCGAACCGGCCCTGAGCCTGACACAAGGCCGCCCCACCAAACGCGAGCGGCGTGAGGGTGACGCGGCACGTGATGCGGCCCAGGATTGGGGCAACCGCTGGAGCGCGTCACTGGACTGATGCAGGGCGGGTTTGAGTCCGGCCGTCATCCGGGCTTTCACTATGGTCGTCAGCGTCAACCTGTGATGTACTTCATCGACTGAATTCGCCAACAACTCCATCCACGTCTTTCCCTACCCTTTGCAAGGACCTTAACCATGACTTTCACACATCTCGCCAGAACCGCCACGGCGGCTATCGCCTGCACACTCGCCCTGGCTGGCGCAGCTCAGGCCCAGCAGTTCTTTCGCATCGGAACCGGCGGCACGGCAGGCACCTATTACCCCCTCGGTGGCATGATTGCAAATGCTGTGTCGGTCCCCGGCAAGATCGTGGCAACAGCCCAGGCATCCAATGGCTCACTGGCCAATGTCAATGCCGTTGCGGGCGGTTCGATGGAATCCGGGTTTAGCCAGTCTGACGTGGCCACCTGGGCGCAAAAAGGCACTGGTATTTTTGAAGGCAAGACAAATATTCCTGACCTGCGGCTCATCGCCAACCTGTACCCCGAAACGGTGCATGTGGTGGTCAAGAAAGGCTCGGGCATCAAGAACATTGCCGACCTCAAGGGAAAACGCGTGGGGATGGACGAGCCGGGCTCAGGCACCCTGGTCAACGCGCGTTTGATTCTGGCGGCCTATGGCGTCAAGGAAACCGACATCAAACCCGAGTACATCAAGCCCAACCAATCCGGTGACAAGATGAAGGACGGCGCTCTGGACGCCTTCTTCTTCGTGGGCGGCGCGCCAGCGGGGGCCATCGCCGAGCTGGCCTCCAGCGGCGCCGGCATTGAACTGTTGCCCATCGACGGCCCTCAGGCAGAGGGCCTGCGCATGGCCAGCCCGTTCTTCGCCACCGACACGGTGCCCGCAGCAACGTACAGGGATGTGGCCGGGGTGAACACCTTGTCGGTCGGCGCACAGTGGGTAACCAGCGCCAAGGCTGACACTGAGACGGTCTACCAGATCACCAAGGCACTTTACAGCGACGCCACCCAGAAAACACTGGCGGCAGGCCACGCCAAGGGCAAACTCATCACGCTGAAAAATGCGGTAATGGGCGCTGGCATTCCGTTTCATCCGGGTGCCGAGAAGTTCTACAAAGAAGCTGGCGTGCTGAAGTAACGGACGCTGTCAACCGGGCCGATTGATGAGCATCTCCACCACCACGCTGCCCGACGCCAAAAAGCTGGAGGAACTGGAAGAAAAATTTGATCCGGAGATGCGGTTCAGGGCGACCGTGCCACCGGCCACTTTCATCGTCAAATGGCTGCTCATCACCCTGTCGTGTTTCCATTACTACACAGCAGGCTTCGGCCTGTTGCAGGAAACCACGCATCGCGGCATTCACATGGCGTTTGTGCTGTGCCTGATTTTTCTGGTGTTTGCGGGGAGCAAAAAAGCGGCTGAGGCCAAACAGCGCCATTCATTTGCCACGCCCGGCGGCGTTCCGCTGACTGACTGGCTGCTGGGCATTGCTTGCGCGCTCAGCGTGCTGTATATCCCCTATGTGTTTGACGGCCTGGCCTTTCGGGTAGGCAACCCCAGCACAGTGGACGTGGTATTTGGCACAGTCCTTTTCTTGACCCTGCTGGAGGCCACCCGCCGCTCCATGGGCTGGCCGCTCCCCCTGATTGCGCTGGGGTTCACGGCTTACGCACTGGCGGGTCCGGTCTTCCCGGGCCTATTGCAACATGCAGGTGCCAGCTGGAGCCAGATGATCAACCACCAGTACCTCACCAGTCAGGGCATTTATGGCGTGGCGGTTGGGGTGGTTGCCACCTACGTGTTTCATTTCGTTCTTTTTGGGGTGCTGGCCACGCGGGTCGGTTTGGGGCAACTCTTTCTGGATATTGCCGCCAGTGTGGCCGGGCGCTACGCGGGTGGCCCAGCCAAGGTCAGCGTGTTCGGCTCGGCCCTGTTTGGCATGTTGAGCGGCTCATCAGTGGCCAATGCAGTCACGGTAGGCTCGCTGACCATTCCCGCCATGATCCGTGTGGGTTACCAAAAGCACTTTGCCGCCGCGGTGGAAGCGGCAGCATCGACCGGCGGTCAGATCACGCCACCGGTGCTGGGGGCGGCCGCCTTCCTGATGATTGAGTTTTTGAATCTGCCCTATCAGACCATCATTGCCGCTGCGGTGGTGCCGGCGTTCATGCACTTTTTCGGCGTCTTCATGCAAGTTCACTTTGAGGCCAAGCGCTACGGCCTGCGTGGCCTGACCGAAGAGGAAATGCCCAAGCTCAAGGCATCCTTCAAGATGCGCTGGCCCACCTTGATTCCTTTGCTGTTGCTCATCTCAATTTTGATGTCGGGCCGCACGCCGTACCTGGCCGCGTTCGTGGGCATCAGCTCGTGCGCGATTGTGGGCATTTCGACCGTGACGCAGGGTAACACCGTCAAAAACTGGGCCATGCTGATCGGCTTGCACCTGGTGCTGGTCGCCATTGCGTTCGGTGACTATGGCAACCTGAACTCCGAGGTCAAACTTGCTTTGTTTGCCACTGGGGTCGTTGCCGCGCTGGCGATGCAAAAACTGGCGCACGTCAAAGGACGCATTGACAACATGGCCCTGGTGGAGGCATTTGAAACGGGTGCCAAGTATGCGCTGGCTGTGGGTGCGGCAGCCGCCACCGTGGGTATTGTGATTGGCGTTGTCACGCTCACAGGGGTGGGTTTCAAGATCAGTTTCATCATCACCGGCGCGGCCCAGAGCATGGCGGCGGGCATGTCCGCCGTAATTCCGGCTGCGATGGCCACGCCTCAGGCGCTGACGCTGCTTTGCGCCCTCATCATGACCGGTGCAGTGTGCATTCTGATGGGTTGCGGCATCCCCACCACGGCCAACTACATCATCATGGTCACAGTGGCTGCACCCACACTGGTGCAACTGGGTGTGGAGCCGCTGGTAGCACACTTTTTTGTGTTTTATTACGGGGTTCTGGCAGACATCACGCCGCCCGTTGCCCTGGCCGCTTATGCGGCAGCCGGCATGGCGGGCAGTGACCCGTTCAAGACGGGCAACACCGCCTTTCGGCTTGGCATGGCCAAGGCCCTGGTGCCATTTGTGTTTGTCTTTTCACCTTCGTTGCTTTTAGTGGCCAAGGGGTTCACTTGGTACGACTTCTGTGTGACGTTCATTGGCTGCATTCTGGGTATCACCGTGCTGGCAGCCGCATTGTCAAAGTATTTTCTGGTCGAGATGAAGCGATGGGAGCAGTACCTCTGCTACGGCGCGGCCATACTATTGATTGCACCGGGCCTGACCGTGACGCTGATGGGGGTCGCGCTGACAGTGCCTATGGTGATTCGTCAGCTAAGCGCCAGAAAGTTGCTTAAGCTGGCAGGGTAACGGCGGACGATTTCACGCGCCCAATGCCTCGGGACGCTGTTAACGGGTGTCACTCCAGTGGCTGTTTTTCGGTATCCGAGCGCCAGTCGCGGTAGATTTCATTGCCGCGTTTCATGGACTCCCTGAATCGGCGTTCACTGCGCCTCTTGAAAGCCATTCCGATGGCCAAAATCAGCACGGGAACCGCGAATGCAAACGCCACAAAGGGCACAAGCTCGTTGTTGAAGATTTCCATGGCGGCTTAGGCAGTCCAGAAAATACACTTATTTACATTCTAGTGCCATCGAAAATGTGCCGCCTGAATTAAATTGATGTGAATTTCCCTGCTGTTACAGGGCTGCGCCCAAACGTCCCACGCCCTCCACAATCTTGCCCACGTCCGCCGTCGCAAAGCTCAGGCGCAGCGTAGCGCGGTCAACATCAGTCGCGTAAAACGGCGCACCTGGCACAAACGCCACCATCTTCTCAATGGCACGCTTCGCAAACTCTGAAGCATCCGCATTGGGTGCTGTCAGTCGGGTCCAGAAGAACATGCCGCCCTGCGGCTGACTGAACGTGAGGGCATCACCGAGGTCTTTTTTCAGGCAGTCGGCCATGGTCTGGGCCCGCTCGGCGTAGGTCTTGCGCACAAGGGTCAGCGCAGTGTCCATGCGATTCAGGCCGAGGTATTGCGCGGCGATGGCCTGGGTCAGGTTACTGGTGTGGGCATCACTGAACTGTTTGCACATCACGGCATTGGCCAAAAGCTGCGGCTGCGCAATCATCCAGCCCACGCGCAGGCCCGGGCTCAGCACTTTGCTGAACGAACCACAATAGGCAATCCATTCGCGGGAACCTGGCACCTGGTCACTCATGGCCAGCATGGTGGGCGGCGGCGGCGCACCGAAATACAGCTCGCCATACGGGTCGTCTTCCACCACCAGCACTTTGTACTGCGCGGCCAGTTGCAGAACGCGCTTGCGGCGCGCCAGGCTGAGCATGGCACCGCTGGGGTTGCCAAAGGTGGGCACCAGGTAGATTAGTTTGGGCTTGTGTTCAACAATGAGCTTTTCCAGCTCATCGACCTTGACCCCATCGGCATCAATCGGTGCACCAATCACATTAGCACCATACAGGCGAAAACACTGGATGGTGGCCAGAAAGGTGGGGCCTTCCACGATGACCTTGTCGCCCGGGTCAATCATGGTTTTACCAATCAGGTCCAGCGCCTGCTGGCTGCCGGTGGTCGTGATGATTTCTTCGGGCCGTGCCGCAATGCCCTTTTTGGCCATGTGACCGCTTAAAGCTTCGCGTAACGGGTTCCAGCCTTCGGTGGCACCGTATTGCAGCACCGGGCCAGGGTTGTTGCTCAAGACCCGATCGGTCGCCATGCGGATGCCCTCCACATCAAACAGGGCGGGGTCGGGGAAGCCGCCGGCAAAGCTGATGATGCCGGGTTTGCCCAGCAATTTGAAGAGTTCGCGGATGGCGGAGGTTTCGACGTTTTGCAGGCGCTGGGAAAAAGGGAGTGACATGGTGCAAGTGGGTGAAAGTGAGGGTGTTCCGGCTGGATTTTCACATTCTCGCCCAGCGGCCAGAATATGGCGTTATAAAGTCACACCCCCACAAAAACTGATTGAAACACCATGATCGAAAAGCATCTGGACATCCCCACCGCCGATGGCGCCATGAATACCTTCGTGGTGTACCCAGAAGAAAACGGGCCGCACCCTGTGGTACTTTTTTACATGGATGCGCCCGGCAAGCGTGAAGAGCTGCACGACATGGCGCGGCGTTTTGCCGCTGTGGGCTACTACGTGATTCTGCCCAACCTTTACTACCGCAAGACACGCGACTTCTGGCTGAAAGAGCGCACCGAAGCGGGCATGGCTGAGATGTTTGGCTACATGAACACGCTGGACAGCCACACCACAGAAGTGGATACCGCAGCACTGCTGAAGTTTGCAGACGCACAGCCTGAAGCCAATGCGTCCCGCGTTGGCGCGGTGGGCTACTGCATGAGTGGGCCATTTGTGATGTGGGCGGCCGCCGCCTTTGCGGGGCGCATCAACAGCATTGCGTCTATTCACGGCGCCAACATGGCGACTGACGCGCCCGATTCACCACATCAGATGGCACCCAAAATCAAATGTGAGGCTTACTTTGCCTGTGCCGAGATTGACAAATGGGCACCACCCGCTGACATTCAAAAACTGGAAGCCGCATTGAAAACTGCAGGCACAGCCCATCGCATCGAGTGGTATCCGGGCGTGGAGCATGGCTTTGTGTTTCCCAAGCGCACGGGCATTTTCAATCAAGCTGCGGCTGAGCGGCACTGGGAGCGGATGTTCAATCTGTTTGCGCGCACCCTCCGGTGAGGTCCTGAGCGTTGACAGGGTCAGGGTCTTGATGCCCTGATACGCTGGTGTGCTAACGGCTGAGTCTGCCGTCCCGCGTGACCATACCCAGCTCGACAAACTTGCTGCCGTGTTGGGCGCCTTGTGAAAAGCTCACCTGGTAGCCACCGAGGTCATAGGTGCCAAGCGTCTGGAGCGACTCCAACAAAGTGCGTGCATTCACGTCTTTCTTGACACGGCGCATGCCTTCCACCAGGATTTTGGCGGCAAAGCAGGATTCAAGCTGCGTGGAGTTCATCGGGGTTTTGCTGCCCGCCGCTTCCAGCGCCTTGGCACACTCGCGAACAGCGGGCAAGGTGGCGCTGGGACTGGGCACCACTTGCGCAATAGAGACACCCGAACTCACGGGGCCGGCCGCTGTGATGTACTGGTCTGCACCGATGAATGACAGGCTTGAGGTGGGCACCATGCCCCCCATGGCCACGAGTTCTTTCTGGATCTGGGCCGCTGCGCCAGACAGAACGGTGACCAGGATCATCTCGGGCTTTTGCGCCATCAGCGCCTGCACGTCGGGCTTGCCAACCGTCACGTTGCGCTTTAGCGGGAATGCCTGAGGTGCCAGGTTGATCTTTTTGAGGTAAGCCGTGACCACATCCAGGTTTTGCTTGCCCACCTCATCGTCGTAATGCACCACACTCACGCGCTTGAAACCCAGACTGGTCCAAAAGCCAAGTATCTTGTCCATTTCTTCGCCATAGGACGCGCGGATGGTGAAAAGCACCGGGTTGTTGACCCGTACCGGATTGGCGCCTGAAAAAGGTGCGAAAAATGCGACGCCTTTAGCCTCCGCCTGAGGCAATGCGTCCAGACTCAGCGTGGCTGAACCATAGCCGAACAAGGCCACCAGATTTTTATTGTCAAGCAGCGTCTTGGTGTTGGTACCCGCAATCTTGCGGTCGTTTTTGTCGTCCAGAGACACCAGTTCAATAGGCTTACCCTGCACTCCGCCCCGCGCGTTGACCATGGTGAAATAGGCCAGTGCACCGTCGCGAATGTCATTGCCAAACTTCGCATTGCTCCCGCTCAGGGGTCCCGAGTGACCAACTACCCATTTGTCTTGCGCCTGCACCGCGCCCCCCGCAAAGAACATGGCACCCAGCAAAACAAGCAAACTCTTTTGAAAATTCATTATGCTTCCCAAACAAGCTCCCTGACAGCTATCTTTTCCGGAGCGATTAAAGCATGTTTAACTGGAAAGTATATGAATTTTTACAATTGACGAAGGAACTCACGGCCATGGCAGTCGCGCGCCATCCGGCGACGGAGAGTCGAGGTCTGAAGTTCAAAAAACATTCAACTCAGTCGGCGTAAACACCGGCCTTCTTGATCACCGGTCCCCATTTGGCAATTTCGGACTCGAGGTAGGTCTTGAGGCCATTGGGCGTCATACGATCTGCGGACACAATGTCGGAGCTGAGATCAGCCAGACGTTGCTTGACCATAGGGTCCTGCATGGCAGCGCGCAACGCAACGCCAATTTTGTCCAGCGCAGCACTGGGCGTGCCTTTGGGCGCATACATGCCGTGCCAGACCTTGACCTCAAAACCTTTAAGCCCTTGCTCGTCCAAAGTGGGCACATTGGGCAGGGCTGCGAGACGGTTCAACGTGGTCACGCCAAACACCTTGACGCGGCCATCCTTGATGAGAGGCACGGTTTGGGTGGTCTGATCGCACAGCAAATCAACCTGCCCGCCCAGCAGGGCATTCATGGCGGGGCCAGTGCCCGAGAACGGCACGGTGGTCAGGTCGACACCCAGTTGCGTCATGAATAGCAGCCCACATAAATGCGACACGGCGCCCAGACCCGCGTTGGCGAGTGACACCTTGTCTTTGTTGGCCTTCACATAGGTCTGGAGTTCGCTGAAATTGGCCGCCGGAAAGTCCTTGCGGGCCAGCAGTGTCATGGGCACATCAACCACCTGACCGATGTACTCGAAGTCTTTCATGGGGTCAAACTGCAGCTTTTTGTAAAGCGCAGGTGCGGTCGACATGCCCATGTGATGGATGAAGATGGTGTATCCGGTGGGCGCAGCGCGCGCAACCTTGGTAGCTGCAATGGTGCCGCCCGCGCCCACCGCGTTTTCGACCAACACAGTTTGCCCAAGAGACTTGCTCATGGGAATGGCAATCATGCGTGCGACCACATCGGTCGGACCACCTGCGGCAAAGGGAACCACCAGGCTGATGGCCCGCTCGGGGAATGCAGCCTGCGCCATGGCTGCGCTGCCTATGAAGCTGGCCGCAAGTCCCACCAGGCCGAGCCTACCCAGGGCCACAGCACTTTGCAATTTGAATTTGAAACCCATGATGTCTCCAGAAAAAGCAGGCGCTCCGAACTGGCAAGCCTGTCCCTGCAGTATTCGCTGCCTATTTGCTCGACGCAATTGGCGAAATCCCTTGTAGTGTTTTGATCAAAAAAAATAGCCTTTTCCAGATGTAACAATACGTGCCATGGGCCGAGACCAGATCGAACACTTTTTCGCAACTCTCAAGGCAGCCAACCCGCTGCCGGTGACCGAGCTTGAATACACCTCTGTTTTTGAGTTGCTCACAGCTGTGCTTTTGTCGGCGCAGGCTACCGACGTGTCTGTCAACAAGGCCACCCAACGGCTGTTTGCGGCTGCCAGCACACCAATGCAAATTCTGGCGTTGGGGCAAGACGGGCTCGAGAAACACATCAAGACCATTGGCCTGTACCGCAGCAAGGCCAAACACCTGCTTGAAACCTGCGCCATGCTGATCGAGCAGCACGGGGGCGTGGTGCCCCGTGACCGAGCCTCTCTGGAAGCCTTGCCCGGTGTGGGTCGCAAGACGGCCAATGTCGTATTGAACTCAGCGTTTGGCGAGCCCACCATGGCGGTGGATACACACATCTTTCGCCTGGGCAACCGTACAGGGCTGGCACCGGGTAAAACCCCTCTGGCGGTCGAGCTCAAACTTCTCAAGCGTATTCCTGCCCCCTATTTGGTAGATGCCCATCACTGGCTGATATTGCACGGGCGTTATGTATGCATGGCGCGCAAGCCAAAATGCTGGCAATGCAGCGTCAGCACCTGGTGCGACTTCAAACCCAAGGCGACCGCATGAGTCTGCTGGACCCTCGCACCATCGTTATGTTGACTGGCTTGATGGCCGGCATGATGGCCCTTGTGCTGCTTGTCATGCGGCGTAGCTATCCCCCTTCCATCAAGGGGCTCGGGGAATGGGCAACGGCAATCCTGCTCTTATTCATGACGGGTGTCCTGACCGCCATTCGTGGACAGGCCATGGAAGGTCTGAGCATCTGCATCGCGAACACGATGCTTTTTTCGGGCATCTACCTGTGTTACGTCGGCACTCAACGGTTTTTGGGTGTGAGGCCAAAGTTCGTGCAAGGTTGGTCGTTGATAGCGGCGGTGGTTTTGGTGTCGGCCTGGTTCACGCTGGTCGACAAAAACTACGCCGTGCGCCTGGCCTTTTCAACCACGCTGCAGACTTACCTATTCGGCATGCATGCGTGGCTGGTCTATCGACACGGCACCCATACTTTTGCGCGTCAGATGCTGATCACAGTCTTATTGAGTGCGACGGCGGTACAGGTCATGCGATTTGCTGCGACTATGACCAACCCACAGATTGTCGGCATCCTGGACAACACGCCGGTTCATGTGATCTACATCACGGCGTATGCATTCACCATGTTGCTGTTCACCATCAGCATTGTCTTGATGGCCACCGAACGCCTGCGCGAAGAGCTTGAGCATCTGGCCACCCATGACTCGCTGACAGACGCTTTCACCCGCCGCCACATGAACGAAGCCGTGGCCCAGGAGCTCGAACGCAGCCGCCGCCAGGGTCGAGACCTGTCTCTGCTGGCCATGGATCTGGACCACTTCAAATCCATCAACGACAACTATGGGCATCAGGCCGGCGACCGGGTGCTGATCGAGTTTGTGGCCGACGTCAAAACGCTGCTGCGTCGGCACGACCAGCTTGGGCGTTTTGGTGGCGAAGAGTTTGTGGTGTTGCTGCCGGAGACCAACCCGGACACGGCCCTGGCGATTGCCGAGCGCATCCGCGTCATGATGGCCACCCGCAAGTCTGGCTGCACCGTCAGCATTGGCGTGACCAGTCGCCTCAACGACAGCGACACGGTGGATGCCATGTTGGCCCGCGCTGACGCCGCCATGTACCGCGCCAAATCGAATGGTCGAAACCGCGTTGAGTTGAGCTGAGACTCCCCTACCAGCTGTAGTCTTTAGGTCCCCGATTGCTGACAGGCCAATGAGCGACTGGCCTTGGAATTTGAGGTGGTCCTCGTCACCA